>CALDID010000184.1 GCA_937901865.1 uncultured Treponema sp.
CCCGATGAAGCCTTTGCCATGGGCGTACTGGGCAAGGGCGTAGCCATTGAACCCAGTGACGGCAAGGTGGTAGCTCCGGCTGACTGCACGGTGATGACGCTTTTCCCCACGGGCCATGCCATTGGCCTTGTTACGGATAAGGGCGCAGAGCTCTTAATCCATATCGGCATGGACACAGTAAAACTTAATGGCGAAGGTTTTAAACCTAAAGCAGAGGCACAGCAGAAAGTTAAACGCGGTCAGCTTTTGTTGGAGTTTGATTCAAATGTTATCACTGAGGCAGGTTATGAAACTACAACGCCTGTAGTTGTCACTAACCACGCTGATTTCGGCAACATTACTTTTGAACTCGACGATCAAAAACTTACAGTCGAGGCACCTGCTGAAGAAGAAAGTTCAGGCGCAGTCGCACAAGAAGCTGACGATGTTATTAAACAATTTGCGAACTTGCCTGATGCGGAGCGTGTTGCAAAGTCAATTATGCATTATGTTGGCGGCCCTGACAATGTAAGAACTGCGGAACACTGCGCGACGCGTTTGCGCTTAATTGTAAATGACAAGTCCAAGATTCAGGAAAAGAAAATTGCGTGTATTGGGTGCGGTGTGATGGGCGGCTCGCTCGTCAAGGCGATGACGAAGGTCGTGAGTGCGGCGAACATCACAGTTACGGCGGCGAACTACACCGAGGCGGTGGACTTTGCGACGGCGGTCGGTGTGAAGGCGGCGTATGGCAATGCAGAGGCGGTCAAGGACGCGGATTTTGTGTTTTTGGCGGTGAAGCCTGCGTACATCGGCGGCGTGCTGGGCGAAATCAAGGATTCTTTGAAATCGGATTGCGTGCTGGTGAGTATGGCGGCGGGCGTGAAGACCGAAACGATTGCGACGGTGGTCGGAGAGCGGAAGATTGTGCGCATTATGCCGAATATTCCTGCGACGGTCGGCGAGGGAATGATTGCTCTTTGCAAGACGGAGAGCGCGGCAAAGGAAGACGCGGAGGCTGTGAAAGCGCTTTTGAGCGCGGCAGGTCGTGTGGACGAGGTCGGCGAAAACTTGATGGACGGCGTTACGGCGGTGTCGGGGTCAGGTCCGGCGTATGCGTTTTTGTTTATCGAGGCGTTGGCGGACGCGGCGGTGCGTTTCGGTCTTCCGCGAAAGAGTGCGTATGTGTATGCCGCTCAAACGCTCAAGGGCGCGGCGGCGATGTTCTTGGAAGATGGGCGGAGCATTAGCGAGCTAAAAGACGCGGTGTGTTCTCCTGCGGGAACGACGATAGAGGGCGTGATTGCGCTTGAAGAAGGCGGTTTCCGTGCGTCTGTTATCAATGCGGCGACGGCGGCTTTTGAGAAATCGGTTGAACTCGGTCAAAAATAATTTCGCAAAAAAGAACACGGCGACCCGATTTTCCTCAAGTCGCCGTGTGCGCTTTATCTTTTAGTTGGAATTGTCCTTTATAATCGCTACGGCACGAAATCGGTGATTATTGCGGTATTTGGCAGGTAGAGCAGAAACTGTGTGTATGCGCTCAGCCATTCGCCCGATTCTACCCACATCGGAGAAGTGAGCAGCACCCACAGCCAAACGCCGCCATCTTCTCGAGAAACAACCTCAAGCACGCGCACTTTTGTTCCGCCCTCGTGGTTGAGTGTGCGAAAGCGAACAGGTGCGGTGCGGTCTTTTTCGCTCCGAAGTTCATACACGCCCAGAGCCGAAAAAGCGGATTGCGCTTTGATGTGCGACAGGTCAGAAATCTTTTTTCCTTGAGGAAACGCCGCCGCTGCAGAGAAAAACAAGAAGAGCAAGGTAAACAACCAAACCGAAACATCAGCAATAGATTTTATCATCATCGTGCCGTAGCTCATTTTTCGGCGTACATTGAGGCGATTTCTTTTTTGTACAGCTCGCTGATTTTGAAACGCATAATCTCTTGCTTTGCGCTCAATTCGCGACCAACCTCGAACGGCTTTTTCAAGAACGTGAACTTTGATACGCGCTCAAAGAGCTTAAAGCCGTTCTTTGGACCGACCAGCGACGAAATCTCTGACTCGAACATCTTGAGAATTGCGGGATTCTTGAGCAAATCGTCATAGCTTTGGAACACAATGCCGTTTTCTTTCGCATAGCTCTTCACGTCCTCTTCGCTCGGCAAAATCAGCGCGGCAAGGTATCGCATATCCTCTCCGCCCGATGAGCCTACGACGACCGCCGTATTGATATAGCGCGATTCTTGCAATTTCTGCTCGATAGGAAGCGGCTCGATGTTTTCGCCGCCGCGAAGCACGATGGTGTCTTTTTGCCGACCGAGCAGCTTGATTTCGTTGTTCACCGTGAGCATCGCGATGTCGCCCGTATCGAGCCAGCCGTCTGCGGTCATCACCTTCGCCGTGAGGTCGGGGCGTTTGTAATAGCCTTTCATCACGGTTTCGCCTTGCACCTGCAAAACGCCTTTCTTGCCCGCAGGAAGCACATCTCCGTGTTCGCCCACAATGCGCACATTCACGCCGCGGATTGCAGAACCGACCGTACCGAACACAGGATGCGGAATCGGGCGCACGCTCACAACAGGAGATGTTTCCGTTAAGCCGTAGCCCTCCACGATGTTCACGCCGACCGCCCAGAAGAACTCGTCGATAGCCTGCGGATACGCGCCGCCTCCCGAAATGCCTGCGCGGAAGTTTTTGCCGAGCATTGCGCGAATCTTCTTGAACACGACCGCGCCGCCGAGCAGACGCAACGGGTACAAAATGAGCCACGGCAACACCAGCACAGGCCACCACAATAACAGATAATCGTGCGAGAAACGCGCTGTTTTGCGAAAGAGTTTGCGGTCAATTTTGCAGTGCAGTTTTGACACGTTCACGAAGAAATTAAACAGCACATACGCAAGTCCGCCCGTCTTTCGCATTTTGCGATAAATGCCGTCGTAGACCGCCTCGAACACGCGCGGCACGGCAGGAATGAGCTGCGGATTGATTTTCTGGAAATCCGAAAGCAACACAGAGCCGACAGGCTTGGAATAGCAGAGCGCGGCGGCTTGAATCAAGATGACGTATTCGCAGAGCCTTTCAAAGACGTGCCACACAGGAAGCACAACGAGCGCGCGTTCCCCCGGGTTCAAAAAAATGCGCTCTGGCAGTTCGTCGAGTTGTGTCAAGAAATTGCCGTGGCTAATCATTACGCCTTTCGGAGTTCCCGTTGTGCCGCTCGTAAAGATAATGCCTGCGATGTCGTCCCAGCTGCCTTTTTCGAGCTCGGCTTCTACTGCGCCTGCGTTAATTGTTCTCCATTGCTTGCCTTTTTCTAGCACGTCGGCGAACGAAATGAGCGTTATGCCAGCGTCGAGAGATTGCTTTGTATCGGTTGAGTTTGGTGCGTCGAAGCTGATGAGCGTCTTGATGAGCGGCAGGTCGTTTTTGAGTGCAAGAATCTTTCTCATCTGCTGCGGATTTTCAACGATGACCGTTTCACATTCCGAAAACGACAGGATATAGCTTAAATCCACGCTCATCGCATCGCTTCCGCGCGGCACGTCGATTGCGCCGATAGACAAAAGCCCCATATCTGCCTGAAGCCACTCGCGGCGGTTGTCGGAAATCAAGCCGATTCTATCCCCTCGCTTTATGCCCATTGCCAAAAGCCCTGCGCCAAAGTCGAGAGAGTTCTGGAACGCTTCCTTGTAAGATACGCTCAAAAAATTGCCGTCAGGACCATGATAATATTGCGCCGCAATATCGCCATACTGCTCTGCGACTTTCTTAAACATCTTGGGAAGCGTTTGTTCCATAAAAAACCTCGTGTATTCAAATTGAAGTGGAAAATGACAAATTAGCTGTTGTGAGTTGACGTACTCGATTTGATACCTTAAATTATACGCTTTTCCGCATAGAAATTCAATTACAGATATCGTTCTGCCACAATCCTGTGCAGAAAAATATGAGAATATAGCAATCTACAGCTTAAAGACCGAAAGCTGCTTGTCGATTTCGCTTATATCGGCGGCAACTTTACTTGAAATATCCGTGAGCGATTTCTCCGACTCTTCAATTTTCGCTACATTTATTGTAACGGCTTCCATTGTCTGATTTATTATTTCTGTAACGTCCTGCAGCGACTTAATCTCTTCTTCGATTATTGAATTGCTCCCTGCCATTTCTTTAGACGCATTCTGCACTGCTTGAGTGCTTTTGTTAAGCGCACTCAAACTCTCGTTAATCTTCGCAGAATTTTGCTGCTGCATTTCCATTGCGTTGGAAATATGGGAAACCAAATCGTTTGTGCCGCGAATCTTTTCTGCTGCCAAGCTAAATGCCTCGCTCGATTCCGCTGACGATTTCACTACCTGCGCGATAGAATCCCGAATTGAATTGAGTTGGGCGGCAATAAGAGCCGATTGCTCTCCTGAGGTTTCTGCAAGTTTTCCGATTTCATCTGCAACAACTGCAAAGCCTTTTCCTGCCTCCCCCGCGTGTGCTGCCTCAATCGCCGCATTCATCGCTAAAAGGTTCGTCTGTTCTGCAATCGAAGCAATCGCCGTGTTCGCCTCTTGCAAAGCGTCTGATTTATATTCGATTTCGCCCAGCTTGTCATTTACGGCTCTCTGCTTAGTAAAACCGTCTTCGGCGTTCTTTTCCAAAAGCGAAAACTCATTTGCCATTTTGCCCACCGAGCTATTCACGCCCGCAATGTTGCCTACCATTGCTTCAATCGCGTTCGAAGCCAGTGCCACCGTCGAAGTCTGCTCGCTAATCAGCCCTTCAAGGCTCTCTGTACTTTGTGAAATTCGCTTTGCCGCATTTGCTGTATCGTCCACGTTCATACACTGCGTTGCTAGCTGTTCGCTTACCGTGCGGATACTTTCTTTCATATCTTCCGCCGCGCCAGCTGTATCAAGCACATCGCTAGAAAGTGCGCTTCCTGATATTTTCAGATTGTCCTTTACTCCCAAAATCCCTGTCGTAAGCGTTCTAAACTGTGCTGTCATCGTGTTAAACGAAGATTGCAGGTCTCCGATTTCGCTCTTAGATGTGCGCTTTACTTCTCTCGTAAGGTCGCCAGATGCCATATTCTGAAACGCATTTCTTAAATCAAGAATTGAATTCACGAACCGCTGGACAACAAAAAGAACTGCCACGATGATAATTGTAAACAGAATTGCAAAATAGAGTAAAAGCTGAATGATAAACTTGCTCTTGTAATCCCTAAGAGCGTTCATAGAAACGTCTGCGCCTATATAGCACACGCACTTTCCGCTTGAATCATAAACGGGAGTATAGACGGTTAAAAGCCAGCCGTAAGTATCTTTTGACTCAATCGGCTCTATTGTTTTTCCTGCCAAAAGCGAAGGCACATAAGGCATAAACGATTCATCGAACGCAATCAATTCGTCTATCTCGTATTCTTCTTCAGCGTCTGTATCAAAAATAATGTGGCAGCCGTCTTTTCTAATTTGATAAACATAGAGATATTCTATGTCGGGAGAATTTTCTCTGATTGCAGAAAGATTTTTCAAAATGCTGGTATAATTTTGTTCTCTTTTGGCTTCTGTTCCATGCTCGATATAAGTCTGAATCATATCTGCATCTATAAAGCTGGCGGCGATTTTCGTTGCACCTTCAGCAATGCGGATATGGTCAAGGCGAGAGTTTTTCGTGTATAGGCTAAGACTTATTGTTGCCATAGCGACCGTGAGCATAATTGCAACAAGGCTTATGAGTGCGATAATCTGCACTTTTATCGAATGAATTTGCATAAGAGTTCTCCTTAGACCTGTTCGATAATTGGTGGTGTTACTAAAAAGTATGCTAGTATAAAAGCAACAGGGAAAAGTGATAT
>CALDID010000185.1 GCA_937901865.1 uncultured Treponema sp.
TTTTGTTGCGTCGGTGTCGAGATTTAAGTTTTGCAGGTTAGCGATAAGTTTTTTGTATTCGCTGTGGTTAGAAAATAGATATTCGATTTTATTAGCTATCTTTGAACCGCGCTGAATGAAATAGCCGACGTGATTTCGTTTTGTGAACTCGACATTTCCTCTTTCTTGCCCGTGAATGTAGCGGCAAATGATAACAGGCTTTTGCTGTAAAAGCACCTCCATAATGGTGGATGCGCCGCATTTTATCACTACGCAATCAGATAGGGCAATAAGCTCGTCCAAAAAATCCACAAAGCCGAATGCTCTTATATCTACGCTGTGAGAGCTTTTTTGCAGCATTTGCATATAGTTGAGCGTCGATTTGTCGCGTCCGCAAACAACGATGAGCGAGAAATCAACTTTGTGCAGCAAAAACGAATTAACTATTCTCTTTGCGTGCGGCAATCCATCTCCACCGCCAGAGAGCAACACAATTCTTTTTCCTTCGGGGAATCCATATTTTTTGCGCAATTCTTTTATTCGCTCCGCGGTCGGAATAGTTCGGTATTTTTTTGCGATGAGCAGCGGAATTATAGTTACTTTGTCCGCACTCAGTCCGCATTTTTTTACGGCGAAATCTTTTGCTTCTTTGCTGAAGACGAGGTATTTCACGCTTTTGTCGTAAAACCACGCTTTCGGCATCGTGAACGGGTCTGTTACGACGCACGTCAAGCGAATATCTTTTTTGAGCGAACGGAGTACTTTTGCGATGATTGGGGTGGTAACAAAGTGAAAGCTGACGATGTCTGTTGCGCCAGATGTCAAAATCTTTTGCCGCAGCCTTTTTATTATAAACGGCTGCACTAAGTGAAAAACGAGAGTTTGCACGGCGCGATGATTTGAAATGTCGAAAATGAGTGTCCACAATCCTGTAAGATGGACGCTTGCAATGCGATAGAGCTTTTCAAAGAAGACTTTACCCACAAGATTATTTTTTCCAAAGCCGTCTACAAGTTCAACTTCTGCCTCTGGATACTCTTCTTCAACGGCAGTTTTTAAGACTCGCGCAGGATTTAAATGTCCATTGCCCGTATTCAAATAGTAAAATAAAAATTTTCGTTTCATACTCATCTTGTTACCTGTTCGGTTTTATGAGGAACTTATTTAAAGATAATCGAAATCGACAGCGGCTCGGAAGCGATTGATGAAAAAGACATATTTTTTGCATTGTATCGCCCCTCGTCCTCATTATCTTTTTCTGGCACTCTGACAAAGCGAGAGCCTAAAGCCATATTAAAGTGCTTGTTCAGCGCGATGTCAACGCCTAAGCCAAGCCCCGCGTACGGCACACAGCCTGCGTCGTTGAAAGAGTTGAGACCGATTGAATCGCTGTGAACAATGCGCTCGGTGTGGTCAAAGGTTGAATAGAATGCGCCTATCATTACCGTCGTAAGAAAATGCACCTGCTCGAATGAATCGAGTGCATAGCGGAACGCGAACGGCACGATAATTTCAGCCTCTATATCGCCTGAATGCGTCTGGCAGTCCACATATTGCTCGCCGTTTACGCCGTAATTTTTGTAAGCGGGATAGAAGCTGTTGACAACGGCGTAAAACTGCGGTTTGAAGCCGAACGTGAAATTGCTGGAAAAATCGTGCGTCAAGCCGTAGTACAAAGTAATTTTGTGATACCAAGGACAAGCCTTTTTATAAGCGTCGTCGAACGTTCCCATAAGCATATATTTCACTCCGATACCGTTATCAGCGTCCCTGCCGTATTCAAAACGCAGCTCGCCGTTTGGCTGATAGTAGGCGATGTCGAGGGAAGCTCGGAAGTTCATCAAATAGTTTCCTGCAAACGACACGCGCAGTTTTTTATCGGAAGGAAGCTCAAAGCACTTTCCTGCTTCAAGCCCTGCCTCGATTATGCCTTTGCCGTCGGTATAGCAAAAATCGTAATAGTGTCCTGCAACGGCGAAATCGTGCGGAAAGCCGAAAATAAAAGCGATTTCCTCATCGGTCATATTTGCTGGCCAATCGCGATAGTTAGAAATCTGCTGGTCGTAATCTACTCCGAGATATACGCCGAAAAGAGTGGCTGTGCCGCCGATATTCAAAAAGTTTTTGTCATAGCCGAAAAAGCCCTGTACAACGGAGTTATCGTAGTCGTTGTAATGCAGTGCGTCAAGATAATAATCATATTGATTGGTAAAAGCTGAAAAAGAAATGCTGTTTTCTGCGCTTGAATGAGATACTTTGTTTGCAAAGAGCGGCAGGGAAAAGATGAGCGCAGTTAATGCTATGAGTATTTTCTTCATAAAAAGCAAAATCCTTATGGTAAACAAAATAGGGTGTTATGGAAAGTATGCTTTCCTTTTTCTCGTGCTTGACCTTTGTCATTCAGTGCTTGAAACTATGTCATTCTCGTACTTGACCTTTGTCATTCTCGTGCTTGAAACTATGTCATTCTCGTACTTGACCTTTGTCATTCTCGTGCTTGACACGGGAATCTATCTTCTGTAGGC
>CALDID010000186.1 GCA_937901865.1 uncultured Treponema sp.
CACGGGTTTTATTTTTGCTTCCACTCATCGAAAAGCATAAAGACAAAAGCCGATGCTCTTGTAGAATGTTTGCTAGAGGCGGAAAATCTTATTTATGAAGAGTTTTTAGAAGAAGTCTGAATGAAGACGTGTAGAGGGAGAAAAATAATGCTGATATTTCCACTAAAGAAAGAGTGGTATGACAAGATTAAAAGCGGTGAGAAAACCGTCGAGTACCGCGAAGTAAAACCATATTGGACAGACCGTATTTTTTGTGATAAGGGATTAAGGATAAATGCAATGAGGATTCTGCGAAGCAAGGGCGCGGAGGGAGAGAATTGTAATATCCCGTGTAGGCTTCGGCTAGGATATACCAAGCACTTTATGACCGCTACAATAACGAAGATTGCAATGGTGGACGGCAAAGGTACAGACTTACACATTGATAAGCCTGTGTATGCGATACACCTTGTTGACGTGAAAGAGGTAAAAGAATGACAAACTGTGGGGTGAAAGAATGACAAACAAAGACAAAGAATATTTCGACGACGTTCGTCGAGAAATCGAAAAGGCAAGAAAAGCAATTGAAAATAAATATTTAGGGCGTTACGCTCATACCGAAGCTACGCACCGAATAACCGAAAACGCTTTGTTTACGCTTTTTGTCGCCGAATATGCGATTGAAGCGTATAAGCAGATTTTCGATAATATGGCAGAGTGTATCGGTATCACAAAGATTCGCACACGATTGAAGTATTTGATGACAAGGGGGAACTGCTGATTGCAATTTCAATATGTTTCTCAACGCCAATGACAGAAGATGATATTGTGAGATTTGCGGATATTATGCTGAAATAAATGCAAGCGCAAAAGAAAAACTATTTGCTTTTAATCAAAAAGTATGTGATTTTAGACTAAAAGCAGATGATTTTGACACAAAAGAAAGTTATTTTTGCACAAAATCAAATGATTTTGCACTAAAAGCATTTGATTATTGATTAAAAGCATATTCTTTTAGAGCAAAAGAATGTATTTGGTAAAGCCTCTTACATTCTTTTGAACAAAAAAGAGATAAAAATAAGCAATAAGCCCTTGAACAATAACCACAATACCTTAATATGCAAGCATAACTTGAACACTTTTTGAGAGGTATTTTTTATGACATTTACAGTTACACAGACTAACAAAGACGAAGTTTTGAAACAGATTGAAACAGCAACGACTGATTTCAGAAACAAAGTTGCTTCTTTTGGCTATGAGTGCCGCCGCCCGTTTTGGCGAGATGGTTCTTTGGAATTGAGCTTTTCAAAAGGCAACAATCGCTACTTGCCAGAGATTTATTTCGACATTTGGCATTTTTGCAAAACAAAGGAAATGCGTTGGGAACTGAATATGGGTGCTTTCGGCTCGGTTTCTGGAGAGGAATTGCAACAATGGTTTAACTCACAGAAAGCGGGAATGGAGCTTATTCATTTTCTTGAAGCTCAAAATCTGAAAGATATATTGCCAGAAATTGTTTTTGCATAAGACGTTAGCCGCCGAAAGCAAAGCTCTGCTAAAGGCGGTTTTTTATATCAAATCAGGCAGGGAATCTACAGCTCGCCTTTTCATTTCGTCTGTTGCTTTTGCGTATTTCATTACTTGTCCAAGCCCTGTATGCCCAAGTAAATGCGCAACGGTAATAGCGTCCGCACCGTGTCCTAGAGCAAGAGTGGCGAAAGTCCGTCGTGCTGTGTGCCACCCGATTTTCTTTGTAATTCCTGCATCTTTTGCCCAACTGTTCAATACTTTGTAGCTATTGTTTCTGCCTTTTGGCAATGCGAAAACAAAATCCGCAGGAGAGTGTTCTGCGCCATCAAGAAGAAGCATTTTTGCGCTTTGATTTAGCGGAATATATACGACGTTTTTCGTTTTTTGCTGTTTTTTGATTATCTGCTCATTTTTTATGTCAATCATTGCCCAAGAGAGTGTTTCAAGGTCTGAAACTCGTAAACCTGTAAAGCACGCAAACAAAAACGCTCTCCGCACCTTTTTTCCTAAATCAGATTCTGGAATAACTTCGTATAACTGTTTTACTTCTTCTGCACTCAAGAAAATCATTTCAGGGTCTATCACTTTTGCGCACGAAACAGAAAGCATTGGGTTGCGACTTATTATTCCTTGAGCAGATGCCTTCCGAAAAATTGCTCGTAGCAGTTTCATATATGTTCCAACGCTTGATTGGGAAAGGGACTTCCCGTTTGATTTTTTGCTATTGAGTAGATTTTCTTGAAAGTTCTCAATCCATTTTTCTGTTATCTGTTCAAGAAAAATCGCGGTTCCATTTTCATATTTTTGTATATGGTGGATAAGTACTGTTAAAGAATTATGGTTTGTGTTTTTTGCATAATTTTTTATAAAATCAACAAGAGTAATTTTTTTTGACTTATTAGCTTTGATATTCCACTCGCCAGCCAATAATTGAGCTTCACGTTTTGAGCGACAGGCTTCAGCAAGCCTAAAAAGTTCTTTGTTCTGTTGTTTGTTATCACTCAAAGTGATATGCAAGGATTCCCATTTTCGTACACCGTCTTGATAAATATCGAGATACAATTTACCTCGTTGCTCACGAACTTTTACACTCATTTTGACCTCCAGCAGTAAGTCAAAAAAGCAATCCTACAAATTGCCTACAAAACTATATAAAATATTCTAAAACAATATGAGAAAAAATACAACTATCTGAATTAAGAAAGTTATTTAATTTATTATTTTATAATATATTATAAAAATATCTAATACTATATAAAATAGTATAAAATAATAGAATATTTTACAGTTGGGAAAAGATATTGGTATTTCAGAGATGAAATATATGCAAGAAACGGCAACATACTGCGAAAAAGCGGTGTGTTGGAGGATTTGTAACTTTTGGGAGGCATAGGAATGCAAAAGGACGTTGAGAAATTTACTTTTCGCGGGATTTTCAAGATTGTGGTGAAAAAGGGCAGATGTTCTTTTCTTGCAAAAGAGATACGAGAGCTTCAGAAGAGTGCTTGTAGTTTTCAATCACTTCAAGCTCAGTCGAAACGTTGTCGATGAGGCGCAGGGCGAGATTGTGATGATAGGCAATCTCTTTTTTTATCGCTGTAACCTGCGTTTCGTCGTAGGCAATCGCAAAACGCTTCCCGACCCGTTTTTTATTATCAATAATGGAAAAGGCAGGGTGATTTTTGTTTCTCAAGCTCTCTGCCGCTCGCATTACCGTCTTTATGTTGACACCAAGAACAGTAGCAAGCTCTTTGACCGTTACAAGCTCTAGGTCTTGTGTTGCTGGAAGGTTGAAATTTCCCATTTCGTGCATATAAAAAAGCTCCTTTTTTGAAAAGTATTAGTTAAAACGCGGATAGCGATTTTTGTTTTCGGGCAGGGCAGGACAAGCAGGGAAGCGATTTCGCAGGGCGTTTTCGACAAAGCTGATAAGCTCTTTTGCGGTGTATTGCGTTTTGCGATAATCTTTGTACATCGCCCATTCGCTATGAGTGAAAACACAATCGCCCGAGTAATATTTTTGGGTCAATAGTTCATTAAGCCGCTTGCTTTCTTCTGGAGTATTCTCTCCGCCCTTTAGTTCACCAGCAGCCACAGGCTGTTTTTCAAGAGCCAGAGGCTGTTTTTCACTCACAGGCTGTTTTGCTGATTGAGCTTGTGG
>CALDID010000187.1 GCA_937901865.1 uncultured Treponema sp.
ATCCTGCGGCGCTTGGTGCCCTTGCAGCTATCGAGAATAATCACAGGGGACAGGGACAGCTCATCTACGGCATTGATGGTTCCCCCTCCGGCAAGCTGATGGTCAGACAGGGAAAGCTGGAAGCAACAGCGGCTCAGTTTCCTTCTCAGCTGGCACACCTTGCAGTTGAAGCAGCCTACACCTATCTGGATGGCGGAACAATAGAGCATTCTATAAGCATACCGACAGAGCTTGTCACAACGAGCACTGCGGACGCATTTCCCCTCACGGGCTGGCAGTAAGGAGGAAAAATGAGAAAGCTGCATCCTTACAGCCTGCGCTATGCACTGCTTGGCATAAGCACTGTTTCGTGCCTGTTCATCATGTCGGTCATTGCGTTGGTTTCAACGCTTGCCTGTAAAAGCGGACAGGCGGAAGCATTTCTTGCCACCCTAAGGCGGGTTCCCGTAAGCCCATATACAGCTATGCGGAACACTGTTGGCATCTGCCTGCTCCTGTTTGATGTGCCCACCGTGATCTACTCTCTCATCTATTCTGTCATCAGCTCTCTGATGTGTGATCACATGCACGTGCAGAACATTAATGTGCAGGTCATGATCATAACCAAAATGGAGGATCTCACCGGCCTTGAGATCGAACTTATGGGAAAGACGCATCACGGCCTGACGCAATGGAATGCCATCGGCGGCTATACGCGGTCGGATGCACATGTGCTGGTAACCATCATAAGCAAGTACGAGATCTCCCAGGTCACATCCATCGTCAGGGAGTTTGATCCCCACGCTTTTATCATGATCAATGAGGGCGTCAACATTAACGGGAACTATCTCAAAAAGCTGTATTAACCGCTGTTTTTGAACATTTTTGCGGTCTGACCGGCTTTTGTACGGTTTTTTTTCTTCAATTTTGCACACTTACAAAAACCTCCTTTCATTGTTACGGTGTTGTATTGTATGGCGTTTGTTTTGCCTGTCGTGTATGCGTTCTTTTTTTCTACGTACAAAAATCTTTGCTTTTCAAGCTCTGAGCAATGGCGCGTGTATCTTTCTGTGCCTGTGTTGCTGTATTTTGCGGCGGCAGCGGTGACGATTATGGCGGTGTATAAGATTTTTACGGCGAAAATCTGCGCGTATGACGAAAGCGAGGAGTCGTATCGGCAGAGCATAACGGCGTTTAAGGTGTTGCAGTGCTTCACGATGTTTTGCCCGATAGTCCTTTCGTTTGTGTATCCGTTTGTGGCGTATGCGGCGGCGGCTCAAGCGGGCTTAGATACGGGGCTGTGGTCGTTAATGTATATTTCGGTCAATGCAGGGTGTTTGGTATCGACGTTTTTTAGCTCACTGTGGTTTCAGAATTTCTCTGAATGGGCGTGTTTCTTGCCGTTAAAAGAAAAATCGGTTAAATTGGGCGTGCTGAACAGCATTATGATTACGACGTTTTTCAACGTGTGGGGCGTGTTCTCTGGCGTAATGTGCACCGTGCTGATTGCGCACAGGGCGTATGGCGGCACGGACGGGCAGACGTTTGCGACGAACTTCGTGATAATGTGGATTCCGTTTATGATTGCGAGCATCTTCTTTTGTGTGGCGAATATGGGGCTGATTGTCGGACATCTTTTTAAGCGTCTGAAAAAGGTAAACCATTTTGCGTATGAGCTTGCAAAGGGCAATTACACAAGCGGAAAAATGGTCGTGCAGGGAAGAGATGAGTTCGGTATTCTAGTCAACAGCCTCAATGGATTTTACGATAATACAAGGTCGCTGTTGTGCGGCTTGCAGTCGAATGTGGACGGTACGCTGGGTATCAATGTCGATTTGAATGCGAATATTACGCAGACAAGTGCGTGTATGAATGCGATTGTCGGTACGATTTCCAATGTACAGCGCAGTATGGGAAGCCAAGAAGATAAGATTGAGGGGACAATTTTGTTCATCAATGAAATCCTCAATAGAATCGAGGGATTGGATAAAAATATAGAAAGCCAAAGTGCAAGCGTGGAAGAGAGCAGCGCGGCTGTTCGCCAGATGGTTGCGAATATTGCAAGCGTTACGCAGATTTTGGCGAAGAATAAGACGGAATCTGAAAAACTCGATGCGGCTTCTGAACTCGGTATGAGAAAGGTGGAAGACGCGGCGCATTTGGCGGATAAAATCTTAGCGGAGAGTGCGGGACTTATCGAGGCGAGCTCGGTGATTCAGAGTATCGCTGACCAAACGAACTTGCTGGCTATGAATGCGGCTATTGAAGCGGCGCATGCGGGGGATTTGGGCAAAGGATTTGCGGTTGTTGCTGACCAAATCGGCAAGCTCGCTGACGAAAGCAATTTGCAGGGGCGTAAGATTGCTGAGTCGCTCAATGAGCTTGAGGCGATAATCAAGGGTGTGTCGGAAAGCACGAAAGCAGTGCAAGACCAATTCGGTGTGATTTTCAGTATGACGAGGAGCGTCAATCAGCAAGAGGGCGTTGTGATGAATGCAATGCAAGAGCAAAGCGAGGGAAGCCAGCAGATTCTTGAAGCGATGAAGGCGATTGACGACACGACGATGATGGTGCGAAACGAGGCTTCGGCGATGGTCAAAGAAAGCCGCCGTGTTGAAGACGAGATGCAGGCTCTTGTCGATATTAACAACAGCGTGAATAATGCGATGCTTGAGATGACAACGAACACAGACGAGATTATGCAGGCGCTGCAGAATATAAACGGCACGGTCGTACGAAACACAGACACACTGAACAGTCTTGAAAACGAGATGAATAAGTTTAATCTGTAGGACTTGTTTAGCGGGAAGTGTTACGGAAAGTATGCTGAAGTATCTGTTTATGTCATTCCCGTGCTTGACACGGGAATCTTTTAAGGCTCTCGTATAGTGCTTTAGAAAAGATTATCGGGTCGAGCCCGATAATGACATTCTAGCATACCTTTGGTAACAACTCCTGTTTAGCGACTAGAAAGAGAGAGTTGCGCTTAAAGTCGCACTTATGCCGACGTAGGTTGTGCCGTCGGTAACACGGGAAAACTCAGGGCTTACACTTGTACCGATTTTGAGGAAGCTGGAAAAAGTTACTTCGCTGGAATGGGTATAGATGACGCTCTGGGTTTTCTTTGTCTTGGCGTTTGTGGTAGAGCTTGTTTTCTTTTCTGAAGCGGCTAGTTTTATGCTGTCGGCTCGTGTTACAAAGATGTGTTTTGTGTCGAGGTTCGGCTTGAAGATTTGCACGAGCGACACAATCGGGGAAGTTTTGCGCCGTCGCTTGTAAGTGAGAGAGCCTTTTGCGCTCCATGTGTCAGCGTCTTCAATAGTAGCGTCAAGCGCGCTTTTGAGAGAGTCTGTTTTGTTGAGAGTGAAAGTCGCGAGGATTGTTGCGGAATTGCTGAGCGTGTATTCACTCGGTTGGTTGCGCGGGATTTTCGCAGAGCTTGTGAGAATGGTATAGAATTCGTCTTGCGTGTACCACGAGAAAAGGTGCAGCGCGCTATATAAGCCGAATAGATTGAAAAATGAGTATGTGAGCGAGGCTTTTGCGTTATAGGTGTCGCTTTGAGTAGATGAGGCGGTGATGTGGCGTGCAAACGATGTATTGACGGCGGAGGGGATAAACACATCGGCGAGCGTGTAGTAGTTTGGTCGCTTCCACGAGGCTTCGTAAGTGGCGTAGTAGTAGTGGGTGGAGGAAGTGGCGGAACTTGTTTCTAGCAAAGAGTTTGCGAGATTGTCGCTGAATAAATCGTTGCCGATGAGTGCAGTGTAAAAATAGCCGCGTCCTGAATACGCGATATGCTCCACGTCGCTTCGGTAATCGCCGCCTGCCGATACTTGCGCTGTGCTGCCGCCCTCGCGAGTGTAGGAGAGCGAAAAAAGCTGGCGAGAGATGGTGATGGGGAGCGTGAGCTGAAAGGCGGTTTCTTCGCTTTGCTTTGCGCTTGACGAGGCGGTGTATGTGTCGGAGGCTGTCGCGGAGATTTCGGGGGTGAACGATAGCGGCGTAAATGCGTAGGAGAGGGCGGCTTCTGCGCTGGATTTGCGTTTCTTTGCAGCGACATCGCCTGTACTGAACTGCATTTTTGTGTTATCGATGTAGCTTTTGCGGTAATCTGCGCAATATGACGAATATACTTTTTGATAAAACGCGGTTTCTGAGTCGAAATGGAGCTTCTGCACATCACTTTCGGCGTGCAACGTGAAATCTTGTGTTTTATTAAGCTGTGTCGCTGATGTTTCAGAGCGAATGTCGAGCGAAAATGGCTCTGTTTTTACGCTCAGCTGATTGCCCTTTGTGTTCTTTTTGCCCTCGTTGTCCATCTGGAACTCTTCTTTCAGGTCAAATACATCGAAAATAGAATCATTTGTTTTGATAGAATGTCCGATTGCAGAAAAAAGATACTTGCTGTCGTCGCGCGTTGTTTCATTTATCGCAATATCGAGCTTTGAGAGTCCGACTTTTGCTTGTGCGCTCTGTGTAAAAAAGTTTTTCGTGCCAAAAACAGAAGCGGTCGTCGCTGTTGCAGAAAAATCGTGCAGTATTTCTGCGTCATCGATTGCGAATATCGTGCCTGCGACATCATACGAAGCTGTTAGATTGTCCTGCAGAGAGTAGACGGGGAGGGAAGTGGCGAGATGTAGTTCATCGATGAAAAAATAGCCCTCGTCTGCGCCGTCTGCGTCCAATATAATTGAGATTTTGCTTGCAATAACGTCCGTATCGACTTTGCACGCGGCAGAAGTCTTCTCGCCGTCGATATAGACCGATTCAGAGAGAAGATTTACCTCGATTTTGTGCCACGAGAGAGCTGAGCCAAGCTCTTCGCGCGATATATCAAACGAAATCGCCGTTTCGTTGCCGCGTGTGAGTGCAAACGAAACAGATTTTGCGGTGCTTTCGGCAAAATAATAATAGAGCGCAAATGTTTTGTAATTTGAAAAGTCCGTCTGTGCTATGTAGCGGCTCATTTTTATAGAAGAAGAAAGAGAAGTGAGGGTTGAATCTTTTTCCCAGTGAAGTGCGGAAACGATATTTTGTGTTGTATTGAGCTTCTGAACCGCACTGTCATCGAGTGGCGGCGCAGACAAAGCCCATTCGGCATTTATCGAATTAACCGTGTCTTCGCGCAAAGTTGTTTTGTAACCATTCGCAGAAGCGAGAAAGGTACTCTGAGCGATTTCAAATACTCCCGCGCTGATTTTTCCAGATGGCGCACCAGTCGTGTCAGCAGACAAAATAATAATGCGCGCTCCCGTATACACTCCGAGATGTGCTTTATCTTCGTCGCAAAGTCGCACCGTAACGGTTTGCCAATCGCTTTCGCTTAAATCAAGCGGCTTTAGCACATCGCTAGATGATTGCGCACTGATAAGCCATGTCGGGACGCTTTCGGTATCTTCTACGGCGAAGTTTTCATCTGTGTTTACGCCGAGTTGCAGAAAAACTTCAACATTTGCACCTTGCTCACATTTCAATGCGATTGAAAAAGTCTGCGCGCTTGCAAGCGAAGTCGCAATTTTACCAAGCTCAATCGTTGTCGCAGACCACACGGGCGAGGAAACAGATGCGCTCATATTTGAAAAATCCCACAAAATCGGCACGGCATATCCGCTTATCGCCGAATCACGAACTCCGTCCTGTGCGCGCGATGAATCGCGTTGTTTCGCAGATAATTCGAGCGGAAGCGCAAAAGCAGAAGCGGATTCGCCATCAGGGCGCGCATTGATTTGCGGTGAAAAATCCTCTGGCACATCGCACGCGGCATTTTCGTCAAGTGAAATCGTCTCGCATTCATCGCTTTCGCCGCCAAAAATACGATACAAACCCGTCGTGTTATTGCTTTCTGCGCCAACTGCAACCGCCGCAGAGACTTTGAGCGCATCATCATTGCTTTTCCAATGTGCCGCCGTCGCAAACAGAGCATACGCAGGGCTTGCGCTTTCTGCATCGGCGCATTTGTCATCGGGAGAATACGAATATCCTGCCGCCAAACTCACATCGGCAGATAGATTTTCGCTGAAATCATATAAAAAACCGCCTGCAACAGCAAGCGAACCCGTACTCGAATAGCCGTTTTCTTCATAATAGACGATGTAAACTTTGTCTGCTTGCCCAATCGCGACCGAAGGCTGCACATTTCCGTCTGTTTCGTCGTAAATTGCCGCCGAATCAAACACTCCATTGACGTAAACCATCACACTCGAGGCGTTTTTGCCGATAAAATACGACGTTGTTTCGCTGTAAATCGTCGCTTGTATCACAAAATCGCTGTTTGACTGCAATCCAAGATATATTTCGGGGCATGTATCGGCAAACGGGAAGCGCGAAGCGGCAGAAATGAGGTTATTTGCGTTGTTTTCCACATAAATTTCGATATATTCCGCGTCTTTTTCGCTTATATCGTCCACAATTTCAGCAAAATAGTGCAGACTTTGCTCCTGTGTGGACTCGCTGACGACGGAAACAGCGTCGATTTGGCTCGAATTTACGTCGTAAAAGCAATCTGCGGCGAACGGCGAAAAGCCTGTGCTGTTTTGCACGACGATTGCGCTCTTATTTTCGATTTCTGCGAGGTAATCATACGCATATTTGTCGAGTGAAATGCCTTTTTCGCTCTCTGAAAACACCTTTTGCACGTCGCCGAGAAAAGAATTCTCGTCGTTATAGCTTCCCAACAGCGCAGAAATGCTGTTTTCGGTCATAGAATTGAGCGAAACGATGACAACAGGCGTTTCTCCAAGCTCATTTTTGCGCGATTTTACGTTGCTTGCAAGCGTAATCGTGTTTTCTGCGCGCGAAATCAAGTAATCCGACGTGTTTAGCTTCTGAAATCTGCGGTTTTTCCACCGAAAAGAGCCAGAATCGCTCTCGACAAACACATCTGCAACGTCTTTTATCGCATCATCGGGGAGAACAAAGCGGTATCCGCGCACAAAATCGCTCGGCTGTATGCTTTCCGACTCCTCTGCGACGTTTCCATAGAACGTTTTTGTCTGCACTTTGACTAAATCGTAACGAAAAATCGTGTCTGCCTGCCATTTTTCCCCTGCAAAGTGCAGTGAAACGCCTGGAGCTTCGTTTTTTCCGCCCGAAACGTTGTGAAAAAGGTTCACTCCGTACACATTCGGGAACTCTATCCCACGATTTGCGGCTTTTGCTTCCTTCAAATACCCGTTTCCGATGTATCCTGCGGCGATTGTGTTCGTCGAAAACTCATCTTTGAAGTCTGCGGAGAAAAACCACATACGATTGAGCAAAAAATACAGCGACATATCGACATCTTGCGTGAAAACAGGCGTGGAAGTCTGCAATTCTGCGCCGTTTTCGTCGTCAAAAACAAGATTTGCCTTGAATTCCGCGCTTGAATTCCAATAACCAGAAATATCGAACTCCACATTTTCATCATCATTCACTATTTTTGTTTGCGAATACACCAGATTTTTTGCATTTGCAAGCAGAAAAAGCGAAAAACACAGGAGAAAAACCGATTTTTTGCTCGCCGAAAGTATCGACGCTTTCACAATTTTTATCGATGAATCCTTTTTTTGCAGCTCAAAAATCACTCTGTCGAGTTTTCGCTTTTTTTCGTCGCCAAAATCGAACAATTCTTCTTGCTTTTTCACATCATCTTCAACGTTCTGCACGTTTACGCCGAGCAATCGTATCGCTTTTGTGCTGTTTATCTTGTCCCAAAACAGCTTTTTCACCTTAAAATACAAATCATCGCTCGAAGAAACATACGTTTCGTGCGTAATTTGCGCGCTAAACGTCGTAAAATCGTCGTATCGCACCTTAATTCCGACCGTTTTTCCCGTTTTATTCTCGTCGTAGAGCCGAAACATCACTTCGCTCGACAATTCCTGCAATTTTGCGTCAATAACATCTTTGTCTGTGAGGTCAAACGGGAATGTTCTCTCCGTGCTGACCGAATGTGTAAGCGGTTTTGAAGTAAAAGTGTCCACTTCAAGCGCGTGTGTGGCATTAAAAAGAAACAATCCGCACGCTTTTCCGAAATTTGTCTGCAATAAATCAAGTTTTGCGTCGTGTAAAGCGCGCGTTGTGAGGAAACCTGCCGCTTTTATCTTCGCTAAAGTCTTTTTTCCCACCCCCCACAGCTCTTCTAACGGCAGCGAAAGGATAAATTCCTCCTCTTTTCCCCTCGGAATCACCGTCAAACCGTTCGGTTTCTTCATTCCCGAAGCAATTTTCGCGATGTATTTCGTCGTTGCAAGCCCAATCGAGATGGTTAAATGCGTTTTTTCCCACACTTCCTGCTTGATTTTGCGCGCTGCGTTCACAGGATTGCCAAAAATCTTGTCCGTTCCCGTCAAATCAATCAGCGCTTCATCGATTGACATCTGAAAAACATCGGGCGAGTAGTGCGAAAAGATTTCCATTATCTCGGCGGAAACGTCGCGGTAGTGTTTCATTCGCGGTTTGATGAAAATTCCGTTCGGACACAGCATAAAAGCGCGCGAACTGCTCATCGCCGAATGAACTCCGTACTCTCTCGCCTCGTAGCTCGCCGTGCAAACCACGCTTCTCGGCTGATTCGGCAGTCCACCGACAATGACGGGCTTGTTTTTGAGCTGTGGATTGTCCCGTTGCTCCACCGAAGCAAAAAATGCGTCCATATCTGCGTGCAAATACACCTTACCCATCGAATTATTCACCTAGAAATCTGCTTTTCTTCCATAATTATAGTGCGATTATCGTCGAAAAACCATGCTTTTATGTCAATAATCGTTTCTGCCGTGTTGTCGGAGGAATACGAGAGCAGAAAATCGAGCGGCGGATTGTCGGGAAGCGTAAAACTCGCCTGTTTCGCGCCGTCTTTCACGTCAAAATCATACGCGCAATCGAAAACAGGCGAGCCAGATTGCGATGAAACTGAAATTTCGTACCGCAAAATATCTTTTTTCGCCTGTAAATGCAGATGTTTCGTGTACATTCCAAGAAATTCGCTCTCATTTATCGCCGCATTCACCACATTATACGCATTTGACTTGATAATTTCGTACGTTATCTCCTCGTTTTCGTCGATTTTGTCCTTGATAAAGTGCTTTTGATAGAAAATCACGGCTTGCGTGAGCAAAAAAATGACAAATGCGGACACAAAAAGGTGAATAAACGCATACCCGATTAACACTTTTTGCTTTCGCACCAAAATTCTCAGCCACATAAACTCGAACGGCAGGATAATCATCGTGAAAAGCAGATTGATTTGCGGCGAACAATGCACGATAAGTTCAAAATTGTTCTTGTCGATGAAGCGGAGTGCCTCGAAAATGTACGGTGCAAACGGCAAAAGCATAAAAATGATACCGAAAAGCAGCGGAACAATCGAGCGCAACATTCTTGACAGATACGAAAACACATATTCCATCGCGAAAAGCACGATAAACGACACGTCAAAGCTCGAAAACAGACAAATATTGACGATTTCCACGATGTCGATGAGATACGGGAACGCCTGCTCCGAAAAACTGATGAGAAAAAATCGATTTTGTATCACAAAAAGGAGCGATGTGATAAAAAATGCGACTAAAATTTTTATTCCGAACTGCATCGTAACAGGCATAGCCTGCTTTTCACTTTGCACAGTCCGCTTCTCACCACTCACAGAGTGATTTTCGCTTTGCAATACGATATTTTCATCTGTTTCTATCTCTATTTCATCAGGCATTGCCTGTTTTTCAGTTTGCACAGCGTGTTTTTCATCATACAAAACAATATTTTCATCTTGCAATTCTGTTTTTTCATCACGAAAAGTACTTTTGTCATCACGCTGTGCGTGTTTGTCATCTGGCAAAAAAAATTTTATGGTCGAAAAAATGATTTTCGGGGTGGGAAAACCGTTTTTTGATATGCTTTCGGCGCAAAGTTGACCGATTTGCAAGGAAAAAAGCGTCAAAATAATGCTTATCGGGATATAAATTTGGGTTTTCAAGTACGCCGAACGTCTTTGCAAGCTGTTTTTTCCGAAAAGAAAGGACACTTCGCACAAAAGAAAGAGGCTAATTGCGATTATTAATATCAAAATCGTTACGAACGTCTTTTCAGTGAGCCAAATCGACCTCGAAAACGCCGTAAGAAAGATGTAATGCGTGTTCCAATCGCTCAAATCAACGGAATACGATTCAACAAAGTCTTTAATTGAGCTGATTTCTGCGTCGTTTAATGTCAAATTCAGTTCTGCGCACCTGATTTCGTTTTCGAGGAACATCGCAAGGCGCATGCTCGGCTTCGTCAATGCAAGGCGATAGATAGAAAAAAACAAATGCGGCATCGTCAAATGGATTTTGTTTCTCGAAAAACTCTTTTCTATAGAAGAAACAAGCGAAAACGGGGACGTAAAATGCTCTGAACCTGCGATAAGCTCGGCTTTCTGCGTCGATTTTGCACTGGGATTGATGATTAAAACGGTTTTCGCGCTGGCATTTTCAAGCTGACGGATAAAAGCAGCCGTGCCGCTGACGTTTTTTTTCATTTCGAGCGGCGAAAAATCGTTTGCTGAAAAGAGAATTGAAATATTTTGTGTGCATTTTGCATTTTGCAGCGTGTCGAGCAGTTTTTTCACGCCAAAATCCCATAATTCTAGGGCTAAATCCTGGTTTATGTCGATAATAATACTAGCGTTTGTATCCTCTTCAGTGTTTTTGAAGTGGAGCAAAAAGTTTTCGGGAAAGCCATCGCCTTCGACGTTCGTCAAACTTTGCGTTTTCACCTCAAAGCCATTTTCTTCGAGGAGAGAAAACAGGTCTTCGGCGTGAAGCGGAAGGTATGCGAGAATGAAAAGTAAAATGTGTAGCAAAAAAACGCGGAAATTGTGCAGCATAAATATATTTATCAATAGAATATATCATTATGTGTTTACATTTCAAGGGCTGTAGTGTATAATTTGTGTTAGGAGATAATTGAAATGGCTCAAGAGAAAAAATTTTTATTGGATATTCCTCTCAAATTGATTCTGACCGATGAGGGAACTTCGCATTTTATAAGCAATCAGAAAAAATTGATGCGCATAAAACTCGCTGACAATCGCGAACGCTTCGGAATTTCGCTCAATAATTTCTCTCCGCTGTCGGTTCAGAATATGATTATGCTCGGTTACATCAAAAACATCGAGATTTCTATGCCAGAGTTCGTAACAAGACGGCAGGAAGTGATGGATTTGTCAAAAGTTATCGTCTATTCGCTGATGTACAAGCAGTTTAACCACGAAGTCTTTAATAAAATTGTCGCGTGCGAGTGCGTAAGAAAGTATAATCGTTCAAACCCGACGCAAATTTTGGACGAACAGACGGTAATTTCTGATAAAGACATCGTTCGCTTGATGCCAAATGCTTCGGAACGGATAAAAAAAGCGAAAAAAGAGATTCTCGACCCGATTTGGAAGGACATTATGCTCAATCGCAAGTACACTCCAGAGGAAAGAAACCTGTATTTGCTGATGACAGAGAAGTTTTTGGACAAAATGAATCTGATAAGCTGGTTTATCATCACGAAATTCGCGAAAGACGAGGGCTTTTGGCAGATTGAACGGGAGCTTCGCAACAAACTCGTTGAGTATATGGAAAAAAGTCAGCTTGCAGAATACATTTCTTTGATGCTGATGGAGCTTGCACTGAACAACGAGAACTCAAATGTGCGCACAAAAGCGCGAAAGATGTTCGGCGGTCTTTATGACGACTATGAAACGATTGTTCGCGACCCGAAAGAAAGAATTCGCATCATCAACCAACTTGTTAAAGATAATGAATTGGTGTATATTTCATGGCAAATCGGCGGAAATTCAACTACTTCTGTGGGAAATCGTGGTAAATTAGAGATTGCGATATATAACAAAGCGAGCGAGTTTCAAGAAGTAAAGGAAAGTATTGAAGCCGCAATGGCGAGTTCTCTTCGCAAAAAGTCTTTGGTTGAATTCTATAAGGGTTTGCCTGAAGGCGATAGCCAAGATTTAGGTCTGAATTACCTAACGTATGTTGACGAAGCGTGTAAAAAAGTGAGCGTGCGCTTTGAATCAATGGTAAATCAGTTTTCTAATGATTTAACAGCGATAAAGTTGACGTTTGATTTTTGATGTTCATCACGATTATAGCCCTTTTCATCTGTCTTTTTTCGTTTTCGTCGTGTTCGCCCGTTGTGTGCGACATAATAGACGTATCTGCGACGATGATTTTTGATTATGAGAGCGAAGAGGGCGCGCCGAAGAGCAGGCTTGCGGTGTTTGTGCAGACAGAAAACGAGGCTGCAAGGACGCAGGATATTATTGTTCGCTCAAAAACGTCAGAATACAAGTGGATAATTGATAATCCGATATTGCTGAACAATACTTCGGACGAGTGGGCGGGCTATACGAACTTGCAATCGCGAAACGGAGAGGCATTCGAGAGCGGAACATATCGCGTGGAGTATAGAACACTGAGCGGAGAGAGTGCGGAAACACAATTTTCTGTTTGGTATCCGAAAGAACTCAAAGAATGCGATGCAAAAGATGTTTTGTCAGTGCTCGAAAGCGAAAAGTATGTAGAAAAAGTCGCGGTGTATAATGCAAACGGCGATATGATATTTTACGGGAAGCAAGATGATTCTGTCAAAGATGAAAATGCAGTGAAAATCAGATTTCCCGATGGTGAAATAATGCGGTTGTGTTATGCGGATAATCGGCGGCGATATGTTTGCTTTATGCCTCCTGTTGAATTGGGGGCGAAGCGACGAGAAACACAAGGATTGATTGATGAATAAAGAAGAAATTGAGAACGAAATAGAAGAAAGCGACGTTGAGAAGAAAAATTTTATGCGCACAGTGCATACATTTGTGATACGCGCGGGAAGAATGACGGACGCACAAAAGAGCGATTACGAGGAATTGTCGGGAAAATGGTGCGTGGCGTACAGGGCGGAGAAGATAGATTACAAAAAGCTGTTCAAAAATGACAATCCTGTGATTGTTGAAATCGGTTTTGGTATGGGGCAAGCGACGGCGATTATTGCAAAGGAGCATCCAGAGGTGAATTATATCGGAATTGAGGTGCATAAAGCGGGAGTAGGGCGGCTTTTGGGCGAAATCAAGGCGAATAATCTTGAAAACCTGTACATCATCGAACACGACGCGATTGAAGTTTTGGAAAATATGATTGCAAATGATAGCGTCGATGGCTTCCATGTGTTTTTTCCAGACCCGTGGCCGAAAAAGAAACATCACAAAAGAAGATTGATGACTCGCCCGAGAACAAATTTACTTTGCAGCAAGCTCAAAGCTGGTGGATATATCTATATGGCGACAGATTGGCTGCCGTATGCACAATGGGCGATAGATGAGTTAAGTCAAACAGAGGGTTTGCGAAATAAATATGACGGTTTTGCACCTCATCAAGAGTGGCGACCTGAAACAAAATTTGAAGCGAAAGGTCTAAAAGCCGATAGGGCAACAAGCGAAATCTTTTTCGTGAAAGCATAGGCTTTTGGGTGAGATAAAATGACAGAAAATTCATTATTTACTGAAGAAAATCTTCGTGTGAATGAACTTGTTTCGCTTATCAAACGCTATCAGACTTCTTATTATAACGGCGAAGGAGAAATATCGGACGCTGAGTTTGATAAGTTATGGGACGAGTTAAAAGAAAAAGACCCAGATAATCCTATACTAAAGAAAGTGGGTGCTGACAGTGGCAATTTTCAAAAGCGCAAACACATTATGCCGATGGGCAGCCAAGAAAAAGCAGCTAATCCAGAGCAATTTTTAGCGTGGGCAGAGAAACATTCATATAGCGAATATCTTGTGGAATATAAATTAGACGGCGCGAGTCTTGAATTACAGTACGAACAAGGTAAATTAGTGCGTGCGGTAACTCGCGGAGATGGTTCGGTAGGCGACGAAATCACGGCGAATGCTCGCAAAATGCGCGGAGTGCTGCACGAATTGCCTGTGGCATATAGCGGAGGCGTTCGCGGTGAAGTGCTGATGTTCCACGATGTTCACGATACTCTTTATGCAGATAAAGCGAACTGCCGCAATGCTGCAAACGGCGTAATGAAACGTAAAGACGGCAAGGGCGCAGAAAACTTGAACTTTATTTGTTATGACGCGATGAGCAGCGAAGATGACAAAAGCCCTTTTCGTGATGAAAAAGAGAAAATTGAATGGCTGAAATCGTGTGGGTTTGAAACAGTGCCGCTGTTTATATGCAAAAGCAGTGAAGAAGTGATTGATTTGCGCGCAAAAATCGATGAAAAACGCAAAGAAATACCATACGATATAGACGGGCTTGTGATAAAAGAGCGAACGATTGATAAAGAAGATGCTTTTCGTGCAAGACCAGATAGACAAATAGCGTTCAAATTTAATCTTGAAGAAGCCGTAAGTGTTTTGCGACGTGTCGAATGGAGCGAAAATGGTGCGACATATACGCCGATAGCAGAGTTTGACGCGGTGGAACTAAACGGAACGACTGTGCAACGAGCAAGTCTTGTAAATACAAATACGATTCGCGATTTGTCTATTCACATTGGCTCTCATATTGTTGTTGTGAAGCGTGGGGAGATTATTCCAAAGATTGAGCGAGTTGTTTCGTTTGAAAATGAAGAACTTACGCCGATTGTGCCACCGTGTGAATGTTCTGTGTGTAAAGCAAAACTTGTTGATGAAGGTACGCGGCTATATTGTCCGAATGTGCATTGCGCAAAGCGTGAACTGCATCAGCTTTTGAAATGGGTCAGTGTTATTGATATTCGTGATTTGGGTGAAACGCTTGTGCGCTCTTTGTTTGCTGATGGAAAAATATCTTCTATTTCAAGTCTATATGCACTTGATGAAGATACTTTATCACCGTATTTTCTTAACGAAGAGAGTTTGACAAAAGACAAAAAGTCTTTGGGAGCTAAAAAAGTCTTTGCGTCGATACAATCGCACAGAAATCTAAAACTTTCTTCGTTCGTGGCAGGCTTCGATATAGAGGGAATTGGTGAAACACTGGTCGAAAAGCTCATTTCGGCGGGATACAATACGCTTGAATCGCTTTTGCAAGCAAGCGAAGAGCAAATTGCTGCTGTTTCGGGGTTTGCGGAGATAATGGCGCATACGTTTGTTGTTGGAATGGCTGAAAATGCTGATGAAATGCGTGCTTTGATAAGTGCAAAAACGATTGTGATAGAAGAAACAAATACTTCTGGTGTATTTTCAGGATTATCGTTTTGTTTCACTGGCGAATTGAACACGATGAAAAGAGCTGAAGCGCAGAATATTGTAAAATCGCTGGGTGGCATTGTGAAGTCTTCTGTGGTAAAAGAGCTTAGCTATCTTGTTACAAATGATACTTCTAGTGGCTCTGCGAAAAATGCAAAAGCTGCAAAACTTGGTATTCCTGTAATCGACGAAGAGGCATTTAGAAAACTTGCAGGTCTATAGTGTTGTAGAAATGCAATAGAAAAGAGGAAGCGTATGGAAAATACAGAAAACTTTGTTGTGAAATGCGTGTGCGCAAATGGTGCGAAATTGCCTGAATATAAAACGCAAGGCAGCGCAGGAGCTGATGTATGCGCTTTATTAGAAAATGATGTTGTGATAAAAAGCGGAGAATATTCGCTTATTCCAACAGGTTTATTCTTTGAAATTCCTGCAGGCTATGAAATTCAAGTAAGAGCGAGGAGCGGGCTTGCGGCGAAAAATGGCGTTACAGTCTTGAATTCTCCAGGAACTATTGATAGCGATTATCGCGGAGAGGTAAAAGTTATATTGATAAATCACGGTAAAGATGATTTTATCGTTCATTCAGGCGATAGAATTGCACAACTTGTCTTTGCTCGCTCTCTCCAAGCTCACTTTGAGTTATCTGCTTCGTTGAGCGATACACAACGCGGAGAGGGAGGCTTTGGGTCTACTGGTATATGAAGTTACTTCCTTTTCAGCTTCTGTTTGGAACAAAATCACTTCATAACTTTGTTCTTATTCGCTACTTAGTAAAAGAGTTATTTCTTTATTTTCTCATAACATTTCTTTTCTTTTTTGTTATCTTTTTTGTGAATGAGATTCTTGTTTTAGCAGAAACTATCTTGAAGCAGCGAGTAGGAGTTGGCACAGTTACAAAGTTAATACTCTATGCTCTTCCTTCGATTATAGCGCAGTCTGCACCGTTTGCAACCCTTGTCGGATTTTTGATGTGCTTGGGGCGGCTTGTCAGCGATAACGAAATCCTCATCTTGCGTGCTTCAGGTTTGGAGTATGCGATTATTATGGTGCCTGTAGTGATATTAGGAGGCGTTATTTCGCTTGGCTCGTTTTTTGTCAATGATTATCTTTTGCCAGTGGGAACAATGAAGTTCAATCGGCTAAAAAAAGAAATCATACATACAAATCCAGCGGTAGAGCTTGAGTCTAATTCGATTAAAAGAACAAATGATTCCACTTTAGTTTTGGGAGAAGTTGATAAAAATAATGTAACAGACTTAGTTGTATTTGATACAGACGAACAGGGACAACAGCGGATTATAGTTGCAAATGATTCGTATGTTGCAAAGTCCAATTTAAGCGGGATATTGATGGAGTTCAATATGAACGATGCGACGGTGTTGTTTTTTGATAGGTCGCAAAAGTGGAATATAGATGCTCTTTTTGCGGATTCTGTGTCGTTAAATGTGTTTACTTCTGCTTTTGTTGATAGCTCTAACAAAGTTGCTCCTCGTGAAATGACTTCGTATGATTTGCATAACGTGCTTAAAAAGATGGAACAAGATGAAAATACGAATAAGCGCGTACTAAATAATTATAAGGTGGAATACAATAAAAAGTTTTCTCTGCCTTTGGGGTCTGTTTTTTTTGCAATCCTTGCAATGCCGCTCTCGTTAGTGTTTGGCAAAAGGGCAGGCCAGACAATCGGAGCGATTATTGGTCTTTTAATTTCGCTTTTGTATTGGACGATGATGATTACGGGGCAAATCTTTAGCCAAAAAATAGGCTTGCCTGCGTTTTGGACAATGTGGACACCTAACTTTGTAATTGGAATCTGCGGTTTTATTCTCTATATTATGCTGTTGAAAAAATGAAGTTAGCTTTCTATCTCTATAAACGTTTTTTTGTCATATTCTTTGGCGCAGTAGCTTTTTTTTGCCTTGTATTGCATTTAGCTGATTTAGTTATGAACCTTTGGCGATACGTCAGTGTGGGAGCTAGTGCGAAAGATGTTCTAAAAGTACTGTTTTACTATATTCCTAAAACGATTTCCTATTCTGTTCCGATTTCAATGCTTTTTGCAACGGCATTCACTTTAAGCACTCTTTATTCAAGCAATGAATTAACTGCTGTTTTTGCTTGCGGCGTTTCGCTTCTTCGCTTTACTTTTCCGCTGTTGGTGTTTTCATTTTTGATGAGTTTTGCTATGTTCGTTTTTGAAGATAAAATTGTTGTGCCGTCTTATGCAAAAAAAACGGCGTTTCAAAAAATAGTAATGAAGCAAGAAGAAAAAAAGAACAATGACAAAATTGTCATAATGAGCGATGAAGGCAGAATTATTTATAAAGCTGATTTTTACGACGACGGCGCACAGCTGCTTTTGAATATATACATTGTATTTCGTGATGATGAGAAAAAGTTTTATTCGCTTATCCGCTCTGATAGTGCTTCGTGGAATGAAGAGCTGAAGCATTGGATTTTAGCAGGGGCTGTGCGTTATGACAAAGAAAAAGAGAATATCATTATGAATTCCAATGTAAAAGAGCTAGAAATATTGCTTACAGAGCCTCCCGAAACGTTCCGCAATAATACAATTAGTGTGGAAGAGGTGAGCACGAAAGAAGCAAAAGAATATATAGAGCATTTGCTAAAGGCTGGACTTCCTGCATCAGAAGCTCTTTCGGTATATTATAAAAAATATTCATTCCCGTTTGTTGTATTTATTGTTGTCTTTTTAGCGATAGGATTATCGGGAAAAACACGGAAAAACGTCCTTCTTGTCAGCTTGGGGCTTAGCATTGGTGCTGTCGTTTTATTCTATATAGTACAAATGGTTACTATGCTATTAGCGAAATTTGCTCTTATTCCCCCTGTGTCTGGCGCATGGCTTCCTGTTATTCTCTTTATAATTATCAGTATTATTTTGCTGTTTTTTGCAAGAACATAAAAAATCATCTATTCTATTTGTATATTTTTTCATATCTACTTGCATATTTTTTCATAAAACGCTAGTATTGTTTGCATAAATATACATTTACGAGGCTTTTCTATGGCGAAAGACAAAGTTGTATTAGCTTATTCTGGCGGACTTGACACGACGGTCATCATTCCGTGGCTCAAGGAAAACTACGATTACGATGTTATCGCGGTCTGCGTAGACGTGGGACAGGGCGACGACTGGGAAGCAATAAAAGCTCGTGCACTGAAGACTGGCGCGGCGGCGTGCTACGTTGTAGATGCACGAGAAGAATATATCACTGAATATGTGTATCCTGCACTCAAGGCGAACGCGGTGTATGAAGATGAGTATTTGCTCGGTACATCGACAGCGCGCCCGCTCATCGGCAAAATCCTTGTTGAATATGCGCGTCAGGAAGGCGCAGTTGCGATTTGCCACGGTGCGACGGGAAAGGGCAACGACCAAGTGCGTTTTGAGCTTGCAATCAAGGCATTTGCGCCCGACCTCAAAGTTATTGCGGCGTGGAGAGATGACAAGTGGAATATGGACAGCCGAGAAGCTGAGATTAAGTTTCTCGAAGATCGCGGTCTTGAAGTGCCAATGAAAAAAGACCAGTCATATTCTCGCGACGAGAATATCTGGCATCTTTCTCACGAGGGCTTGGAGCTTGAAAAGACCGAAAACGAGCCGAATTACAAGCACATGCTCAAGAACACGACTGTTCCAGAAGAAGCTCCTGACGCGGGCGAGTATGTGAAAATCGACTTTGAGAAGGGAATCCCTGTTGCGGTGAACGACAAAAAGATGAGCGCACTTGAGATTTTGACGACGCTCAACGAAATCGGCGGACGCAACGGCGTTGGCTTGGTGGACATCTGCGAAAACCGCTGTGTCGGTATGAAGAGCCGCGGCGTGTACGAAACACCGGGCGGAGCAATTTTGTATTTTGCGCACAGAATGATGGACCACATCTGTCTTGACCGCGATACGTATCATTACAAGCAGCAGCTTTCGATTAAGGTTGCCGAATTGATTTATGACGGCAAGTGGTTTACGACGTTGTTCGATAGCTGTATGGCGTTCGTGGACAAGACCGAAGAAACTGTAACAGGCTGGGCAAAAGTCAAGCTCGTTAAAGGACAAATCCGCGGTGCTGGCAGCCATTCTCCGTACAGTCTGTACAACGAAAGCATTGCGTCTTTCACAACAGGCGAATTGTACAATCACAAGGACGCACAGGGCTTTATCACGCTCTTCGGTTTGCCGCTTAAAGTGCGCGCGATGATGGAGCAGAGCGTTGGCGAGGGACAGGCTGTAAAAGAAAGCAAGTCTTTCAAGAAACGCCCGACCGAGTAACACAGGCATAGCCTGTTTTTGTACGCACGGCGTGTTTTGTAAATGAAATAAAAGCGTGGCTATGTATTTATAGCTGCGCTTTTTTGTTTACTTGTGGGAGAGATATGCGTTCCTTGCTATGAGAAAGTGTGTCTTCTTGCTATGAGAAAGGCGGAAGTGTTTCAAAAGGTATGCTTAACCGTATGTCATTCTCATGCTTAATGCAGGAATCTATCTGTTCTAGGCATTTTGAAAAGATTATCTGGTCAAGGTGAGATA
>CALDID010000188.1 GCA_937901865.1 uncultured Treponema sp.
TGTTGCACACGCCCCGACGCCGTAAAGAAATTTTCACTCCACTGCTGTTCTATATAAATCAAAGCGCACTGCCTTTTACAAAAACGCAGGTGCTGTAATCCATTTAAATGCAAATAATTTTCTTCTGAATACATCTTACTGCACCTGCTATAAAATATTAAAACGTAAGAACTTCTGGTATTAATCCACCCAAGTCATTTGTTCTTATGTTATAATCTTCTACGGATTTTGCGTCTATAACACCATCTTTCCTTGTAATTTCTAACGTGCGATGCACTTTTGAGGCTGAATACTGACCAGCTTTTGAACTATGAACCCACCAATACAGTGCAACAATTTCCATAGAGCCTTCTGGTCGCGCGGAAGAAGCATCATTGTCAAAGATATGCAAAAGAGCGTTTTTTATTTTATCCGCATCCTCATCACTAAAACCTGTAAGTTCTGCAAGTTGCGGATTTATGCTGCCAAATGTCGTGTATAAACCGAAATCAACTCTGTGCTTCATTCCCATTGTATCAGAAGCCTTCTTACCGTCTTTATCTTCGGAATTAACGCTTTTTGTTATCTGAAGGCTTGTAACATTTACCGTATCTACGCTAAATGCACTCTGAATTGTTACAGGTCCACGAATTCCTACAGACAAATCATTGCCTTTGAAAGCAAATACCTGTCCAAAACTGCGCACATCTATCCATGTTTGGCAAGCAAGTTTCTGATACTTTTCTTTATCCTTTGCAACATCTTTTAGCACAGAATCTGCTCTTGCTTTTAGAGATTTGAACTCATCTTTTCTATAATCATCAGATTGCACAAAAATGTTTTCACCAAACTCCAACAAGCGATTGCGAATTTTTCGCTTCAAACACACATCAGAAAGCTCTCCGTGTCCATCAAGTGTAAGGCGAGGAATGTTTCCGTTCAATGGGTCTCCGTTGGGATTTGCATTCTTTACAGTAAATACCAATGCAAAATCAATTTTTTTCTGTAATACAGCCATACTTATTCCTCCGTATTTTCTGTCGTGTTTTTATTCTTTCTGAATGCTTTTAATTGACACTGATAGCCAAGTAAAAACTCTCCAGAAAGAGGCTTATCATTCATATATTCATTCTCTTCAAATAAAGCTGTAATGTCTTGAATCTGATTTTCAAACCATTTTACAAGCCCAGCATCTAAATGCCTACGGTATGCAGGTAATTTATCTTTATAGAGCATAAGCCATGTTTTAGCAGGATGAATAGAAAACTGCTGCATATAACGAACTGCATTTGTTTCTCTTTCTTGCTCAGCTTTCTTTAATGCCGCAGTTTCATATTGCTGCTCAACTGCTAATAAACGACCAAACAGATAATCGCGACTTGTTCTGTTTTCTTCTAATGCCAATTTATATTCCTCCCTATTACAAACTTTTTGATTATATTTATAAACAGCACACGCTGTTTCCAAAACAATATCACGCCTATAATTCTCTATTGACAAAAGATTTGACGCAGATTTCACACATTGTGCTTCTAAATCCAACGGAATCACGCTAGTATCAAGAATACACGATAAAAGCCGTTGCACAGTTTTTTCTACAAGACTTGGTTTTACTCTATCGCCATACGCACATTCTGCAATCATTTTTGGAGATGGTGTGCCTACCGTATGAACAGGAAGTAATTTTTTACCTTTTGAATCCTTTGCTTTTGTCCAATAAGTAACATACCAAGAAAGAGCATTATACCAATCGTTTAAAGATTTGAGTAAATCTGTATTCAGAAGTTCTCGATACAACACCACAGAAACTCTTCCTTGTCCAGGAGTAGCTTCTTTTACCGCCATAATCATAATGTTTTGAGCATTACTTATATCGCCATAATAACCAAGTAACCGATTATTTATTGCCTTTGCAAATTCCTGTGCTGTAGAATAAATTCCACTCGTTTCAGTATTTGATTTAGGCTCTTCAAATCCAAAATCAAACTCACCTGAATCATTTTCGTTTTTAGCTTCTTCAGCTATAACAACAGGAAGTAACTCTATGCTACTTGCTGTAATTGAAGGAAAAACAGTTCCTGCTTGATTCCAAGTAACAACAGAAAGTCCGTCTCCTAATGAAACACCCTGTCGTTTTATAAGATAACGAAGTGCAGCATGTGCTTTTTGCGTCGTTTCAGAACTTATCTGACAGGCTTCATTGTCTGTTAAAAAGCGACCGCGAAAAGTAAAATTAGTTGTATCATTTGCAGAAATTATCTTTGCACTGCTCCCTGCATTTCTAACTTTTGAAGGATGATATATTGCAATTTTTTCAAACAAACCATTTACATAATTCAAATCAATTTTTCTAATACGCTTAGCTACATCTTTTCCAGAAAAATATTTCTTGCAATAAGAATCAAATTCATCTGAATTATAGAATTGAATCCATTTATTTTGAGTGTCTTCATCTTTCCAAAGGCAAGGACTTACATCACCCGCAAATTGAACTTCCCAACGGATAAAATCTGGAATATCATCTTTTTTTATGCCACTCTTTTCAAAATCAGAAACAATTGTTTCCGAAGTTATATAATTGTATACCGCTTTTATTTTCGGATTAGAAAAATGTGACGAAGCCCAAGCTCCAAGTATATTTTTATAAAGTTCGTTTTTAATTGTTTTTTCGGCAACATATTCCCATTTATCACACAATGGATAAGCATCTGCTCCGCTCGTACGGTTTGCACAGCTTTCTGTACACGGCATAACAGTAATTCTGTCCTCAGCTTTTTTATCGATAAGGGCAGCCTTAATAAAATGTCCGTTTCCATCAAGAATAATCGTTACGGAAGCATTATTAGCCCAATGGTATATAGGAAGAGGTTTATCATATTTAGAGTTTACAAGGTTGTCATATACTTTTTCAAGCTCTGAAAGCCAACTCATTTTTCCCCTCCATTATCATTCTCCTCTGTGTTTACCATTGGATTTATTACGCTATAATCTCTGATTTCACGGCGTATATCACAGTCTTCTGGTCTAGGAAAAGTGATAACACCTTTCTCCATTTTTACATTCCAAAATCTTGCAGTCAATTTTTTTGAGGCAACCTCAGAAGGATAATCAAAGCCGTGAAACATTAATCCGAATGAAAAAGGTTCTTCATCATCGTAAAAACTTTTTCCATCTTCAAATAAACAAGGCTCAACATACCCCTGACATTCCCTCGTGCCAAGGAAAATATCTCGTCTTCCGCCTTTTTCTAAAGACCTGCATGCCATATCAAAATGTTTGTTTTCATTCCTATCTTTTTCTAAATCAGCTCGTTGTAAATTCCATTCAAAATGAGCTTTTACTCGGTATTCCACATCGCGCAAATATGTATATACAGAAAGTTCGTTCGCACCACCACTATAACTAATGGGCTTTACATTCTTTGCCTCTGTACGAATTTTGTTTATCAATCGAATCTTATCAATTACCCAAATAATCGTCGGTTTCCAATAAATACTTTGCGTAATTCCTTTTATTGCTTCATACGTTGGAACAAGATAAGTACTTTTTTCCCCACCTATTTTAGTGATTGGGTCAGTAAAAAGGGCATATTTTCCTGTAAGTTTGTACTCAATACTATTTTCTTTCATCACATCTCCATATATTTGTATTGTAACACACCTCTTTTAGAGCTGTCAACAATTATTTTTTTTTCAAT
>CALDID010000189.1 GCA_937901865.1 uncultured Treponema sp.
CCATAACCAGCCCACGCGTTAACAGTACCAATCCATTCCATGTGGCGTGCTTCAATAGCATTCATTTCGCTTTCCATAATAGCACGTACAACCGCACCATCAGTACCATCAACTATCAAACGAAGTCCGTTTTTTAAGAATTGGCTATCAAGTTCTTCCAATCCTTCTTCAAGAGCCAAGATACCTTCACGGCGAGCCTTTTCGCTAAGGGTTACCATTTTTTGAATCAAATCACGCTCATTATAATCAAACGTCTTCAACGCACGTCCCATAACAGGAAACAACCCAAGTGCGTGCTTTAAATCCGCAACAATAAACAAAGCTGCATACGAACCACCGACGGTAACCAATACAGACGGAATATCGATAATTCCCATAACAGAACCGCCAGAAGTAACAACACCAAGACCGATAGCAACCGTACCACCAATAAGACCGATTATTGTAGCTATATCCATTTTCTATATATCTCCCTTACCCTTTATACTCAAAAGCTCAATCTATATCTATAGTCAAGTTTCGTTTTTATAAATCCCTATTTGTCTCCGATACTCGATTATCTTCTCAACCACATCTTCAGGTTTTTCTTTTACAAGAACCTTTTTACCAGAAAGCATACACAGAGTTAAATCAGGATTTTCCTCCATACTTTCAATTTGGTGCGGGTTTATCCAATAAACTTTTCCATCGAGACGTGTTACTTTAATCATATAGTCCGAAGCCTCTCGTTAGAATATCACACTCTCGTCTTTTACTATCGGCACTCACAAAATAAGTGTTTAGATACATTTTTCATTATTTACAGGTGCAGCTCTTTTTTTTCACTTTCAAGGTGTTTTTCGACAAAAGCATTCACTTGTTTTTTAATAAAAAACAGCATATTTAGTATTATCTCACATTTTTTTATGTTTTTCAACCAAAATACAAGAAATAGAGTGTTTCCCCTATTCCTTGTATTTTTAGAACAATAGTTTTTTTAACCTACCGTAACGATATTTTTGTATTCACCCTCTCGAATGTTTTTAGCCACTCTTTTTCCAGAGCCAAAAGCGGTACGGACAATCAAGCGATACGTTCCGTCTTTCATATCCGAAGGCACATTGACGCACACCGTTTTTGCAGTGTTTTCCATGGACGGAGAAGGACGAATATGCACCCAATTCGTTCTATCCTCATCTTTCTTTCCCGTTGCATCACAGGGAGCAAAGAACAAACCTGAAGAAGCCTCATCTCCACCAATCTTGAGATTATCTCCCTTTATTTTCAAAGTATAGCCTTTGGAAATAGAGTCCGTTTGCTCTTCTTTGTGCATATCAAAAAGATACAAAACCACAGGTTCAGAACTCTTTGTAACATCGCCTGCCACCGTAACCCCTTTGACAATTCCAATCGCTTCTTCAGACGGAGTGAAACTAAGAGTCATTTCGGGAACATTGCCGATTATTCCGCCCTCTACCGTTCCGCTCGGCTTTAAATAAAGCACACCAAGATTGAGAACATCAACAGCCTTTCCCTCGCTCAACAAAGCCAAAATGCCCTTTTTGAGCAAGCCTGACGCAAAAAGCAGAGTATCTCTGTCGAGAACTTTATTGTCCACTCTAGCCTTATCGATGATATTACCGATAAAAGCAGTTTCTCTATGCACCTTTGCGTACACAACATCTTTTTCGTTCAGCACAGTTCTGTGCATAGTTACATTCACATTCTCTGAAAACTCGTTTGTCTTATCGACCATTTCGATACCTCACATACAAACTATGATAAAAAAGTGATATTGCAGACTTTCCTGCTTGTCAGGCGGCTTTTTATAAGGTATCTTTCTAGTAATCGATGAGAAAAACACCTCATTTTATCCATAAGCCTAATTTTGCATTGCCGTGCAGTTTTAGGCTTTTTTATTTTTTTCATTAGCTCTCATTGCCGCCACCACAAGCAACAAGAGCCACCCCATTTCTTTTCACCTTTTACCCCCTTTAATTCGCGCCAAGATTACCAGTATCCGCACTTATGTTACATAAAATCTATCGAAAGCTGCAGTGAATCAACTTTTGCCTTTCGTTTTGAAACTTCTGTCGGATACTCCACAACTTTCACACCACGCCTTTTTGCTTCCAAAAACATATCTTCAGATAGTTTTCCATAACAAAGTATAGTTTCTGGCTCAAGCACTTCAAGCATTTTCAAAAATCCTTTTTCAAACCACAGCTTTGTTTCATTATCCCTATATCCGCCAAGAACACCGACTGCAACAACTCCATATTTTTCTATGCCGTCAAACGCAAAGTCGTATGTTTTTTCATCTCCCCAACGAACATTCGGAATAACATTTATACCGTTTTGCATAAGAAAATTGCCGACAGCACGACTTTTGTACATTTGAAAAATCTGCATTGTAAGCGGAAAATCTCTATATACGCTGTAATCTGGCAAAATTACGCTTTGATAGTTTCTAAAGATTTTTATCATCTTTGATAACTTATTTTTGCTAGAAAGACAACTTTCAAACGTTTCATCAAACTCATAAAAATGCACTGCTTTGTTTTTTACGTCTTTTTCTTTCTTGCATTTACTGAAAAGAACAATGCTCTCTGGGATTTTTGAAGTACCGTGAATTACAGGAAAGCCGTAGTTTCCTGTAAATTCAGCTTTCTCAATCTGCCACAGCCTAAAAACATCTTTAACACGTTTTTTTGCCATTTTTATCCTCAAGTTCAATCTTTTCGCCATCGCACCATACTTCTAATGGCATATTGTGATAATTCACTTCATGAATATAATCCGAGTGTTTATCCTTAAAACAAACAATCCAATATTCTTCATAGTTCGGGTCGTCAAGGTCAAGACAATTCTCACTCTCTGCGGAAGTAAAATACTTACATTCCAAAATAGAGCCGTCTTTCAGCTTCAGAGTATAATCCCCTTTTGTATGTTTCTCTGCAAAACCTAAAAGATTCCAAAACGCACCTGCTTCATTAGGATTTAACATCATATTTAGTATTCTCCATATGGGTTAGAAGGAACTATATGAGTTCCATTTTTCGAGTGATGAATAAGACCTTTTGTAGTTGGTAATTCATTTCCCTCTTTATCAATATAGATTCCGATTATAATTCCGAAATCTACCCATTCTTTATTACTTGTTTCAGAATTTCCCAAAACAATTCCAGTTCCAGAAAACTGCTCTGCAAGATTTTCTGCTTGCTTCATTGTAATTGTCAGTTTGCTTTTTCCCTCTATAAAATTCGGGTGTCCTTCAATATGTTTTCCCTGTTTGCTTTCCTCCAAATCAGGCGGATAAGTTTCTGTATCAGAAAACTTATTCTTTTTGCTCGAAGTATCAACAGAAAATAAATCTTTTTGAGAAGATTTACCACCATTACCACCACTAGTATTCAAATGGTATCCAGAGACACCTTGTCCCATAGGCATTATTCTCCTATAAACAATATTTCTCAAGCGTTTGCAATCTGCAAAATCTTATTGAGTTCTTTGTTTTATCCGATAATACCTATAGACATAGCTCGCCAAAGTTTTGTCTATAGGCTTATCGCCTTTAGAGAGTGCCGATATTCCCAGTATCTGCACTCTCTTTTTCTTTTCACCCTTTACCCCCTCATATATATTTCTGGCAGTTTTGCCTTGATTTTCGGCTTTAGTGCAGAATCTATATTCCATGGTATAATTTTCTCGTGCTGCAGCATACCAAGTGCAACACAAGAAGCAACCCCTGTACTTTCTTCCAACAGTTTAGCCATTGAAGCTGTAACATATTTTCTCTTTAGCATTTTGCCACACGCTAAAACAACCTCGTTTCTCAAATAGCAAAGAGCCGCAGCATCTGCTTGCTTTTCTCTTTCGTTGCGTTTCTCGCTTCCGAATTCGTCCATATCATCGAGTTGCGGCTTATCCAAAAACTCAAAATGCAACAAAATATGTGCAATTTCATGAGCCATAACGAACCAAAAATTATCTTCTCTATCATAACGAGCCGTATACACGATAAAAGGATTTTTCACACCGCCTTTTTCAAAAAGAAACGCCGCCCCATCAAGATACGTTTTTGACAAATGCGACAAAACAAAGAAGTTCACGCCCGATTCATATAAATCAAAAAGCACCCTCTCTACACCGTCTTTTTTTGTCGTGTACATATACAGATTTTTTGCAATCAGCTCCAAACGGCTTTTGTCATACGGCTTTGCCTCCTTTAGCGAAAGCATCACAGAAGCGTGAAAACAAGCAAACTTAAACCATGTTGTTCTGTAAAACTTTGATAGCTCAACATCATCTTTTGTTTGACGCGCCGCCATAACAATCGTAGAGTTTTCAAACAATTCCACAGGCAAAGACCGAGTACCAAAAATACGCTCATACTCGTTTTCAATTTCAAGTTCAGTCGTAACATCGTTTACAAACCAACCGAGTTTTTTCATCTCTGCAACAGGCATATATTTACGCATTAAAGCTCTCGCCTTCACAGACTTGTCAATTTCTGAGTTTTTCTTTGCACGGTGATAATCTGCGTACATATTGACCCAGTATTTCATGCTCTTGCCCGTTGCATCGGCTAACAGGCTTGCAGTTTCAGGAGTGATAGCCTGTTTATCTTTGATAAGCTGACTTATCGTTTTATCAGAAAGCCCTGTTATTTCCGCAAGGTCGCTCTGATTCCACCCACGAGCTTCCAAAATACGACTTAACATTTTACCAGGCGTTACCGCAACAGATAAATTAAGCAGGTTTTCCATAATATACCTCATCTTTAAGAAGCGACATAACCTTTACATAGTTATTTTCTTCTTTTTTTATCACTAAATAGACATACAGCAACCACCCTTTTTTCAAGAACAACTGGTACACATTGTCTTTTATCAGCACTGCATTAAAAGGGGTATTCGCTAAGTCCTCGACACACGTCGCATAGTATAAATCAGTAATCGCAAAGCACAAATCTTCTACTATTTCTTTTGGTACATTCGCAAACTTTTCTGCATATCCTTTTTCAGCTAAACTATGCAACTCATCATCTTCAAATTCTATAATACTCAATTTAACCTCTCCTGTAATCTAGTATAACTCAATTATCTTATTTAATCAATAATTATTTTCTACTTTTTAGATAAAAGATAATCGAATAACTAAAATTACTAATTTTATTTTTACCTAATAGGTAAATCTATTTATAATTATAATCACTCTTCTTAAAATGTCAATAGGAAAGACATTCCCATTTTCGTTTTGGGAAAGGCTTTCCCACTCCTCAAAATGAGAAAGGCTTTCTCACCGCCGATGGAAGTGTCTTTCCCACCGCGATGAGAAAGACACTTCCATAACGAGAAACCTATCTTTCTCTTCCCGACACAGACAAAGGCTGTTTTGTAAGAGCCAAAGGCTGTTTATTATTGAGAAACTATGAAAAAAATAAAAAACACGCCTTGCCTCTGTTGAGTTTGAAAAATGATTTATGCTATACTCCCCGTTATGCAAATTAAACTTGAAAACCTTGAAAAAACATACACAACAGCGGATAAAACAGTAAAAGCCGTTGACGATGTATCTCTTACCATACCCGAAAATACAGTATTCGGGATTATCGGAAAAAGCGGCGCAGGAAAATCGAGCCTTGTACGTCTTATGAGTCTTTTGGAAACTCCAGATAATGGCGCGGTATATTACGGAAACAGGCGCGTAGACAATTTATCTAAAGCAGAGCTTATAAAAGAGCGGCGTACAATAGGAATGATTTTCCAGAACTTCAATCTTTTTTCATCTCGCACAGCTGCGAAAAACGTCGCCTATCCTCTTGAAATCTGCGGAAGACCAAAAAGCGAAATTGACGCAACTGTGCAAAAAATGCTTTCGCTTGTCGGGCTTTCAGACAGAGCAAACGCACCCATTTCAACACTTTCGGGCGGACAAAAGCAAAGAATCGCTATCGCCCGCGCCCTTTCTACCAATCCTCACATTTTGTTTTGCGACGAAGCCACAAGCGCGCTTGACCCCCAAACAACACGCTCTATTCTCGCTTTAATTCGCGAAATACAAAAGAAAATGCAGCTTACGGTTGTAATGATAACTCATCAAATGGAAGTAGTTCGCGACGCGTGCGACCGTGTAGCAGTCATCGATAACGGCAGAATTGCAGAGCAAGGAAGCGTTACAGAATTATTCGCAAATCCGAAAACAGCAATAACACGCGATTTTCTTTCTCATATACAGAGCTTTGAAGAAAGCGATGGGAATAAAAAGAACTTTGTTCGCTGGTCGATGAGCGGCGGAAAATACACAATCAGATTTATCGATGATGCTATCGGTCGCCCCGTGTTAAGCGAGATTATTCGCGAGTTCGGTATCGATATAAATATCCGCGCAGGCGGTATTCAACACCTTACAAGTCAGAGTGTAGGAACGATGATTGTCGATTTTATCGGAGATACGCTAAAGATACAGAACGCTATCGCTTATTTAAGAGAAAAAAATATTATCGTGGAGGAAAACTAAATGTTCGACTTGATTTTTGAATCAACAGTGCAGACTTTAGAAATGGTTTTATTCAGCACTATCTTTTCTGTGATTTTAGGATTTCCTATTGGCACTCTTTTATGCACAACTGCCCCCGCTGGCATTACTCCAAAGCCTCTTTTTAACAAAGTGCTTTCGTTCATCGTCAATATATTGCGCTCCTTTCCGTTTATCATATTGATGATAGTTCTTTTTCCGCTCTCTCGCTTAATTTTAGGAACTGCAATCGGAACAGAAGCAACCATTATTCCGCTTTCAATCGCCGCAACTCCTTTTGTTGCAAAAGTAATAGAAGGCGCATTAACAGAAGTCGATACAGGAGTAATTCAAGCAGCAAGGGCTATGGGGTCTACAAACAGCCAGATTATTCAAAAGGTTCTCATTCCAGAAGCTCTCCCTTCTATCGTTTCGGGAATAACGCTTACGATAATCAATTTAATCGGATATTCTGCTATGGCAGGAGCGATTGGCGGAGGCGGCTTGGGAGATTTGGCTATTCGCTATGGTTATCAGCGATTTAGACCAGAGATACTCACGGCGGCAATCATCGTTATAATAATTCTTGTTGTAGCAATTCAGTTTATCGGAACGAAAATCAGCCGCACAATGATGTCTAAACGCTAGTTTTTTGAAAAAACTCTTTATTGCAGAGCGCGGAAATACGCACTGCGTCAATTCCTACGACGAGCTGCACTTCGTTTCCGCGCAAAAGCACTTTTTTCACGTCTTTTAACGTCGCAAACTTCTTTATAATCTCGTCATTTATCTTTGCAGTATCTTTTAAAACAATATGCAGCCGTGTAAAGCAGTTATACACTTTTTCTATATTGCCACTTCCGCCTGCATATAAAGCCATTTTCATACAATCATTAGAAGCCCACACTCTTTTTACTCCGCCTTTATTCCGAACTCAAGCTGCAATCGATTAACGTGAATCATCAAATATGTCTTCTCATCAAGCCCAACTTCATACGAATAATTGTCTTTGACATATTTTACAATTTTTTCTACACATTCAAAAGCCTTTGGATAAGACGCAGAAACAGAATCATACAAAAGAGCTTCTTTATCGCTTTGCTGTTTGCCCGTCATAATGCGCTGTGCAAAGAATGACAAATGCGTCAAAAAACGCTGCCACGATGTAGAAGTTTCGTCAACTTCGCTTTCGAGGCTTTGACGAGCAATATCGCCAATATCCTGTACAAAGGTCAGCACGGTATTGAATTTCGGCGTAGACTCACCAAGTTCCGCCGTAACAAAGTGCATCGTAAAAAACGCCGCCTCATCTACAGGGAGCGCAATGCCTAATTCCTCTTTTATGATGTTTACCGCCAATAAACCAAGCTCAAACTCTTTCGGATAAAAGCTCTTTATCGCACTCGTGAGCGGATTTGTTACACTTACATTGCTCTTTGCCCGCTCTATTGCGCCGTGCAAATGGTCGGTCAACGTGATATAAATGCTGTCATCAAAGAGCTTTTTAGAAAATTCCTGCGCGCCTAAAATAATCTTTTGCGCAATCAAAAACTCTTCAGAGGGTATCTCGTTGATGAACTGCAAAAACATATTTCGCTTTTCTTCTGACTGCAAAACAAAGAGCTTTTCTATCTTTGCTTCATCAAGCTCGCTGCCTGCTTTTTGACCAAAGGCAAGACCTCGCCCCATTGCAATAAGCTCTTCTCCTGTGTCTTTTGCACAAACAACAGCATTATTGTTCAACACTTTTACAATTTTCATATAAGCCCCAATTTATTAAAAGCATTATATAGCCCGTCTTTATCGACATCGTCCGTTACATAATCAGCAACAGCTTTTAGCTCCTCTACCGCATTCCCCATTGCAACGCCACACCCTGCATACGCTATCATACCGTAATCGCCCATAGTGTCGCCGAACGTATAAGAATCTTTTATCTCAATTCCGTACCGCTCCAGCATAAACTTCACGCCCGTCTTTTTATCAGCGTCAGGCATAGTCATTTCACCCATACACATATCGCTACCAAGCAAAGACCACGCATTTATCTGCAACTCATTTCCAAAGACTTCTTTCGCCTTATCAACCATACTTTGCATTTTAGGAATGAAGTTCACTTTAGATATTTCCTCATAAGAAAGCTCTGCACTCTTAATCAAAGGGAATTGCTTTTGCATTGTGTCAACTTTATCCTGCCCCGCAAGTTCTGTAAGCTGAGTGAAAAAAGTCGGGTGCGCACAAACAATCTTTTGCCCCTCAAAGAAAAAGCCAAGATTATTCTCTAAACACCAATCCGCAATGCGTCTGACTAAATGAGCAGAAAGCGAAACATCGCGCAGAGCCTTTCCATTTTCTTCTATATACATAGAGTTAGAACAAATGATACCGTCAAAGCCAATATCGGTAATAGAAGAGTCGATTTCAAAACGGCAGCGTCCTGTATTTATAAAAACAAGATTCCCCCTTTTGCGAGCTTCTTGAACAGCTTTTACAGCTAACGGAGGAACACAGAGAGAGCCGAAAGGCAACAGCGTGCCGTCAATGTCGATAAAGATAGCTTTTTTCTTAGTCATAAAAACTCCTTAATATCGTCATTGTATCTATTTTTTCGGCTCTACTCAAGGCTCATAAAATACTTAAAAAATATTTATCCTTTGACCGCTCCGGCCTGCAAACCGCTGATAAAGTATCGCTGAAACGCAAAGAACACGATTAAAAGCGGCACAACCGAAAAGCACGAACCTGCAATAAGCAAATCGTAGTTGTTGCCGTAGGGCGTGAGCAGCGTGTTCAAGCCAATCGGCAGCGTAAACTTCGACGCATCGCGATAGACGAGCATCGGCCAAAGCATATCGTTCCACGCCCCCATTGCGCTCAAAATCGCCATCGCCGCAAATGCAGGCTTTGTGAGCGGCATCATAATCGTGAAGCAGATACGATACTCGTTCGCGCCGTCAATGCGCCCCGCGTCGAGCAATTCTTTGGGCAAACCGAGCATAAACTGACGAAAAAAGAAAATCGTAGACGCGCCGCAAATACCGGGCAAAATTACGCCGGGAGTCGTATTGATGAGCTTGAGCGCGATAATCTCCTGATACATCGGCAACATAAGAATAACGCCGGGCACCATCATCGTCGCAATCACGATAAAAAACAGCACATTGCGGAGCTTAAAATCGTACATCGTCAGACCATACGCCACCACATAGCAGAAAAACAGCGTCAGACAAACCGAAATCGCCGTTAGAAAAAGGCTGTTCTTGTACCACATAAAATACTTATGCGGGATTCTCACCCAGTCGCCGTCTTTCACCGCCTTTTGCGTGAACAGATAAATATAGTTCGACAGCGTTAAACCGTCGGGATTCGGATTCAAGTTCAAGCCGTAGCGCATAAGCTCCTGACCGGGACGGAACGAAGCCAAAAACAGCGCAATCAGCGGATAGAGCACCAGCAGAGCCAGCACCGTGAACAGTGCAACAGCCGCCGTCGAAAGCAAAATGTTTTGCGTGCGCATACTGTGATATTTCAGAGCTTTTGTTTCCATTTTCAACCCCTATTTTTCTTTCTTGAACGTGCCGTTTGCAATGAGCTGAATGATGTTAATCACCAATGCAATCACCAAGAGCACCAGACCGACCGCGCTCGCGTAGCCCATCTGATTCTTTTCGATACCGCGGCGATACAAATAGCCGACAATCGTCAAGCCGATATTGCGCGGAGAACCGTTGCCGCCCCACATCATATAGCTTTCGAGGAACATCGCAAGACCTGCGTAAATGCTTATCGTCAGCACAAAAATAGAAGTCGGCTTCAAAAGCGGAAGCGTGATTTTCGTGAACTTTTGCCACTTCGTCGCGCCGTCGATGTCTGCTGATTCATAAAGCGCAGTGTCAATTCCCTGCAAGCCCGAAAGAAAATAAAGCATATTCACGCCCGTCCATCGCCAGCAGCACAGCAAAATCATCGCAAACCACCCCGTCGGATACGCCTTGAGCCACTTAATCGACGGCTTACCGAAAAAGTGCAGCAGTTGGTTCATCGTTGAGCCGTCAAGCTCGCTGAACATAAAGCCGAACACCGTACCCGCAACCACCACCGAAGTGAGAGCTGGAATATACAAAATCGCCTTGAACGTCGTCTTTGCCTTCAAAAACGCGCTGTTCATCACCGTCGCCAAAAACATCGGAATCGGAATAAGAAGCGCGCACGTTATCACCGTGTACAAAAAGCTGTTCTTAATTGCGATATGAAACGTCTTATCTTTGAGCAGCTTCGTGTAATTATCAAATCCGACCCACGTCGTCTGCCCTGGCAAAATATTCTGAAAGCTCATCAACACCGCGCTGATAAACGGATAGAGCCAAAAAATACAAAACGTCAGCAAGAACGGCAGCACAAACACATACGGGGCAACCTTGCTATTAAACAAGAAGCCTTTTATACCTTTCTCTTTCAATTCAATCCTCCTTTAACCTCACGACCTCACCCCAGCCCTCTCCTAGCAGCCACAGGCTGTTTCTCAAAGCGAGGGGAGTTCAAAAACTGACAAAACAGCCTGTGGCTCTTACGAAGCAGCCCTCGGCTGTTACTGCTCGATGTCGATTTCAGCTTGAGCGGCTTTCAACTCTTCGTCCACGTCCGCCGCGCTCTCAAGACAGTTGTTCAACACATTGAGATTGAGCTGTTCATTGATTGTTGAAGAAATAGGCACGCACTTAATACCGCCGATTTCGTCCTTAATCTCGTTAAGCACATCGAATGGATTGGTGCGGAAATAAGCAACATACTTGTTTGCGCTGTCGTGCGTAATCGCCTTGTCCTGCCACAAATCAGTATTAACAGGGTCGAAGCCCAACACTTCCCAAATGCGCTTTTCGCCGTCGAGCGAGAGCTTTGCATACACAAGGAATTCCGCCGCAAGCTCTTGGTTCTTTGACTGCAACGAAACGACCGTACCTGTTCCGCCGATACCCACAGAGCGAGGCTGTCCCTCTTTGTACACAGGACACGGCGCGATTGCCCATTTGCCCGCTTGGTCTGGAATATAGTTCAAGAAGCGGCTCATATACCACAATGCTTTCGGGAACGCCGCAATTTTGCCGTCGCCTACGTTCGCATATCCCGCCTCAGTGTCAATCTGACCGCCAGCCGTCGGAGTAGCAATGCCCTCTTCAATCCATCGCTGCTGCATCTTAATCATATCGCTCACGCCGTTAATGCACACGTTCGCCTTGCCGTTCGCGTCTGTCCAGTCCTGCTTGTTCTCCGCCATCGAAAGCCAGAGCCAGTCTGTTCCGCCCGTGTCCGCGCCCGTCATCATCACCGTGCCGCCAGACGCTTCTTTGAGCTTCAAGCCTGCTTTCTCGAAGTCGTCCCACGTCTTAATCGTCTTGTAATCAATGCCGTATTTTGAAAGCAACTCATCGTTGTAATACATTACCGTCGCGCCGACGTGGAACGGAATGCCGTAATGCTTGCCGTTCGTGCCGTAGATGTCAAGGCGGGACTGAACCACATTGTCCTTATACGGCTCAATGTACTTGTCCATCTCCACAAACTGCACATTGCCGAGCATAAAGTTCGGGAACTGCCCGATTTCAATATCGCAGATGTCTGGCGCGCCCGTGCCTGTCTGGTTCGCCATAATCAGCTTGTTGTGCATATCGCCATACGGATAAGTCGTAAAGGTGATTTGAATCTGCTTGTCTGGGTGGTCTTTGTTCCACTGCTCAAGCATCGCCGCATAGTGCTGGCTGTGCAATTCCACGAACGTCCACAACTCCAAATGCGTACCCGTTGCAGGTCCTACCGTCGAAATAGCGTCCGCCTTAATTTCGCTTTCTGTCGCACCAGTATCGCTCGAAGCCGCCTTTGCTCCCGTGCCAGTAGCCGCGCTCTTCTCTCCGCCACAGCTCGTAAAAGCTCCCAACAGCAATGCACCAAGTCCAAGTGCACTCGCTACAGTTCTAATACATCTCTTCATACAAAACCCCTTAGAAATGTGTTATCGATATTATTTATTTAAAATGATAAGCCTATAATTTGCATTTGTCAAATATTTTTTTTGATAAACAACGCTATTTATCGATAATATTCGATACTATGCTGCACCGTTAATTATTTTCTTTAGCGGTATTTATTTTTTTATCGCTTTGTGATATACTCAACATTCGAGAAGACTGTTATGAAAAATACAAACAATCGAAACACCTTTAATGGTTCTATAGGGTTTATTCTTGCAGCAGCAGGAAGCGCAGTTGGGTTGGGAAATATTTGGAGATTCCCATATTTAGCGGCAAAAGACGGCGGCGGATTATTTGTTGTCATTTACATTTTGCTGGCTCTTACCTTCGGTTTTACGCTCTTGACTGCCGAAATCGCTATCGGGCGAAAAACTCGGCTCGGACCGCTGGGGGCTTACAGCGCAATAAAAAAAGGCTGGAGGGCGTTGGGAGTGATGAGCTGTGTCATTCCTGCGATAATTCTTCCTTATTATTGCGTCATCGGCGGCTGGGTCTTAAAATACTTTTTCGTCTTTATCACAGGGCAGGGAGTAGCGGCGGCAGAAAACGGCTTCTTTGGCAACTTTATCAGCTCTCAAATTGAGCCTATTGTAATGACGCTTTTATTTCTTTTTTCCGTTGCTCTCATCGTCTTTAAGGGCGTAAACAAGGGCATTGAGCGTTCTTCTAAAGTCGTTATGCCTATTCTTGTGTTCTTAGTTATTGCGATTTCGATTTTCTCTCTTACGATTCACTATACAGACGAGGCAACAAACGTAACAAGAACAGGGTTACAGGGCTTAAAAGTCTATATCGTTCCGAGCCTTGATAACATTGGAATAAAAGAGTTTTTTACCGTCGTTATGGACGCAATGGGTCAGCTGTTTTATTCTTTAAGCATTGCAATGGGCATTATGATTGCGTACGGCTCTTATGTTGACCCGAAAAACAATCTCGTTAAATCCATTAACCACATCGAAATATTTGATACGCTCATTGCATTTTTAGCAGGGATTATGATTATTCCTGCGGTATACACCTTTATGGGCAAAGAGGGAATGACCGCAGGACCGAGCTTGATGTTTATTTCTTTGCCAAAAGTATTCAAAGCAATGGGATTTGCAGGCAATATTATCGGTGCGGCGTTCTTCCTTATGGTATTTTTTGCCGCGTTATCGAGTGCTGTGAGCGTTATGGAAGCTGTTGTATCAAGTTTTATTGATGAATTCAAACTTTCTCGAACAAAAGCTGTAAATCTCGAAGGTCTTTTGTCGGTTATCGGTGCAATTATCGTTTGTTTAGGGTACAACGTGCTTTATTTTGAGCTTCCGCTGCCGAATGGTTCAATCGGACAGGTTCTCGATGTGATGGATTATATTTCAAATAGTTTCCTTATGCCGATTGTTGCAATTCTCACTTGTGTGCTTATAGGGTGGATTGTGAAGCCAGAGTTTATCGTGAACGAAGTGGAACGAAACGGCGAAGTATTTAAGCGCAGACAGCTTTTCTGTGTGATGATAAAATACATTGCGCCGATACTCCTTTTTATTCTCTTCCTCAAATCCGTCGGTATTCTAACAATCATCTAACCGCCACAGGCGGATTTGTAAGCATAGCCCGCTTTGTAGAGCCACAGGCGGATTTGTAGAGCAAAGCCCTTTAAAATCCACACAGAAAACAAATATCTGTGTGGATTTTTTTCAGCCTGTCTTTAAGAAGCAGAAACAATTTTTATAACAGAACCAACAGTAGACCCGTAAGACTTACGAGTTAATCCATTCTTTGTCAGATTTGTTCTCACAATCACACAATAGCGGTTTCCCACAATAAGCGATTCTGGCAAAAGCATAGCCAACGTCATAGGCTCGTTAATAAAGAATGTATCAGCCTTTATCCATTCGCTCTCGTCGGCAACGCCTGTTTCATCGTCAATAGGCGCAAAGAACACACCTCCCTTTTCTCCTCCGATTTTCAGCTTATCGCCCTCAATCCGCAAACCTTTCTTTGCAACAACAGTTCCGTCGCTTTTTTCAGTCGATACATCGATTATCTTTTCGATAACAGGATTAGAATCAGACTTTGAAACTTTATTCAATTTCAGCTTAGAAACAGCTTCTTGTACGTCCTTTGTAGCAGTACATTTCACGCGAAACTTATCAATAGTCAACGTTTCGGGCGTATTGCCGACAGCTCCAACAGACACAGGATAGAATGTGCCAACACCGAGAAAGTTCACCGATTCACCTCTTTTAAGAGCGTCCAAAAGCTCTTCTTTGAACAATGTCGCACACATCTTCATGATATGAGGTTTTATGCCGCTTCCCTTGCTAACAGCGCGCGCAATAAGGTTTTCTGTATTGACGACATTTCTATCAACCTTAGCATAAAAATCCTTGCCACTTTTTCCAAATGGGAGAGCCATAAGAGTAACATTTCCCATTCCATCAGAATCTTCATAATTCACATCAACATTTGCATTACTGCTCATAGATGCTTACCATCCTTGTAAATATAAAAACACTCTAAAATCATACGATTTTATAAAATACAGATTGACGGAAGACACGGTATAAGCATATAATTCATAACTGTCAGATTAGGAATTGTATGGTTCAATATACCGTATGCTTCTTGAACGCTCTTGATGTATAAAACTATACTCAAGAGCATTTTTATTCTACTTTCATTCTTCACACCTCCCTTATTTTTTCTTTTTTTCCTCTAACAAACTCGCTTTATTTGTGCCGAAAAAATACTCTGTGGGGATTTTTTCCAATACTTTCTGCTTCTCATCGTTAAAGTTTCTCCACGGAATTATTCCCTCGTGCTGCAACATTCCAAGCGCAACAGCAGGACAAATTTTCGCTTCTTTACTTATCGCATAAAGCCGAGCTTTCGTCTTATACAAACCATTTTTACTAAGTGCAATAACTTTTTCTTTATTCAAATACTTGCCTGCAAACTCATCAGCTTCGGCTTCTATTTTCGAGTTTCCTTTATCTTCAAGGTCATCAAAGAACATTCTTTGTCCTTTATCTCCGTCAAGATGGTGCAAGACATGTGCAATTTCGTGCGCAATCACAAACCAAAAGTTATCGTTTCTATCGTAGCGAGCAGTATAAACGATAAACGGATTTTTCTGTTCATTTATGCTTTCTATAAAAGAGGCTCCGTCAAGATATGTCTTTTGCAAATGAGGCAGCACAAAAAAGCCCACTCCTGCCGAATTAAGTTTTTCGATAATAGAGGTCTCTCCATTATCAAGCAAAGTAAACTCATTCAAGTTTTCTGCAATGTCAACAAGAGAACTTCTTTTATATTCAGGCAACCCCTGAATTTCACAAGCATAACGGCGAGCAAAAATCTCCCACGTTTTACAGTAGTATTTCGTAAACTCTTCATTTTCTCTGTTTCTTCTTGCACAAAATCCTACAGAATTTTCATAATAGCTTTCAGGCAATTCGTCAGAATTAAACATATAGCGGTATATATCTTTTATGCCATCAACAGAAGATGTAGTTTTCGCAATCCAACCTTTTTTCACAAGTTCTGCAACAGGCATAAATTTATGAAATTGAGCCTTTAGAGCCGCAAGTTCTTCCTTAGAAACGCTTTTTTCTTTTCTAAGCTGATATTCTGCTGATATTTTAACCCAAAACAGAGCATCTGTATTGCCAAACGCCTTTGCCAAAAGAGAGGCATTTTCCGCAGAAATAGGCTGCATATCGTTAGCGATTTGATTTATAGTGCGCAATGAAATCCCCGTAACCTCTGCTAAAGTCTTTTGACTCCAACCGAGTTTTTCACAGAAATCTTGTATATATACACCAGGAGATACTTCATTGAAAAAATCATCAAATCTACTCATAATTCAATCCTTATTAACAGTCTTTAACTCCAAGAGTTCCACACTGTTATAAATATCGCCTTTGTCTACTTTCAGCATCAGCACATACCGTGCAGACAAATTAACACAAAAAATATTTTCTTCTATTCTCTTGAATCTATACAAACAACTTTCTAAACTTTCAATAGCCGAAAGCTCTGCAAATTTCACAGTTTTTCGTATAGCTTCTAGTTCTTTTATCGTAATACTCGGATAAAAGGACGATTTTCGATTTATTATTAGCTCCTCTATGTTCTCATTATTTGTTGAGATACTCATTATCTCTCCTTTTCTTTATATACTTGTATCATACATCAGCTCTGTAAAATCTGTCAAGAGAGAAATACATTTTTCTGCGTAAGTAGTATGTATAATTTTCTAATATATATGAGAACCCTTTATAGCTTCGTATAATGCACCCTTTATAGCCAGCTAGTGAGTACCCTTTATAGCCTCGTATAATGCA
>CALDID010000190.1 GCA_937901865.1 uncultured Treponema sp.
TATTCCAAATCCTCGAACGACCCGAAATCCCTGATATGAAGAGCGGACCAAGCCGCGGAAAGCTGTGTATCATCGTAACATTCGCAGCAGGATTTTTCTCTGTGTTTTTGGCATTTGCGCTCAATGCGTGGAAAAATATCAAGAACGACCCTGAAGCTATAGCAAAATTATATCCCTCCACCCCTGTAGATAAATTGAAAAAACAGTTTCCAAAAAGGAGTTTAGTATTATGAAAAAGATACTCACGAAAGTAATTCTGTTATTTATATTTTTGATTCACTCATTTTCTCAAAGCACTTCCCTAGATGTTACTGAAAATATGCAGAACGATAACACTGCTATTGGCGCAAAGGCAGACAGAAGACCTGATGCACAACTTGCAATGTCAGTTTCGTATTACCCCGTTACTGCAGGAGATGTGTATACACTTGCTTTTTCGGCAGGCGGCTCTCCTGTACAATTCACAATCCCGATAGATTCTACTTATAAGATTCGTGTTGCTAATCTCGGTGTCATTAGTTGTGCAGGGTTGACTTATTTGCAATTAAAAAGCCAAGTAGAAGCGATTGTACAGCGTAATTACCCGATGGGTGGCGTACAATTTGTTTTGACAGCACCATCAACTTTTTTAGTAAGTATTTCAGGAGAAGTTACAACAACCGTTGAGCAAGAAGCATGGTCATTAACTCGTCTTTCAACTTTTGCAGGACAGTACTTTACTCCGTATGCTTCTCTGCGTAATATCACGATACAAAGTGCAAACGGAAAAAGCCGCACTTATGACCTCTTCAAAGCGAAGCGAGATGGTGATTTATCGCAAGACCCATTCTTACGCCCGAATGATAAGATAATTGTCAATCGTTTAGAAAGGAAAGTTACAATAAGCGGAGCGGTAGAAAGACCTGGAACTTACGAGCTTTTAACTGGAGAGAATCTAAAAGAGCTTATTGAAAAATACGGAGCTGGGCTTGATATAAATGCCGATACATCTCGCATAACGATTACAAGAACTGTAGACAGCACGGACGCAGGAGGCAATCAACTTTATCTTGATTCAAATGCTATTTCTTCAGATTATGTGCTGCAACATCTCGATACCGTAATCATTGGTAGCAAAAAAGAGCTTTTACCATATATTACGCTCGAAGGTATCATCAAAAATCCGTCTAGTGATACTTTATCCTCAAACGACAGCAGTAAGGAAATGAGTGAAACTACTTCATATAAAACAGTTGTGAAATTTCACGAAGGAGAAAATTATGCAAACCTCGTCAGACGAATTTCAAATATGTTTACAACATATTCTGATTTACAAAAAGCGTATATTCTACGAAGCAATAATAAAATTGCATTAAACTTAGAAGAAATTTTATATAATGCAGACTTTAAAAGCCCCTACACCGCACAAGATAAAGACAAACTCGTTATCCCCTTTGCACAGAGTTTTGCCAACAAAATCATCATTACAGGAGAAGTTACTGCTGTTACAGAAAAGAATGCATGGCCACTTCAGCATCTGTCATCTCTTATCGCAGACTTACTAACTCCGTATTCTTCAACTCGACATATCACAGTTATAGACGTTGCAGGCTCTTCAACTGAATATGATTTATTTTTAGCGCAACGTTACGGGGATATGAGCCAAGACCCATATATACAGTCTGGCGACAAAATAATTGTCAATCGTTTAGAAAGGAAAGTTACAATAAGCGGAGCGGTAGAAAGACCTGGAACTTACGAGCTTTTAACTGGAGAGAATCTAAAAGAGCTTATTGAAAAATACGGAGCTGGGCTTGCACCTTTAGCCGATACTTCTCGCATTGAGCTATACAGAAGCATTACAGGAAGAGAAAGTTCTGGCAGAAAATCGTATATGAACTACGAAAATATAGTTGCAAATACTCCTCTTCTCTGCTATGACAGCATATATATTTCTAGTTACAAAGACCTGCTTCCTCAAATTTTCGTTGAAGGTGCTGTTGGTAACGTAGAAAAAGAAGATACAAATGTTGTAAATCGCATTGTGGCTACTTTTAATAACGGAGAAGATTATGCGTACTTTGTAAGACGAAATCGCGCTTGGTTTTCGTCGGTGTCTGACCTAAAAAGTGCGTATGTTATTCGAGGCGAGGAAAAAATCCCTTTAGATTTAACAAAAATGCTTTATGATGCCTCTTACTATGCAAATATCGAAATGAAAGCCGATGACACGCTTTATATTCCATTTGTTCAGTATTTTGTTTCTGTTGCGGGAGCTGTAAATAATCCTGGACGCTATCCTTATATGCTAGACAGAACATGGGAGTACTATATAGGGCTTGCAGGCGGCTTTACAGAAGCAAACGCCCACGATTCTATTGAGCTTTACGACATTAACAACAAAAAGTATTCAAAGAATGACCCGATAACGCCAGAAACAACGATTACAGCAAAACGCAATAGTTTTTTCTATAAATGGAGTCGATACGCACCAACAATTACGACTGTTTTGTCTATTGTCGTTTCAGCTCTTTCTATATATGTAACTGCACAAACTTTATAGCCTAACCGAAAAGACCATTGGATTCAAAAGAGTATGCTTTACACATTTTTTTATTTTTGGTAGAGTATGATAAAATCACTTTCTAGGGAAACACAATGGCAAAAGAACGAAGAACTTATACAGATGAGTTCAAAAATCAAATGGTTGAACTGTACAACAGCGGAAAAAGTAAAGCTGAAATTGCAAAAGAATATGACGTATCTCCAAGTACACTCGACCGCTGGATTCAAGCGCACAGCGAAACAGAAGATTTTAATGCTACAAGAGTAGAGCCTGTAAACAATGAGCAACATATCAGAGTTTCAGAAGTAACATCTGAAAAACAATATGACAATACTGAGGAAGATGAGATTTCTCTCATTGATTTATTTGCGGTATTATTGCACTACAAATGGCTCATCATTATCACAACATTGGTCGCTATGATTGGCGTTATTATATTCGCCGTCGTTTCTATAAAGCTTCCCGCAGAAGACTCTCCTATGCCAAACTTGTATACACCGAGTGCAAAAATGCTCATTCAAGAAAGCTCTTCAAGTGGAGGCGGAATCTCTGCGGCGTTGTCATCGTCGGGGCTTGGCGCACTTGCAGGTATGGCAGGAGTGAGCGTAGGAGGCGGTTCTTCAAATGCCTCTCTTGCAACATACCTTGTGTCTTCAAACCAGCTTCTTGACGCTATAACAGACAGGTTTGGTCTTATCGAAAAGTATAAGCTAGAAAAGGCTGTTCGCGCTTCGAGCCGAAAGATTTTACAGCAAAAACTGAAAGCAGACACAGACAAAGACAGCGGAGTATTTTCTATATCGTTCACAGACATAGACCCTGCATTTGCGCAATCAGTGGTAAACTTCGTGGTAGATTGGCTTTCAAATAAGTTTGACGAGCTGGGGCTTGATAAAAACAAAATCCAAAAAGAAAACTTAGAGCGCAACATCGAATCAAGCTACAACGAGATTATGAGCATTCAAAAAGAAATGGAAGACCTCGGCGCAAGTATCGGAAAAGGCGGAAATATTTGGGCTATGCCTTCTGTTACGATGAGCACTTCAAAATTACAACTAGAGCTTGAAGCGCAAAAGCAAGTTTATACACAGCTTAAAACGCAATACGAGCTGTTGAAAGTGCAAATGCAAAGCGAATCGCCTGTATTCCAAATCCTCGAACGACCCGAAATCCCTGATATGAAGAGCGGACCAAGCCGCGGAAAGCTGTGTATCATCGTAACATTCGCAGCAGGATTTTTCTCTGTGTTTTTGGCATTTGCGCTCAATGCGTGGAAAAATATCAAGAACGACCCTGAAGCTAT
>CALDID010000191.1 GCA_937901865.1 uncultured Treponema sp.
ATATTCCTCTGAATGGAAACCCGGGGATGAGCCTTATTATCCCGTGAACGATGAGAAGAACGGCGCTTTGTATGAACAGTACCGGGCGCTGGCGGAAAAAGAGGAAAACGTGATCTTCGGCGGAAGACTGGGCGAATACAAATACTATGATATGGATGCCGTCATTGATGCAGCGCTGGAAATGTGCAAAAAAGAGCTGAAATAAAATTGCTTATGCCGCTTCAGTATGCTAAAATAAACATTTGATTCGACGTTTTGTTATCTGAAGAAAGAAAGAGGTATTTCCATGACAAACGCTCAGATCGGCATCCTGATCGTAATGATCGTCTATATGCTGGCCATTATTATGGTTGGTTTTGCCTTTTCAAAGAAAAAAGAGAGCCGAGAGCTGTCGTGCTGTCCGTCTGCGTCGAGCTGCAGCACATGCGTAAAGCCTAATTCTTTCGCCTTTAATAATCCTATGCGGAACGCCTCGCCTTTGCCCTTGTTTTCTGCAAGTGCCAAAAGAACAACCAAATCTTTATGCTTATTTGCGATTTGACAAAGACATTCTTTTGTGTCGCTCTTGTTTCCGTCGTCAACAAGAATTATCTTTGCGTCGTTTTCCCTGCAATACTCAGCAATAGAGTCAACAACACCAATACAAGCCTTGCCGTGATTGTACACAGGAATAAGAATTGCTTTTTTTATCGCCTCACTCATATATTGCGCCTCTATTGTTGTCGTCGGACAAAATCTTCTGCAGCTTTGCTGTCAATCGCTTTGCGGCAATCGGCGGAGTTAAATCTGCAAACTCGCTCGGATACACAGCGTCTTTTACTACAAACTCATAGCGATATTTATCTTTTTCATTCACTTGGTAAAACTTATCGCCTTTGCCAAGCCCTCTCTTTTTGTTTCCGCCGATATACACAGGGATAATCGGGCAGCCTGTCGAAAGAGCAATGCGAGCCGCGCCTTTTTTAAACTTGTTTTGCACTCCGTTGACGCTTCTTGTTCCTTCGGGAAAAAGCGTTAGAGTTCCGCCAGAAGCAAGATTTTCCTTGCAGCGAGCCATTATCTCTTCCCACTTCATCGAGTTCGGAATATACAACGTGCGAATTAAAACGCTCATCACGTTCTTTGACGAAAGAGAGCTTTTCACGATGAAATCAGTACACGTCTGCAACGAAATCAACAAAGCCGAATCAAAAAACGACGGGTGATTTGACACAACGATTGCGCCTTTCAGCTTCTTTAGCTTTTCTCTATCGTTTATGCGCACACGAAGCAAGCCCAAAGCCGAGAGCATCGCCATAAAAAAGCGTAATGTAGCGGCAAGCATTCGGCGACACGTTTGCTGAAAAACCAATCGATTGTGAATAAACAACCGTACAATCGGAAAAACAACAAGCGACATCACAAGAGTGCCGAGCGCAAAAAAGAGGAGGCAAAATAGCTTTATGAAAACTCTATAAAAGTACAGTAATTTTCGCATACTAAAAACCCTTACTTTGTGCAAAAAGACCCTGACGAAATCTTTTTATGTGCGCTATCAGATATATCAAATGAGATTTTTTTGTCGCTGTTATATGCAAGCGAAAAGAGAACTGTTGTGTTCGGAAGCAATGGAGAAGAAAATTTCATTCGCGGAATTGAGCTTACAAACGCCGACACACCGAAATATTTTCTTGCATACTTTTCAACAAGAGTGAATTCCGCCACAGCAGGAAGCAGCTTAAAGCTTGGAAAATGTCCATCGAAATAATCGCAGTCGTCTTGTATAAACACCTCTAAAACAACTCTCTTTTCGCTCCTTTCTATGACCTTTTCATCTCTAATGCCCTTAATCATTTTTCTTCCCCACTTTCTCCGCTTTCCCCACCGTCGCCTTCCGCACTCTTAGCAAACAAGGCGATAATTTCTTCTTTATGCTTTTTGCCCTGCGTGTCTACAGGAAGCGTATCCACATATCGCCACTTTTTCGGAATAACCACGTTTTCAAAATAGTTCATCAAAAAGGCGTGAAAATATTGATTTATCGCAAACTTCTTTTCTCCATTAAACTGCGCTTTTCCCTTATCGTTAAGAACAAGAGCCGCCGCAAGATATTGCCGTCTGTCTTCCATCGCAACGACTTTCACATCAGAAACAAGCCCCGTTTCTAAAAGACGGTTTTCCACCTCCGTCATAGAAATGCGTTTCTCTTCGATTTTCACGATAGAATCAGCCCTGCCCTTGAGCAAAAATCGTCCATCGTCTAAAATCTCAACTAAATCGGCCGTCGCAAAGCCGTTTTCGTCTTTGATATAAGGCGAGATAATGCGTAAACAGCCGTCCTCTCCCTTCCATACCTTTGCATTATCAAACGGAGTCCACTCTAAGCCGTTCTTGCTCTGTCTGTACGCAATGCCGCTTGTTTCTGTGCTGCCGTACACTTCCACAGGCCAAAAGCCGAAAACTTCACTTGTCTTTTTCGCAACTTCTGGCAAAAGAACGCCGCCGCTCGTAAAAATCCACGGGTTTTGTAGCTTCAACGAATCGACAATATCCACCGTACGCTTTAAGAACGCAGGAACAGCGATAATCATATACATTTCGTCGTCAAGCTCTTCAAACTCTTCTGGGAACTCAATTCTCTTTCTACGGAACGGCACGCCTGCGGCAAACGGCAAGGAAATGCCAAACAAAAAGCCGTAAATGTGGTGCTGGCTTACCGTTGTAACGAGCTTTCGGCTAAAGAACTCCGCTCCCCACTGCTGCAAGATAAATGCGTTATCCTTTTGGAACTCGGTCATTCGCTGCTCTACCGCTTTCGGCTTGCCTGTACTGCCAGAAGTGAACATCACGATACGAGTTGTGTCGCTGTCAATTTTTGGCGTTGTGCGCACTTCGCTTTCTGCAGGCTCATAATCGCCCTCGATAATATCTTTTATCGAATAAGTATCGCACTCTCCCTCAAAACCATCGCAATCCGTCAAAAAACACCTGTCGGCATTTACAGAGCTGCCTGTGGCAGTTTTTATCTCTGCCATAAATGCGCTTGTGATGTTTTGCGTCAAAAGCACTGCTTTTTTCATCTGCAAAAGAGAAACAAACGTAACAAGAAAATACCAATAATCTTCGCAATGCAAAATCCATTCATTGCACACAGAATTCTTTTTGTCCCTCTCGGCTAAAAAGCGGCGCATCTTGGCACAACTCGCTAAAAAATCTTTCCACGTCTTCACCTTGCCGCTTGTCCACTTTTCTTCAAAGCACACAACATCATCATCTTTTCGACTGTCTGCACAGAACTCTGTGATATAGCTTACCTTAGGCATATTCTTATTCACCTTCCGTCTGATAATATATTCTATCGAAAATAAAAGCCCCATTAACACATACGACACGCCGCCATTATACACCGACCACACCGTATCGCTGTTGCTCAATGCTGTGAGGGCTGAAATAAGCGCATTAAAAATAAAAAAGCCACACCAAACTATTGTAACCTTTCGGCAATAGTTTTCAACTAAACTTCTAGTAGGCGAAGTTAAAATCGATTTGTCTTGCAGCGTGGCAAAGCGAAACACTATAACAGGCTCAAAGAAAAGCGAAGAGCCAAACACAAATAAAAAGCTCAACGACACAACAACAGAATAGAGCTTTAGAAACACCGTTTTATTTGTGATAAAGCACAACACGCCCGCTAAAAAAAACAGCACGGAAGTTACAAGCGGTCTTTTATCGAACGCAACTTTTCCCGATTGCTGCGATGTTGCGCTGAGAAAAAAAACAGAGGCTAACACTATCACGCAAATAGATAAAAGCCTCACTGGCAGGTGAAAAATCACCAAAAATGAAAATACTAAAATAGGATACAAAGCGGCGAGAACATAAAATAACACCTGTAGAATCTTCTTCATCATTTCGCTGAAACTCGTCGCTTTTAAACGCTCTTTTTAAGCGTTTATCTCTTGTGCATACGGATAGATTTTATCCACAACGTCTTGAATTGTTTTCACGCTGTTAAAGATTTCGGGGTCGATTTTTCCGGGGATAAAGTCTCTCAATTTCACAATCAAGTCAATCGCATCGATTGAATCAAGGTCAAGGTCTGTATTCAAAAGCGCATTCGGAGTAATATCGCTTTCTGCAATCTCAAACTCTTTTGACAGGATTTCTTTTATCTTGTTAAAAATATCGTCTTTAGTCATTCTTTTTCTCCGTTCTTACGCCTTTGCTCTTTCCTCAGTGATAAACTCTGCCAAAGCGTCAACGCTTGCAAAATGATTGCGGTTCTCGGTATTCTCTGAAGAAAATTTTATGCCGAACTTCTTTTTCAACGCAACGCCCAATTCAAGCGCATCGATAGAATCAAGCCCCAGCCCCTCGCCAAAAAGCGGCTCTGAGTCTACTATATCATCTCTTGTAACGTCTTCAAGCTGCAATGAAGAGATAATAACGTCTTTTATTTCGTTCTTCAACTCGTCCATACAAACCTCTCATGATGTAATTATTTCTTATCCATTGTATATAAGTCTAACAAAAAATGCAACAGTGATTTTTTGCCGCAAAGAAGTTTTTTTTCTTGCTGTTATAAAATAGACCTGTTCGATAATATAGTTTTGACAAGGGGCTTAAGCCCCTTGCTACAGCAATGAAAACTGTCATTATCGGGCTTCGACCCGATAATCTGAGGCATAGCCTCTTTTTCAAAATGCCTAGAACAGATAGATTCCCGTGTCAAGCACGAGAATGACAGAAGGGAACGCATTGAAATGACAGAAGGGTACACACGGAGAATGACAGAAAGGGACGCATTGAAATAACAGAAAAAAAGCATACTTTCTGTAACACCTCCTCCGTTTTATATATAAAACGTTGCTCGTTTTATATATAGAACGTCCTCCGTTTTATATTAGAACGGGCAAAATACCGTTTTTAAAAGCAAATTATAGCCTAAGGAACAATTTTAAAAAGCTCATCTCCCGCGCTCACCATCTCTCCCTCGCTTTTCAATAGCTCTATCCTAGAAAAATCTTCGCTATTGCCGATAACAACAGGAATAGAGAGCGAATAGCCTTTTTTCTTTAGCCCGTCGAGGTCGAACGAGATTATTTTTTCTCCCTTTTTCACTCTATCGCCTTCTTTCACATACGCTCTAAAGCCCTCGCCTAAAAGCGATGCCGTGTTATAGCCGATGTGAATCAAAATCATTTCGCCATTATCTCCCATTATGCACGCCGCGTGGCACGTTTGAGGAAGCACAGATACAACCCCGTCAACTGGAGAATACACCTCCTCTTCAATCGGGTCTATCGCAATGCCAAAGCCTAGAGAATTATCGCTAAACGCAGGGTCTTCTATATCAGATAATTTTTTTACCACGCCGCGCGCAACCGAATAAATTTTTTTCTCGGAACTTACAGCAGGATTTGTATTTGAAAAAGAAACATCAGGAGAAAAAAGATTTTCGCGATAAAAGAAAAACGTCAGCATAAATGTAGAAAGCATTGCAGCCGCACACGCGACAACAGCGCACACCACTCCGCCTGCAACATCAAGGGGAATATTATTTGCACAAGCAAATTCTTTCGTCATTATGAACGAAGGAAAACCGAACACGCCAAGACCGCTTTCAATATACATATAGCTTTTTGTTGCGCTCAATATCACGCCGACAATCGCGCTTCCAATGCAAGAAAACACAAACGGCTTTTGTCGCGGAAGCGTAATGCCGTACAAAGCAGGCTCTGTAATGCCCACTACGGCAGAAATAAGGGAGGGAAGCGCAATGCTTTTTATTTGCTTGTCTTTCGACTTTATCACGACGGCAAGAGTTGCGGCAATACACGCAAAAGACGCAGGAAAAAACGGAGTCATCACCATATCAAAGCCCTTTGAAGCAAGGTTTATGAAATGAAGCGGCACAAAGCTCCAATGCAGCCCTAAAATCACGAGCACTTGCCAAAATCCACCGACAAACGCGCCGCCTAACAGCGAAAAATGGTTAAAGATGAAAACAGTGAAATATCCGATTGCGTCAGTAGCTATCGTTGCCACAGGTCCTAAGACGAGAAGACCGAGCGACAAGCTGACGACAAACGTTACGAGCGGCACGGCAAAGCGTTTTATCTCGCAGGGAATATGTTTTTTCAAAAAGCGTTCAATTATCGACGCAAAATAAGTAACAACAATAATCGGCACAACAGACGACGTGTAATTTCCAGAAGCTGGAAAAATCACAGGCACGCCGAAAAGAGTTGTGTAATATTTCAAGCCGAAAATCTCGCCCATTGGCTCAATCGCTTGCCCTGCGGCAATGGAAATCGCACTCGGAGCTATGTTCACGATAGACGGCGCGCACAGGGCGAAACCTAGCATTAAGCCTGTAATTTCGTTAAGAGCGAACTTCTTTGCCGCAGTGTAGCCGATAACAATCGGAAAGAAATAAAACAGCGAATCGGCGGCATTATACAAAATCGTATATGTACCGCTGTTTTCGCTGAGTACGCCGAGCGCAACAAGCACCATAATCACGCCTTTGATTAAGCCCGTCGCACTCAACACGCCAAGAATAGGAGAAAATACGCCTGTAATCACTGAAATAAACGCCGCAAAAGGCTTTTTCTTTTCTTTTATATCGCTCTTTATATCGGCAGTAACGGCAGATTTACCTAAAAAGGCACAGACCTCTTCATATACATCTACCACATTCACTCCGATAACGATTTGCAGCATACCGCCAGAAAACAACGCTTTTACCACGCCGTCAACGTTGTTTAATGCCGAAAGATGAGCCTTTGCGTCGTCTTTGAGCGTGAAGCGCAATCGTGTCATACAATGCGTTACAGACGAAATATTATCCCTGCCGCCTGCCGCCTCAATAATCTTTTTTACCATTTCAGTTTTCCTCCCACCCACCCAAACACTGTACCTGTTCGATAATTGTCATTATCGGACTCGACCCGATAATCTGAGGCACAGCCTCTTTTTCAAAATGCCTACAGAAGATAGATTCCC
>CALDID010000192.1 GCA_937901865.1 uncultured Treponema sp.
ATAGATTGCCGTATCAAGTACGGCAATGACATACTGTTTCCGAACAGGTCTAATACAAATGCGCGTTTTTTTCGTGCAGATTTTAGGAGTATTTTTATGAATAAATCGTGTGGAATCTTTTGCGCACTGCTTTCGGCTCTGCTGTTTTCGTGTGCAACGAACAATGTGCAGGAAGTGCCGCAGTGGGTTGCGAACTACCGCAGTGTATACCCGACAAGCGAGTTTATCGCGCAGAGGGGCGAAGGTGCGACGGCAGAAGAGGCGATGGCGAATGGAGATGAGCTGATTGCGCGCTCAATTCAGACTACCGTCGATACGGCTTTTGAAGCAAACACAAAATCGTTCGTCGTCGGCTCTGGCGCGGAGGCAGTGGCGAGCCAAGAGGTGAAAACCGAGAACCGCACTGAAATAACCTCGACTGTTACGCTGTTGAATGTCGAACACCCCGTAACGTTCTACAACAAAGCCGAAAAGAAGTGGTACGCGATGTCGGTCATCGACAGGGAAGAAGCGTGGAAGCGGTATGTGCCGAATGTAGAAGTGGCGCAGGTGGCGTTTAATGCGGCGTTCAAAAAGGCGACGAGCGAAGACGAGCCGTTTATTGCGAATGTGTATTATCGCGCGGCGTGGGAAGCGGGAAAAATCTTGCTTGAGCGTCTGGAATATGCGCGCGTTATCAGCGAAGTGAAAGAAGCGGCGTACAAAACAGAGCGCGACAACATCGCTTCAATTCCTGCGCGTATGTTGCAAAACAATCTTGATTCCTCGCTTTCGCTTTCGGTCAAAGGCGACAACAGTAACATCATCGCGCAAGCTGTGTCTTCAACGTTCTCTTCTTTCGGCTTTACGGTCGGCGAAACTGCGGGCAACTACAAACTTGACGTAACCATTTCTGACAATGCGACGGGCGACGAGGAAACGCTTTACAAGATTTATCCCGACATCAAAATCGCTATCACTGGCAAATCAGGCAAGACCGTCTACTCTTATGCGCTCAAGTGGACAGAGGCGAACGGGCAGGCGGCTGGCACAATCGAGCGAGCCGAGCGGTTGGCGTTTCAGAAACTCGCGGAGCGCATTAAGGCGGAAGTGCCGATTGACTACCGCGCAAAGATGGGCATAAAGGAAGAATAAGGAGCTGAATCGTGAAGAAATCTTCTATTATAATAGCATTTTTTGCCGCCGTATCGCTTTCGCTGTTTTCGTGCGCCTCGACTTCAAAACAGAGCGAAAGCCACGAAGCGAAAATCCTCGATTGGAAAGACAAGGCATTGGGGCAAGTCGAAAAGCCCGCGTGGGTTATGCAGCTCAGATGGGGCAACGACCGCCCGTTCAAAGAGGCGTTCGGCTTGGAATATTCGCGCGTATGCAGAATCGGCGGCGGCACATCGATATTATTGAATCAAGCCTCCGATTTGTCAAAAGCAGACGCAGGGCGCAAAATCGCTCTTGAATTGCAGCAGACGATTATGGCAAAGGCAGGCGCACAGCTTTCTGATGAGCAGTTGAAGAGAGTGAACGATGTTATGGCGACGGCAAGCGTTACGATAAGCGGATTGCGAGAAGAAGAGTCGCATTGGTGGAAAGTGCAACGCTGGGACGAGAAAGCAAAGAAGTACTATGAGGAATATGAGTGCTTCACGGCGTATTCTATGCCGAAAGAAAGCTGGGACGAAGCGGCGAAGCAGTATTTGCTTTCAGTGATGAGCGCGGCAGGCGTTGAGCGAAGTTCGCAGGAAGCTCTCGGCGCAGTGTACAGCACGCTGCAAGAAGCCGCACACCGCGAAGACGAAAGCGCGTACAACAGCGAAAAAGAAAGTGCTAGACAGACGCTCTCTCGATTAGGAGCGGACGCTGTGGCGGACTTTGACAAGGGTACAGAGCTTTCTGATTTGCTACGCTAACCGTTTTTTCAGCTTATCTGCAAAATGACGCGGGCGATGTTGAAATAGATAATCAGCGACACCGCGTCTACGATTGTCGTGATTAAGGGGGCTGCCATCATTGCAGGGTCGATTTTGAGTTGCTTTGCAAGGATTGGCAGCAAACAGCCGAGCGTTTTTGCAAGCATTACCGTGCAGCACATCGCAAGGCTGACCGTCAGAGCGACCATAAACGTTGCGCCGCGATACATAAAGAAGATACGCGCAAAGTTCACGCTCCCCAAAATAATGCCGACGATAAGGCTCACGCGGATTTCTTTCCACAACACTTTGAGCCAGTCGCGCGGAGAAAGCTCGCCTACGGTCATACCGCGAATAATGAGCGTGCTTGCCTGACTTCCGCTGTTTCCGCCCGTGTCGGTCAGCATAGGGATAAACGTTACCAAAAGGGGAATTGCAACAAACGCCTGCTCATAATGACCGAGTATTCCGCCCGTCAACATTCCGCTAATCATCAAGACAAGCAGCCACACTATTCTATGCCCCGCAAGCTCAAACACCCCCGTCTTGAGATACGGCTTTTCGCTTGGTTGCAACGCAGCCATTTTCTCGATGTCCTCCGTCGCCTCGTCTTCCATAACGTCAACTGCATCATCGACGGTTACAATACCCACAAGGCGATTTTCTGCGTCCACCACAGGAAGCGTGAGAAAGTTATATTTATTGAACACTTCGGCGACGTGCTCTTGGTCGTCGGTCGTTTTCAAGCTGATGACATCTTTGTCCATAATCTCTTCGACAAGCGTATCATCGCGCGCTAAGATTAAATCCTTAAACGTTACCAGCCCTTCAAGTCTGCGCTGCAGGTCGGTTACATAGACGATATAGATTGTTTCCATATCGTTGGCGAGCCGCTTTATTCTCGTGATAGCGTCGCGGACAGTCATTTCTTTCTTTAAGTCGATGAACTCCGCCGTCATAATTGAGCCAGCCGAAGAAGGCGGATAGCGCAGGAATTTATTGATAAGCTCGCGAGTTTCGGGCTTTGCGCGCTGTAAAATGCGTTTCACGATATTCGCAGGCATTTCGCCGACAATATCGACCATATCGTCCATCGCTATATCTTCGACGATAGCCGAAAGCTGTTGGTCAGTGAGAGAGGCAATCAGAGATTCTTGGTTCTCGCTGGGGAGGGCTGCGAATACGTCGGCGGCGACTTCCTTTCCTGCAAGGGAGAAAACAAGCATCTGCTGAGCTTCTGGAAGAGCCGCAATGAAGTCTGCGGTATCAACTTCGTTTAGGTGGGACAGTTTTTCGCGCAACTGCACATATTTTCGGTCTTGAGCGAGCTCTAAAAGCTCCTCTTTATTGTATGAATATTCCTGCATAGTGTATTTTTAGACACGAAAAGAGAATAAACAAAGAATACTTATCGGCGTGAATTAAAGGTGGGTACGCGAAGGAGGGTATTCAATGTCAGTACTCTTACTGCTGTCTGGCATATAAACCTCCGTCGTCAAAAATCGCGGCTCTAAAGAACCTTGCACTATATTAGCATAAAAAGCGATTGTGTGCAATATTCGATATTGATATAATAGCATTTAATATGACACAGATTATCTCGAAAAGCCTTTTAGCTTCGCACATAAAAACACTCTCCGCTCTAACCACGCACGCCAATGCAAAAGCCGTAAAAAGCCTACAGCGCGGACTGACGGGAGAGAGAGAGCTAAGCGGCGATAAGTATATGGACAGTGAAGAGCTTTTAGGCGCGTATTCAGCATATTACTTTCCCATTTCTTATATGCAAATGAGCTACGCACTCTCTGCCCTGCCCCTCCCCGTTCATAAAGATTCCTCATTTCGCCTCCTCGATTTCGGGAGCGGACAGGGAGCGGCGACCTCGGCATTACTCGACAAGATTTTTACAGCGTGCCCGAATGCGAGCGTATCTATCAACCTTATTGACCACAGCAAAAAAGCCCTCGAACTTGCAAGCTCTTTTCTAAAAAAAGAATATCCGTCCGTAAGCGTGAAAACCTATTGCCTCGACGTAATGCGCCAAAACATTCCGCACGCGATAGGCAAAATCGACATCGCTGTATCGTGCCATTTGATAAACGAGCTGTGGCAGAGTGCAGACGACAGAATTATAAAGCGGTTCGCCCTCATCAAAGGCATAGCACAGCTGCTGACAGATGAGGGGATTTTGTGCCTGACAGAGCCCGCAATGCTCAAAACAAGCCGAGAGCTTTTAGAGCTTCGCGATATGGCGATTAGAGAAAAGCTGTTTTCCGTCATTGCGCCCTGCTCACATAACAAAGCGTGTCCTGCGCTTAGTGCTGGCATAAATCACACCTGCCACGCCGAAATGCCGTTTATCGATGTCGGCAGAGTAAAGGCGTTAGCTGATAGTGCAGGATTAGACAGAGAGAGCGTCAAGATGACGTTTATCATATTCACAAAGGCGAAAAGAGAGCTTGAGATAGAAGACGACGCAAAAGAAAAAACGACGATAAGCGGCGTTGTTAGCTCAGAAGGAATGTTGAATAAATCGGGCAGAATACGATACTTGATTTGCACAGAGGGAAAACGAGTGGCAGTGAGCGCAAAGAAGGGCGATAAAACTGCGGAGGCGATTGGCTTTTTCTCTCTAAAGCGGCTTATGCATGTGTGCTTCAAAAATCTAGAAATACGCGAAAATGGCAACGCCATATCTTACGGCATTTGTGAAAAAACAGAGATTTCTTTAAAGTTCCCCTCTTGACAATATTAGACCTGCTCGATAATTGTCATTAGACCTGTTCGGAAACTAAAAACTTTTGCTGTAGCAAGGGGCTTAAGCCC
>CALDID010000193.1 GCA_937901865.1 uncultured Treponema sp.
TATTTAATACACCTTACCGATGGTAAGATGTACGCATTTTTACCTATCGTGCATTATTTTTTTACAAATGATGTCTTTAGCTGTTGTAAAAAAAATGAATACTATTTACTATATATGTAGGAGTTTTTCTATGTATGTAACATGTCTTGATTTGGAAGGTGTGCTTGTACCAGAGATTTGGATTGCTTTTGCAGAGGAAACAAAAATCCCTGAACTAAAGCGGACAACTCGCGATGAGCCTGACTATACAAAGTTGATGAACCAGAGAATTGCGATATTGAAGGAAAGAGGTCTTGGCTTAAAAGAGATTCAAGACACTATCGCACGCATTGACCCATTGCCAGGTGCAAAGGAGTTTTTAGACGCTCTGCGCTCTGTGTGCCAAGTCATCATTTTGAGCGACACATTCACGCAATTCGCCTCTCCGTTAATGCAAAAACTGGGGCTGCCAACGATTTTCTGCAATGAGCTTATCGTTTCTCCAACGGGCGAAATTACGGGTTTCAAGCTCAGACAGGAAAACGGAAAGTATCACGCAGTGAAAGCATTGCAATCTATCGGCTTTGATACTATTGCAAGCGGAGATAGCTTTAACGACCTTGCAATGATTAAGGCTTCTAAAGCAGGCTATCTTTTCCGCTCTACTCCGAAAATTATCGCCGATAACCCGTCAATTCCAGCCTTTGACGAATACAATGATTTATTGAATGCAATAAAAGAAGAGCTAACAAAACAACCATAGGTTGCTTTGTAGAGCCATAGGTTGCTTTGTAGAGCCATAGGCTCTTACAAAAACGCCAATGGCGTTATTTTAGAAGACTTGCAACGGCGTAATCGAGTTGAGAAGTTGAATCTGTTGCAGACGGCAAAATCCTGCCAGAGCCGCAAAAGGTTCGTTTCCACGTTGGCTCATCAAGAGCAGAGAGCGTTACACCTGTGCTAGGACCTGCACTCGCTGCATTGATAAACACTTCTCGCCCCGCAAGTCTTCCGCTCCCGCGATATTTCCCAAGATAGATACCAACATGGCTCACTTTTCCGTGGCTTTTAAAGAATACTAAGTCCCCTGCTTCCATTTTTTCTTTCGGCACTGAATGAGCATAGCTACTCATTGCGGCAGCAGTACACGGTAACGTGAGATTTACGCCGTGAAGCGCAGAATATTGCACAAAACCAGAGCAATCAAAGCCCTTGGGCGTTGTGCCTCCCCACACATACGGCACATGAGGATTATTGATAAACTTCATACTGTATTCAATAAATTCAAGCCGTGCTTCAGAAGCGTCATTAGAAGAAAGAGTTCCGACTGTCGTTTGTGTTATTTTCGTAGAACTTGCCACAGAAGAGCGATTATCCGCTGTTTCACTCGTGAATATATTTGCGTATTTTCCAAGTTTTTTAATCGATTCTTTTGCCTTTTCGAGCCACTCCGATTTTTGTTCTATCGAAGCTTTGTTAAAGACATTTTCGCCACCTGCAATTTTTACAACTTCGGCTTTCAAATCGTTTGCAATCTCTTTTGACAATTCCTCTGCTTCGGCAAATTGAGAGGTTACGCCAGAGGCAAGCTGTGCAGCGTCTATTTCTTTAGACACATTGTCAAAATCAGTTGCACTCACTTTTTCTTCTTGTAAAATATCCGTCGTTTCTTCTGCCATCATCTCTTTGATTGTTGCGTCTTCCGTCGGCAAGAAACGCCCCGTATCAAAGAACTGCTTTTCCCACACATACTCGTTCATATCCGCAATCGCAACACTTGCTCTCGTTCTCTTTCGCTTATTGATTTTTACAGGGCGCGCAGATGAATAGATAAAGACTTCTTTGCCTAAATACTTTCCCTCAACTTGATAAATTCCGAGATAAATGCCGACATCAGTAATTCGACCGTTTGGATTGGACTTAAAGAAAACAAGGTCGCCAGGAACAAGCTCTTTTTTCTTTGGGTGGCTTTCCATAGCGTCATACAATTTTTGCGGGTCGCGAGAAAGCTTTTTGTCAAGGCTCTTTTTTGCAGAATACTTAACCAGACCAAATGAATCAAATCCCGTTTCAGGCTTTTCGCCGCCTAAACGAAACTCAACGCCGAGCATAGTGGTTGCATAGTTAATAAAACTCATTCGGCTTGCTGTTATCACTTTTTTTCCTGTTTTTTCTGTTTTTTCTGTCATAGAAGCGTCGGAAGCAGCATTTTGGGCAATTAAAATGACAGGGAAAACAATACACGCAATGAGAAAAGACAACATACATAAAAGAAACTTTTTCTTCATATAGACCTACCTTACACAAGATTCTATTATGTTTTTTACAACTTTTCAACAACACAAAAAAATATCGATAATGTCGGGAAAAAGTATGACATTTCTTGTTCTAATATGCGATATACTAATACTATGCCAAATATACAGAAGGAAGCAAATGGTAAAGGTTATTCGACACGACATTACACGAATACAGACAGACGCTATTGCAATGATTGTTACCATTAGTGATGATGATTACGATAGCGTGTTTAAGAGAGTTGTAAAGGCAGAGGGTACAGAAAACTTTGAAAAAATCCTTTCAGGCGAAATACAAAGCGAAAATGTTGACTCGGCAGGGCATATATTTGTATTTGAGGCAAAAAATATCGGTGCAAAAAATATAATCTGCGCTATTGCTCCAAACAAGATATTTTATTATCACAATATGCCAGAGGACGAACGTGAGATTTTGTTAGAAACAGAAGACATTTGCCTTAACATAGAATATATCTATAGGGATTTGTACAAAAGCATTATCACTATCGCCCAAGAGAAGAAATTTCATTCGATTGCAATTCCTATATATGATGCTTATTGTAATGGAGAACTTGCTTTTTTAGCAACCCTAGACTGTATGAACCAAAACTACAGTGTCTATTCGCAAGACTTTGATATATTTATCGTGGTCTATGACAGATATACGCTAGAAGTAGCTAATAAATACTGTCCGTACATCGAACGATTTATCGACGACAGATATGTAGAAGAAAATAACTGCAATTTTGTTTTCGATAAAACGCCGTACAAGAAAATCCCCCTACCGAGTGAAAGACCTCATGCAGAGTTCAAACCTTTTTGCGATTTGTTTCATTCATACATTGCGCGTGCAAACAAACGCTCTTCTTCGATTTACAACAGAATCGGTATGGACAGAAGAGAATTTTCTGATTTGCAAAGTGGAAAGCAAAAACCAACAAAACCAAAGATTTATTCCCTCGCTATTGCCTTAAAGTTATCGTGGGAAGATACAGAAGCGTTTTTAAAGTCAGCAGGATTTTGCTATTTGGAAACGGCAACTTTTGAGAAAAAGATAAAGGACTGCATTGAAAAGGGACAATACGACCTATTGTATATCAATGAAGAGCTTGTTAAAGCTAATTGCAAACCGATAGGTTGTTCTGATTTTTCATCGTCAGAAGCAAAGTCTGTATAAGTTCTTTTTGATTCAGAGAAAGCGAATTATAAGATTTCACCAATTCTGCATCTTTTGAAAGCACTGCGTTTTCTTTGCCCGTCAAAAGATATTCGACAGACACATTAAGAGCTTTTGCGATTTTATATGCGTTCGATACGCTCGGTTCTTGAGGATTAGTCATAAGATAGTGGTCGATTGTGCGTTTGTTTACGCCAGAACGGTCAGAAAGTTCTTTTGTGGTTAAACCTTGATAGCGCATTTCGTCTTTCAAGAAAGAAGCAAAACTCATAAACATATAATACCCTTTTGAGAGTGAATAAAGCAGATATTGACATTAAAACGGGTATTGTATTATATTTGATTACGCTTATAACGGCATATATATCTAATAGGGATTTTTATGGAAACACAGCTTCGTGAATTGTCGTTCTGCTAGGAATAGACGTAAATGAAACGGGTGTTTTTTTCCTGCTGCAACGCTGCGCCGTGCTTTAAACAAGAATTTTTTG
>CALDID010000194.1 GCA_937901865.1 uncultured Treponema sp.
CATATCGGGCAGTTCAACGAAATCTACTATGACGCTCTTGAACTGTTCGAGCTAAAAATACTTTTTTGTTACTTGACATATTTCTCGTTTTTGCTAAAATAGGAATTAGACTTTAACAGACTTGTAATGAAAAAGCCTCCCATATATAAGGGATGTGCCAAGATTACAGGTCTTTTTTTGAGGGTTTATGAAAACAGCTATTCTAGTTGATGGCGGCTATTACAGAAAACTGGCAAAACACCATGCAGGTGAAAAAACGCCTGAAGAAAGGGCAAAAGAGCTGATTCAGTATTGCAAGTTTCATCTTCGCAATCGGGATTTTAATTGCAGGAGATAGCGATTTTGTTCCTGCTGCGAAATTGGCACGGAGAGAGGGGATAGATTTTATACTTGACCCTATGGGAAATAATATAAACGCTGAGCTATTTGAACATATTGACGGATTGAGAACGTATTACTCAAAACTAAAAAATATTGAATCAGAAGCTGGGATTACAGAAGAAAATTGACTGACTATCATATCCATATCGGGCAGTTCAACGAAATCTACTATGACGCTCTTGAACTGTTCGAGCTAATCGAATCCGTTTCAGAAAAGACCAAAATCACAGAAATCCGATATTCTTCCACTTCAAGCTGCCGAGATGACGCAGAACTAAAAGGTGTGGAAGAAGAAATCGCCTATGCGCAAAGTTTTTCGTCGAATATTCTCACCACAAAGCCGTATCTTTGGTTTATTCCCAAATACGCCGAGCAACATATCAGCGTTGAATCAGCCGCAAGTTCGTTCGATTATTGCGGCATAAAGCTGCACCCCGCAGGGCAAAATTGGGACGAAAATAATCCCGTTCACTTAACCGCGCTCCATCAGATTTTTCGCTATGCTGATGACCATAAAAAGAGCGTGCTTATTCATTGCGGCACACAAAAATGCGACTTGCCCACAAGGTTCGAGCCGTTTTTCTCTGAATACCAAAATGCAAAAGTGATTTTAGCCCACTCAAATCCCGTCCGCGAAACTGCCGAAATGGTCAACAAATACAAAAACGTCTTTTGTGATACAGCTTGTATTTCTCAAAAATCGTTGAATGTCTTGAAAACTAAAATCAATGACACAAACAAAATTCTTTTCGGCTCAGATTTTCCTATATCGCATTACTTCGCAACACATCTTTTCGGCAAAGACATCTCTCTAAAAAATCAGTATCTGCAAGAGACTGTAAAACAAGCATATAACGCTCTTGAAACGCAAAGAATTTATAAAACTGTAATTAACCTTATCTCAAAAGATGGCATTATTCTCTCGAAATCAGTCCAAAAGCCGCAAAATCGACCTTTTTGATTTATCCACTGAAATAATAATTTATCTCACTGGAATAATTTATTATTGCACTGGATAAAAAAATTATCTCAGTGCTAAAAAAAATTATCTCAGTGGAATAATTTATTTTCGCAGTGGAATAATGAAAAAATCCTGCTTTTTATCTTGTTTGTAGAGTGCTATACAACGCTATCAAAGCGATTTTTCAAAGAATATTTACATACTATTGTCATACAAATGAATTAGCATAAATATAGTATACAATAAAGCTAAAAACATTTTCTTCTAAGCCTAAAAACATTTTGCTGCAAGGCGTACAAGATTTTCTGCTGTATTTTTTCAAAAAGCTGTGATATACTTTTGCTATGGCACAGATTGCAATTCAAGTTCAAGATAAAAGCAACACGATTCTTTGCGAAAAGGCGTTTTGTGAAAAAAATTATATCGTTTACAATGCAGCGTATGCGCAGGGCGATAAAATCTGTATTAAAGCAACTGCTTATCCTTGTTATGCTGTCATTGCGCTCGATGATACAATGGCGGAAAGTTTGGTCTATCTGACGGGCGATTTTTCCTTTGAAATCCCCTTTGGAGAGGCAAAAAAGTCTTATAATCCAAAATCGTTTTCTCTTGACCGCCACTATGTTTCGGCGCGCTCAGCAACACAAAGTGAAATAAGCGCATACAGAGATTTAGCTTTTAATCCGTATGATAATCACGATAACAAAACCGCCTTTCCGCACGCTTTTGCAAATGTCGAAACGCGCGGGGAAGCCGTTTTTGCCGCACGAAATGCAATCGATGGGCTTTTTGCAAACGATATGCACGGTGAATGGCCATGGACAAGCTGGGGAATAAATCGCAATCCAGAAGCAGCGTTTCACCTCGATTTCGGTCGCAGCGTAAAAATAAATCGCCTCGTCATCACGCTCCGCGCAGATTTTCCGCACGACGCATGCTGGAAAAGCGGACGAGTTACTTTCTCCGATTCAAGCGAAATGGAATTGCAATTTAGCGAAACAGGAGAAGCCCAGCAATTCGATTTTCCAGAAAAAGAAATAACAGCCCTAACGTTCGACCGCTTATTAAAATATGATGACCACTCTCCGTTTCCTGCGTTGACACAGTTTCAAGTTTTCGGTTCTGAAATTGATTCCGAAAGGGGCTCTACATTGGGATAAATAAAGATTTTGTGATTTTTATTCATTTTGATTGCGTAATCTATGTCTGATTTTGTGCCGCGCGAAGTTCCGTCCCATAAAATCAGCACATAGTCAGCCTTTTCTACCATTTTTTTATTCCGAATAATTCCCGCCGCATATCCGTATTTGTTCCATTCGGGTGTTGCTTCTTCTATTCTTATACCGCGCACCATAGCCCATTCTCTTGCCAAAAGGTCAACCCCGTTTGCGCCGCCCTCTATTAAAACAAAATCGTCAATTTCAATCTGCTTCAGATATTTTTCAATGCACTGAAAAACCCATTTTTTTTCTTTTATACTTCGACTTCCACAAACCATCACATACATTTTCAATTAAATTCTAGTCGAAAACTGCTAACTTTTCAAGTATTCCATTTTTCGTGGTTTCGTGCTATTCTTATCAATATGGAACTGTGGAACGCATACGACAAAACTTTCAACAAAATAGCAAATAGTTCGCTAGTGCGAGGCGAAGAAATCCCAAAGGGGCTTTTTCATCTAGTATGTACTATCGTCGTCCAACATTCAGACGGAAGTTATTTACTCACACAGCGCGACGAAAACAAGAAATTCGGTGGAATGTGGGAACTTTCGGCAGGCGGCAGTGCTCTAAAAGACGAAAAGCCGATTGATTGCGCAAAGCGTGAACTAAAAGAAGAAACGGGGATTATTACAGGAGAAATGACAGAAATCTTGCGTACTTCAAGCGACGAAACACAAAGTATTTATGTTGTTTATCTTTGTAAAACAGATTGCCTCAAAAACAGCGTAAAATTGCAAGCTGGAGAAACTGTTTCATATAAATGGCTTTCTAAAGATGCTATTCTTGAGCTGAATGAAGAAATATTGCTTTTTGCGCCTTACAGAAACCGTGTAAAAGAATTTATACAGGGATTAAATTAAATGGAAAAGATAAATTATCAGAAAATTTTGGATAAAACACTTTCTACATTGACAGAACGAAAAAAACTTTTGCTTCACGCGTGCTGTGCGCCCTGTTCTTCGTATGTTATCGAGTATTTGAGTAATTATTTCGACATCACGATTTATTATTACAATCCGAATATTCACCCGCAGTCAGAATATGAGCGCAGATTGCAAGAACTAAAAGCATTTCTGACCCGATTTCCAAAGGCGATTGAAACAAATATAAAACTAATAGTCGATAGCTATGATACAGAAGACTATTTCAACGCTACAAACATACGCAATGAAGTCGAATTGCAGACAGAGCGGGAAATGGGAGAACGCTGTAAGCGATGTTATGAGTTCAGAATGAAAAGAGCATGGGACTATGCCGAAAAAAATTCTTATGACTATTTCACAACAACACTTTCAATAAGTCCGCACAAAGATTCTGCAAAGATTAACAAAATCGGGGAAGAGCTCCAAGCAAATACGACAAGCTCATTGCTCTATTTGTACTCAGACTTTAAGAAAAAAGGCGGTTTTTTGCGCTCGCTACAAATTTCAGAAGACTTTGGCTTATATCGTCAAGATTATTGCGGTTGCGTATACAGTATGCGAAAATAGTTATTCAAAAACGAAAATTAGTTTTTACCCTTTATAAAAAAATAAAAATCTCATATACTCACAGTATGAGTGAACTTTTATCAATTCCAAGACAAGCAGAGCGTATTCGAGATGTAATACGCTATATACATATGTTCAAAAATGCAACAGTCGTTATTTACATCGACGATTCACTTTTAGATTCCCCGCTTTTTTCCAGTCACATTCGCGATATTTGTTTGATACACGAAGCAGGATTAAAAGTGCTTATTGTTCCTGGAGCAAGAAACAGAATCGACCAAGTGTTAGCAAATGCACATATTGAATGGAGAATGCACAATAGTTGTCGCATTACAACAGAAGACGCAATGCCTCTTATAAAAATGGCAGCTTTTGACGTATCAAATCGTATAATGACCGCTCTCGCAGGTGAAAAGAGAACTGCTGTTATAGGGAACTGGGTCAGAGCAAGAGGAAAAGGTGTTATAGATGGATTTGATTATGGCACATCTGGCGAAATCGATAAACTTCAAGAAGAGTCTATACAAACTATTCTTGAAAAAGATTTTATTCCTATTTTTCCTTGTATCGGCTGGAGTTTAACGGGTAAGCCGTATAATATCTCATCAATACAACTGGCGCAGCAGATTGCAATTCATTTAAAAGCCGATAAACTTTTTTTTATGATGCCGTCTGTAGAAATTTCGGGTAATAACTTTTCTATACCAGAAGAAATTGGAGTATCTCATGATAATTGTGTTCCTGCAATGAACATAGAAGAATTAGATGCGTTTATTACAAAAAACAAAGACCGCAATAACTCAGTTTTATCTCTTTTAGAATTGGCAAAAGATGCCTGCCTAAACGGAGTTTCTCGAGTTCATATCATAAACAGTTCACTAGAAGGTACACTTCCGTGTGAAATATTCAGTAATTTAGGGTCTGGTACAATGATTTATAAATCAAATTATGGAGGAATCAGACCTATGACACGAGAAGATATTCCTGCAATTTTAAATTTGATTCGTCCCTTTGTTGAACGAGGTATTTTATTGCCTCGTTCAGAACAACAACTTCAAGAACAATTCCAAAATTATATCGTCTACGAAGTCGATAACGGAATACGAGCTTGCGCTGCTCTTATTCCATATGAAGATACACAAATGGAGATTTCAGCAGTTGCAGTTGACGAAACATTTGCACATATTGGAATAGGTCCAAAGATTATCAATTATCTTATTGAAAAGGCAAAAGTACAAAAAGCAAAATGCGTATTTGTATTAACAACACAAACTGCTGATTGGTTTGAAAAGCTAGGATTCAAAAATTCAACAGTCGATAGCTTACCAGAAAAAAGAAAACAACTTTGGACACCAAACAGAGGTTCAAAAGTTTTTCGTCTTACATTTTAATCTTTTAATGTTTCACGTGAAACATTAAAAGCACACGACGAAACTTTGTACAAACATCCACACTTTATCCACATTAATGGATAAAGTAATCGCTTTTCTATATTACATATATTTTCTTATTCTAAAACAAAATATCAATGCAAATATTTTAATTTAACAAATTTTATACACTTATTCACAAAGTTATCAACATTTTATCAACAAAAAAACGGCTTAGGAATTACCTAAGCCGTTTTAATAATCAGTAAAAACTACTCTGAATCTGAAAGTTTTATAGCTTCCTCATTTGATGCTTTATCGATTGAAATAACGTACTCATCATCATCAAACGTAAAGATATTAACACCAGAAGCTGTTCTTCCTTGATTAGAGATACCAGAAACAGGAGTTCGAATTATTTGCCCCTTATTTGTAACACACATCAAAGTATCTTCGTCACAAACAGATATTGCACCAGCAATTTTTCCTTTTTCTTCTATGTTGCTGAAAACTTTTTGCCCAGAAGTTGAACGCCCATGAGGACTGAAATCATTGATATTTATTCGCTTTCCAAATCCTTTTTCAGAAACAACAAGAACATTATCAACTCCGTCATTACAAATAGCGCATGCAACTTTATCATCATCTATCAATTCAATTCCTCTTACACCACGAGCAGAACGCCCCATTGAACGAATAGCAGATTCTGAATACCGTAACGCCTTTCCATTTTTTGTAATAACAAGCATATCTTTGCTACCATTAGTTAGTACAGCAGATACAACTTTATCTGAATCATCAAGAGAAAGAGCTGTTACGCCACGGAATTTAGCATTCTTAAACTCATTTGTAATTATACGTTTTGCAACACCGTTTTCTGTCATCATAAACAAGTATTCATCGTCTTTGAACTCATGCAATGATGTAACAGAAGTAATTTCCTCACCGTCAGAAATTTGCAAAAAACTCTTTAAATGACCGCCACGGCTGTTTCGGCTAGATTCTGGTAACTCATGAGTTTTCACCCAATAAGCACGACCAAAACTAGTTGTAAATAAAATATAATCATGAGTTGAAGCAACAAAAATATGCTTTACAAAATCATCATCTATCAGTTTTGTTCCAGCAATACCCTTTCCACCTCGCGCCTGACTTCTATATGTGGTAACAGGCATTCTCTTAACATAACCTAAATTAGATATGACAACAACAACATTCTCTTCTTTTATCATATCTTCAGCAGTTATATCTTCTGCTTCACTTGCAACAATATCGGTCTTTCTGTCATCACCATATTTTTCAGCAAGCTCATTCGTTTCACTTTTTATCAAAGCCAATATTTTCTCATGATGCTCAAGTAAATCTCTCAAATGAGCTATCAAAACATTAAGTTCTGATATTTCATTCTTCAAATCGTCAATCTGCAAATGGGTGAGCTTCTTTAGTTGCATATCAACAATAGCTTGCGATTGTGCATCATCGAAAGAAAATCTTTGAATCAAGGCATTTTTAGCAGATTCTGTGTCACGGCTACCACGAATTATAGAAATAACTTCATCTATATTGTTTATAGCAGTAATAAGAGCTTCAAGAATATGAGCTTTATCTAAAGCCTTTTCCAAATCAAACTTGGTTCGACGAGTAATAACAGAATCTCTATGCTCAACAAAGTATTTAATCAGCTGCTTTAAATTAAATACCTCAGGACGACCATTAGCCAATGCCAAATTTATGACATTAAAAGATGACTGCAATGCTGTTTTTGAAAAAAGCTGATTTAAGACAATCTTTGTTGTTGCACCACGCTTCAAATCTATGACAATTCGCATTCCAATGCGGTCAGAAGACTCATCATTTATTCCTGAAATGCCATCAATAATTTTATCTCTAGCGAGCTCTCCTATTCTCTCGCATAAAACACGCGTATTTACTTGATAAGGAACTTCTGTAAAAATAATAGATTCTCTGCCGTTTTTTCCCTCTTCAATAGTAAATCGCCCTTGTACAATTATCTTTCCACGACCTGTCTTATAAGCCTGCATTATCCCCTGTTTACCAAGAATAATGCCACCTGTTGGAAAATCAGGTCCTTTTATATGTGTACAAAGCTCTTCTATCGAAATATCAGGATTATCTATATATGCAGATACTGCTGCAGCAATTTCTCTTAAATTATGAGGAGGCATATTAGTTGCCATACCAACTGCAATACCGCTAGAACCGTTTGCTAATAAAAAAGGAAACTTAGCAGGAAGAACCGTAGGCTCTTTTGTTGTTTCATCAAAATTTGGAACAAAATCAACCGTATCTTTTCCTATATCAGAAACCATTTCTTCGGCAACTTTTGCCATTTTAGCTTCTGTATAACGATAAGCAGCAGCAGGGTCTCCTGCGATTGTTCCAAAATTTCCCTGAGGAGTTATAACAGGATATCGAAGTGTAAAATCTTGTCCTAAACGAACTATCGCATCATAAACAGAAGCGTCTCCATGAGGATGATATTTTCCAAGCACATCACCAACAATCTTAGCACATTTTCTTGTCGGTCCATTATTATGAAGATTAAGCTCATCCATTGCATACAAAATACGGCGATGAACAGGTTTTAATCCGTCACGAACATCAGGAAGAGCTCGGCTTACAATAACAGACATTGAATAGTCGATATAAGCCCTTTTTACTTCCTGGTCAATAGGCATAGTAATAAGAGTTCCACCCTCAGGTGTTTTTATTTCATTTTCCATTTATTTAGGAATCTCCAACTTTAATCAAACATCGAGATTTGCATAAATTGCATTCTCTTCAATGAATTTTCGACGAGGCTCAACCTCTTCTCCCATACAAGTACTGAAAATCTTATCAGCCGCTATTGCATCAGGAATGGTAACTTTCATCATTTTTCTGCGAGAAGGATCCATTGTGGTCTCCCAAAGCTGCGTTCCGTCCATTTCACCAAGACCTTTATATCGCTGAACAGAGAGCTTTGACGTTTCAACACCAATAGACTTTATGACATCATTTTTTTCATTGTCATCATACACATACCATTCTTTTTTATTGTATGTAATCTTAAATAGAGGCGGCATAGCAAGATAAACATACCCCCCCTCTATTATCTTTGGCATATATCTAAAGAAGAATGTCAATAATAAAGTACGAATATGCGAACCATCAACATCAGCATCAGCCATTATGATAATCTTATGATAACGCAATTTTGATATATCGAAATCATCACCAATTCCTGTTCCTAAAGAAGCTATAACAGGCTGCAACTTTTCATTCGTGATAACCTTATCAAGTCGGCTCTTTTCAACATTTAGCATTTTACCCCAAAGCGGTAAAATAGCTTGTGTCCTACTATCACGCCCTTTTTTTGCCGAACCACCAGCAGAATCTCCCTCAACAATATACACTTCACATTCAGAAGGGTCTTTTGAAGAACAATCACTCAATTTTCCAGGAAGTCCAAAGCTATCAAGTCCAGATTTACGACGAGTAGCTTCTTTTGCACGCCGTGCTGCAATACGAGCAACCGCCTCACCTACAGCTTTATCAAGGATTTGCTCAATAACAGACGGATTTTGCTCAAAGAAAACTGTTAACTTCTCTTTTACAAGGGAATCAACAATACCTTTAACTTCATAATTTCCCAGTTTAGTCTTTGTCTGTCCCTCAAACTGAGGCTCAGGAACTTTTATCGAAAGAACAGCGGTAAGACCTGCACGAACATCATCGCCTAAAAGATGTTCATCTTTTGCAAGGCGACGCTGAATTTTCGGATACTTTTCTAAGAACTTGTTTAATACATAGCTCAATGCAGATTTAAAACCTTCAAGGTGCATTCCGCCTTCATGTGTATTTATATCATTAACGTATGATGAGATATTTTCAGAGTATCCATCATTATACTGCATTGCGAGTTCTGTTATTATATCATTCTCGCTTCCTGAAATATACAATGGCTCTGCTGGAATAACATTTTTAGCCTCATTGAGATAAGAAACAAAATGCCTAATTCCGCCTTCAAACTTGAATACAGTTTCTCTTACATCACTATTTCTCTCATCTCGAAAAACAATAGTAATCCCTTGATTTAAGAATGCAAGTTCACGAAACCTGATAGACAAAACATCATAATCATAAAGTGTTGTCTCTGTAAAAATCTCAGGGTCTGCTTTCCAACGAATCGTTGTTCCATGTCGGCTCGATTCACCAACTTGTTCAACAGGCGTAATCGGCTGACCAACTTCATATTTCTGACAATACTTTTTGCCATCGCGCTCTACAGTAGCTTCCATCCAAGTAGAAAGAGCATTAACACAGCTTACACCAACACCATGCAAACCACCTGAAACCTTATAACTGCCCTTATCAAATTTACCGCCTGCATGAAGTCTTGTTAAAACAAGCTCAAGCGCACTGATATGCTCAGTTGGGTGCATATCAACAGGAATACCGCGACCATCATCTTCAACTCGGCAAATATCATCTTTTTCAAGAACAATAGTTATCGTGCTGCAAAAACCTGCCATCGCTTCATCGATACTATTATCCACAACTTCATAAACTAAATGATGCAGTCCCATCGGACCTGTAGAGCCTATATACATTCCAGGTCTCTTACGAACTGCTTCTAAACCTTTTAAAACCTGTATATTTCCAGCTGAATAAGATGTTGCCATACTAAATCCTTCGCTTCAAAAACTTTTGCTACATTTTTATAGAAAGAACGCGTTGAAATTAAGTATACCCTTATTGCAGAAAAAAGTAAAGGCACGCTATAATGGAAGTCTATGAGCGAACACAATTACAAAGATATTTGGCAAGAAGCAATGCGCCAAATTGGAGAGGAATACAAAGCTTCTGGTAAAGATAGCGATTTTCAGCTTTGGTTTAATATGGAATATGTAGAGGATTTTTCCAATACTATCACAGTTTCAGTTCCTTCAACTTTTATGTGGAGCCAAATGCAGAAAAGAGGTCATGTGAAAATCGTAGAAAATAAAATCTGCGCTTTAACAGGACAAAAAAATATCGAAATCATAAGTGTTGTAAAAGCTCAAGATGAGGTTTCTGCTGCTTCTGAAATAAAAAAAGCACCTGAAACAAAAATTGAAACAAATCCAAACATTCCTGTATTTACCGCATTGAAAGAAGCGTCTCTACAACCTGAAAAAGAGCCGCAACAATCAACTTCAGCTCAAATCGTAAAGCAAGAGATAAAGAGTTCCCCTCAAGCTATTTCAAGCATTTCTGTTTCTCAATCAGAGAAAAGACCCAATAGCATCTCTGCTGCAGGACTCCCAAAACATCCTCAACTTCGAGAAGATTACACCTTTGATACATTTATCCCTGGTGTAAATAGTGATTTAGCATATAAGGTATGCTTAGAAGCTGCAAAAAACCCTGGTAGAAGCTATAACCCTATTTTGATATATGGCGGTGTCGGACTCGGTAAAACTCACCTTATGCAGTCAATTGGAAACTACATATATAAAGAAAAATGTCCAAGTGCAAAGATTTGCTGTGTTTCTGCAGAGTCGTTTACAAATGAATTTATAGCCTCTCTCCACGATAAAACACCAGATAAGTTTAAAAACAAATACAGAAAGCTCGATGTTCTTTTAATCGACGATATTCACTTCTTGCAAGACAAAGAGGGAACACAAGAAGAACTTTTTCATACGTTTAATGCTCTTTTTGACAATCATTCGCAACTTGTATTCACTTGTGATAGACCGATAACAGAGTTAAAAAACATCACAGACCGCTTAAAATCTCGTTTCGGGCTTGGAATGAACGTAGATATACAAATGCCAAACTACGAAACTCGTCGCGCTATTTTAACGCAAAAACTTTCTTCACAAGGAAAAGAGATTCCTGAAGAAGTAATTGATTACATCGCAAAAAATGTGCAAACAAATGTAAGAGATTTGCAAGCTTCTCTTCTCAAGATGATTGCTTATTCAGACCTTATCGGAAGTACTCTTACTATAGAAATCGCACAGCAGCAGTTGAGAGACACTTTCTCCTCTCCTGTTTCAGGAACTATCAATATCGATACTATTCAGAAAGTCGTTGCAGAACAATATTCTATATCACTCTCAGACTTAAAGGGACGAAAGAGAGATAGAAAATATGTAAAGCCGCGCCAAATCGCTCTTTATATCGCACGAAACCTTACAGAATATTCTCTTAAAGAGCTGGGAAACGAGTTCGGCGGAAAAGACCATTCAACCGTTATGCACTCACTAGAGAAAATAGAGGACGAATTAAAGACTGATAGCCAGCTTAATTCTATGATACAGATGCTAATCCGTAATATTAAAGACTACAAGAAGTAATCTTTTTTGTCTTTTTTCACTAATAACAGCACGAATTCGTCAGGAATAAAATGTGGATAAAGGTAAGATATATGGTTTTATGGTGGTTATAAAGTGTGAATACTTTTTAAAAATGTGGATAAATGGAAATCTTGTGTAGAAAAAGTGAAAGATTATTCACACTTTAATTTGTTACTTTACAACTGTTTATTACAGTTATCAAGAAATACACACCCCTTATTATTACTATTATTAAAATTTAAATTTAATAAATATAAGGGGGAATATAACTCATTTTTGTTATTAAGGAGAAACGCTAATGAAATTTACATTCGACAGAGATGCTATTGCAAAAGAGCTTTCTATTGCTCAAGATATCATCTCCTCTAAGAACTCATCTTCTATTATGTCAAACATCAAATTGACAGCAGAAAACAACACCTTAACTATGACTGCAACAAACTCTGCTATCAATTTTCAAACGAATGTGCCCGTTGATATTGCCGAAGAAGGTACATCTGTTGTTTTTTGTTCAAAGTTCCTCGAAATCCTCTCTTCTTTGCCAGTCGGAATTGGAGAAATTGAGTTTATCCAGCAGATGAATGATATTGATGACACTCCTTTATCAATTCGCATCAAGCCTGTAAGCAAAAAAGTTCGTTTTGAGCTTACTTCTCTCACATCAGAAAAATTCCCTGATGTTAAAGCAGAATCTGATGCCGATTATTTCGACATTCCTGCGAAAGAGCTCAAGAATATGATTCAAGAAACAACATTCGCGGTAAGTACAGACGAAAACCGTGTATTTATGAGTGGCGTATTCTTTGAGAAGACAGAAGATAACAAGTTTGTTTTCGTTGCAACAGACGCAAAACGCCTTGCACATGCTTCTACTGACGTAACTACAGATGTTCCAGATTTCTTCCCTGTTATTATCCCAACGAAAATCCTCAACATCGTTTCAAAGCACGCACCTGATGAAGGCATGATTTCTATCGCAGTAACAGAGGAATCTATCTTTTTTAAGTTTGGTGGCTACAAGCTCTCTTCATCACTTATTAAGGGGCAATATCCTGCATATAAGAGAGTTATTCCGCAGAACCAGGAACATTCTGTTAAAGTGCTCAAAAGCGACCTTGTAGACGCTATTAAGCGTATTACAATTATGACAGAGAAGAACAACGAGCGCATTTTCTTGAATATTCAGCCAGGTATGTTGCGTGTGATGTCTAGCCAGAGCGAAGAAGGTACTGCAGAAGAGGAAATCCCTGCAGAGTATGCTGACGAAGAGATGACTATCGCCGTGAACTACAAATACATTGACCAGCCGCTGCGTGTTATGCACAGCGAACAGGCTGTAATCGAGTTCACAGAGGAGATGAGAGCTTTGACTCTTCGCCCCGAACCTGCCGCAAATTATTTCCACGTCATTATGCCAATGCAGAAAGACTAAACCTTAGGCTTTTTTTGTAAAGCACAGCAATTTCAAAAATATACCCGTGTTCGCATAAAGCACGGGTATATTTTTAGGTGAAGAGGAAGAATTGAAGGTGGAAGAAAAATGTTTTTGTCGTTGACGTTGTATAATTTCAGAAATCTCAAGAGCGATACAATAGACCTGCTTGCAAAAGAGGTGTTCTTTGTCGGCGAAAATGCGCAGGGTAAAAGCAATCTGCTTGAGGCGCTGTATTATGCCTCGTATGCTTCCTCGTTCCGCACGCACAACGAAAGCGAAGTGATTGTGAACGGCGAGAAAGAAATGAGTATCAGCGCAATGTTTAAGAGCGAAGATAGCACCGACATCGTGAATATCAAGCTGCAAAACGGCAAAAAGCGAATCGAGAAAAACTCCAAGCGCGTAACCGACCGCAAAGATTTAATCAATACAATCCCCTGCGTCCTTTTCAGCCATGGCGACATCGAGTTTGCTTCTGGAGAGCCTGAACGCAGGAGGTTCTTTATCGACCAAAGTCTGAGTATGTACGACACGGTATATCTTGACACGCTTCGCCGTTATCGCCGCGTCTTAAAAAGCCGAAATGCCGTTTTGAAAGAGCAGAAATTCGAGCTACTCGCCTCTTACGACTCGCTTTTGTCGCAGTACGGGCTTGAGATACAGCGAAAACGGCGCGATGCAATATTCCGCTTCAACCAAATCTTTACGCGCTTGTTCGAGGAGATTTCGGGGATAGCCGACCTTGTGATAAGCTACGAGCCTGTATGGAAAAAGAAGACTGACACGGGCTATGAGTTCCCAACGCAAAGCGAAGTTATCGCGCATCTTGAAGCACGTCGCGAGGTCGATATAAAGATGGGCACAACGATGAGCGGTCCACATCGCGACAGGATACGCTTTTTGCGAGGCGGCGTGGCGTTTATTCCGCAAGCGTCTACGGGTCAGCGTCGATTGGTGAGCCTGGTGCTTCGCGTGGCGCAGGGGGTGTTTTATACGCAGGTTACGGGGAAAAAGCCTGTGTTTTTGATGGACGATGTGCTATTGGAGCTTGACCCGCTGAAAAGGGAGAAATTGCAGAGCCTCCTTCCCGACTACGACCAACTATTTTGCACGTTCCTTCCTGGCGAGCCTTACGAGCATTATAAGCGCAGCAGCACAAAAGTCTACTTCATCTCCAACGGTTCTTGGGAGTCAGCCTCTTTTTAGCCCTCCGATTGAATTACACGGGCTGCAGAAGCTGCTTGGTCTGCAAGCGAAAAGACGGCGAACGCTGCCGCTGCTTTTGGAAAGACGACCTCTCCCCGCTTATCGAACTACTTTACGGGCAAAGTCAACGTCGGCATTATTCTCACGATGAACGCCCCGAAAGCATACTATGAGCGTGCATACAAAGAGCCGATGGAACGAGTGCTGTCGCCTTTTTCTGCGCTCAACGGCACCCTCGGCGCAGAATTGAGTATGGCAAAAAAAAGACCTTAGAAGACGCTATAGCTCTATCTTCTAAGGTTGAACGCCTCAATCCGATAAGATTGGACACCTCAATCTTACTTAGATTGAACAGTCCAATCTAGCACTATATTGCACTATTCTTTTACCGCAGTACACATTTTCGCGAACTCGATTTCTCTCATCGTTGCAAGCGGCTTTTGATTGCCCGTGTATTTCGTGCGGATAACGAGGCGGCAAGAGCTTTCGGCAAGGTCTGTCGGGACTTTGGCGATGAGCTGGCTGGGCTTGTTGACCTTGAGTTTTGCCGACTTGTGCGCCGTGCCGTCCTCTGCGATAAAGAACACGCCCTGCTCTGCGTCCTCTTCGTCCACCTTGAGCTTATCGCCTGCAATAATCACGAAACCGCCGATAGTGATTGTGCCGTCGGTCTTGTCGCTTTCCATATCGTCGATAGAAGCGATTTCTGCTCCCTGCGCACGAAGCCCCTCCATTTCGACCTTGACTTTCTCAAGCTGTGCTTTGAAGTCCGCGCTAATCGTGATGTCAACCGTGCGTTTGTTCACTGCTGGGTCGAATGCGGCTTTGCTGTTCTTGAACGAGCCTGTGATACGCGGCGAAATCTTGATAATGCTGTCGGTAACGCTGTTGCCGTCAAGAATCGCCTCGACTTTTGCTTCATCGAGCTGCTGAGCGATAGAATAAACGGTGTCGGGGTGCATACCTGCGTTCTTTGCTGCGACGAGCTTGGAGAGGTCGCGCAGGGTGTAGACATTGCGGATTTTGACCTCGGCATAACAATCATCGGGGTCTTCGGTCAGGCGGTTCAAAATGGTGTTTGCCGTCCACTTCCAAAGCTTATCATCAATTTTCATATAAACCCTCCAAAATTGAGATGTGCCAAAGTATAGCGCAACAATAGTGCTTGTGCAAGGAAAAGAGTTATTTTTGCCTTTTGCTTATGTCAAAGATGTTTGTGTGCGAACTCACGCGATACAGCGTCAGAATGAGCAATTCGCCTTCGTTGCCCTTTTTGTAGACTAAGAGCAAATCAGGGCGAATGTGGCATTCTCGAAAGCCTGTATAGTTTCCGTGCAGGTCGTGGTCGCGGTATTTTGCTTCAAGCACTTCATCTTCTTGCAACTTTGTAATGACAGCCTTTGTTTCATTAGACTCTTTTGCATTTAATTTCTTTAGGTCGGTGCGAAATGCGCTACTCGTTCTTAACTCACGCATTTTTGGTGTCCTCGAACAGTTCGTCAACAGAATTGTAGCAGAACACTTCGCCGCGCTCTTCTTGTGCAATCGCTTCATCAACGTTACGTTTCTCTTGTGCACCGCCAGAAAATCCCAGTGCCACCGCTTCCTTTTCCTCATCGTACGCCTGTTGCAATGATTGGACTAAATATTCAACGATTGCAAGCCGCTCCGCATACGAAAGCAGGGCAAGTTCATTCTCAAGATGTTTCATTTCTGCTGCTGACATTTTTTTGCCTCCTGTGGAATATGATTGCTTTTAGTATACCACAACTTCGCCGCGCTGTAAGCCCCTAGAGCGTGCGCTTGGATTGGCGGAGAGTGCGCAGCAGACGGGGGCGGTTGTTCCAAACGTTATGGCAAACGGCAGCGCAACTTTCGTGAAACCGAAAAGGCAGAGCGTGCTGAAGATAACTGTGAGCGACAAGACGATAGAGGTAACAATAAAGAGCTTTTTCTCCATAATAAAAGCTATCATATCATAAAATCATAAAAAACGATACTTACAAGGAGGTATTTCAAAAACGTGTACAGCTTACCGATGGTAAGATGTATTAAATACCGATGGTAAGGTGTACATCTTACAGGCGGTAAGCTGTATTAAATACCGACGGTAAGATGCAGTGTTGTTAAAAAGAGTAAAAATATATAGAATATGTGTGATATGGCTGAAAAGATATACGATAATCCTGTGGCGTTTGGCACTCTCATCAATAATATTTTTGACAATATAAAGACCTCTGACGCAGAAAAAGGCATACGAATGATTTCTCAGTGGCAGGAAATTACGAATAAAGTGATTGACAGAGGCGGATTTTTAGGCTCTCATTCTAAGATAGTTGAACTCAATCGCGGAATACTCTTGGTGGAAGCCGACCACCCTGGCTGTATTACCTTGCTGCAGATGTATAAGCGAAAAATTATACGCGCTTTGAATAAGGTGAGCCCTGAACTTGAGATAAGAAATATCGTGTATCGCTTGCAGGGGTCTGACGTAACACTGAATAGAGTTCAGAAAATGCCAGAGCCGATAGAAAATGTGATTGCCGAGATTAAGAGAAAACAAGAAAAAGAAGATGCGGCTCTAAAGAAATTTGAAGAGTCGAGAAAGATTGTAGATTACAAAACGCTGTATGCAGACCCAGAGTTTAAACAGCGGCTTGAGAAAGAAGAAAAAGCCTTGAAAGAGGTGCAGGAAAAGGAGAATAGAGAAAAAAACAAAAATAGCGGCTATTTACCCCCTGACTTGATGGCAAAATTCAAAGAATTAGAAAAAATTTGTGTTGACCAAGTTAAAAAATAAATGATATAGTAAGAAACTTATTACTTGAGATACTTGAGAAAGAAATTTTTTTATTAAGGAGACGTGTTCTATGTTACGGACATATCAGCCAAGCAAAGTAAAGCGCAATAGAAAATTCGGTTTCCGTGCTCGCATGGCAACTCGTGGTGGTAGAGCTGTACTCGCTCGCAGAAGAGCAAAGGGCAGAGCAAAGCTTTCTATTTCTGACGAAAAGAAACCTTATTAAGTTTTATAGGCGAGCATGCAAACAGGCTTGTCAGAAACAGGACGTTTTAGACGTGAAGAGCGTATAAAGCGTCCCGTAGAAATACAGAATCTGTTTAAATGCGGAAAACGGGCAAGCGTGCAGGGTGCAAAACTCTTTTACGCACAAAATCATCTTGGGTATAACAGGATTGGATTTCCTCTTCCGCGAAAATACGGTAGTGCCGTAGAACGTAATCTCTCAAAACGTTTTAGCCGTGAAGTATATCGTATTTTTAAATCACACCTGAACATAGGGTATGATATGCTTTTGCTTGTCTATCCTGGCAATGATTCGTTCCACTCGCGGTGTGACCAATTTCGTGCTTTGTGTGAAAAAGCTCTCTTGCTGAAAGAATGAAGCGAATCGGAAAGTTTTTCTATTACTCATTTCAAAAATTATTCTGTCTGCTTATCCGTTTTTATCAAACCTTTTTGTCCCCACTAAAGCCTCCTGTATGCCGATTTACGCCTAGCTGTTCACGGTATGCGTACGAGGCTATAATGAAATATGGACCTGTAAAGGGACTTATGTTGGCGATTTGGCGTGTGCTTAGATGTAATCCGTTTTCTAAAGGCGGATTTGACCCTGTTCCGTAAATCGATACAACCATAAAAAGATAACCTAAAATTAGAGGCATAAACCTATGGATAAAAATACCGTATGGGCTGTAGGGCTTTCTACAGTTGTTATTGTCGGCTCTCTGTTTATTCAAACAAAATTCTTTACACCTCCTCAATCAGCAGTATCTACGACAGCAGAAAACACAGAGGAAACAGATAATTCTGTTGATGCAGCAGCAAATTCGACAGCAACATCTCTGGTAAGCGTGGCAAATTCGACAACTGCTGCGACTCAAGCACAGGAATACACTATCGAAACAAATAAAGCTCGTATCAAATTCACGAATAAAGGCGGAGATATTATCAGTTATGAGCTTTTAGGCGAAAAAGAAAAAGACATAGACCGCCCTTTTGACAATAACGGCAAAACGGATTATCACGGCGTTGAAATGGCAGACAGCATTTCTGACATCAACAGAGCCTTTGCTATTTCTTTTGGTGATAGCACTTCTCCGATAATCAATGATTTATTTTCAGCAAAGCAAATTGATGATTATACGATTGGCTTTTATCGCACGTTCAGCACGAAAGATGATTTAGGCAATGAAAGAGAATTTACGCTTGCAAAGACATATTCTTTCTTGCCTGATGAATATATGTTTAAGCTCGATGTAAATATTTACGGTGCAGACGGAAAGGCGGCGAATCTTAATGTAGACGGAATTGCCTATTCTTTGCGCACATCGCCGCAGATTGGTCCGCACTTTGACCCGAAACAGAACCGTTATGAGTACCGTAGATTTATGGCGTACACAAAAAACGGCAAGGTAAAAAGTACAACACTTGGCAACAATCAATTAAAAGAATTCGACAAGGATTTTAGTTGGGCTGGCGTGGCAGGAAAGTACTTTGAAATCTTGGCTATTCCGTCAAGCCTTGATTCAATGGAGAGCCTGCACTATTCTACTGCTGTGAATTCTGGCTATGCGAATGCGCAGGTCATTCTTTCTCGAAAGCCTGTTTCTAACGATACGACAGACACCTATTATATTTATGCAGGTCCGAGAGATGAAAAGAACCTCGTGAAATACAATGCGTCTGAGAACAACGGCTGGAAACTTTCGGGCTTGAAACTCAACGAAAGCTCTGCTTCGAGCTGGCTTGCGTGGATTGAAGTCGTGTTGAAAAAGGTGCTTGAGTTAATCAATATGCTGGTGAATAACTGGGGCGTGTCAATCATCATAATGACGATTATCATCAAAGCCGCGATGTTCCCGCTCACGAGCAAGAGCTCTCTTTCAACGCTCAAAATGCAAGAGCTTCAGCCGAAAATGCAGGCGTTGCAGAAAAAATACGAAGGCAATCAGCAGAAATTGCAAGAAGAGATGGCAAAGCTCTATAAAGAATCGGGCTATAACCCAATGAGCGGCTGTGCTCCGATGATTTTGCAGATGATTATCATCTTGGCGTTGTATCAGCTGTTTAACAACTACTTTGAATTCCGCGGCGCAGTGTTTATTCCGGGCTGGATTTCGGATTTGTCGCTTGGCGATAGCGTTTTGCAGTTTAAGAACACGCTTCCTCTTTTGAATTGGAATCATTTGCGCATTTTGCCGTTTGCCTATGTTATCACACAGCTTGTTTCTTCTGTCATAATGCAAAAGACAAATCCGCAAGCTCAAAGCGGCAATAATCAGCAACAGCAGCAGATGAAAATGATGATGTACGGAATGCCGGTGCTTTTCTTCTTTATGTTCTACAATGCGCCTTCTGGACTTCTCATTTATTGGACGGTAAGCAACGTGATTCAGATGATTCAGCAGGTCATTATCAATCGAATGATTGCGCAGAAGAAAGCGGAAATGCTGAATAAGCCATCGAATTCGCAAATTCGAGGCGGAAAGAAAAATCGCTAACTCAACTTTAGGAGACATACATGGTCAAAGATTACGAAGCAAAGACCGAAAAAGAAGCCATCGAAATGGCTGCGAACGATTTGGGACTGGAAAGAGACCAGTTCGACGTGGAAATTCTTGAAACACAGAAAAGCTCTTTATTCAAAAAAGGGTTTGTGAAAATTCGAGTTCATACACTTGAGAATAATACCGTTGAAGAAGAAAAAGAAACCTTTTCAAGTTCTTCTGTGGTGGCGAACCCATTGCCACAGGACGAATTCGAGAAAAAGCTCATCGAATTTGTGAGTGCCGTTATCGAAAAGATGGGCTACGACATAAAGTGCGAAATCATCTTCCGCGAAGAGCATAAGCTCGGTATCAAACTCAACTCCGAAAGCTCTTCTATCCTTATCGGGCGCAAGGGCAAGAACCTCGACGCATTGCAGCTTTTGGCGAATGTGTACGCGGGCAGACTCGGCAGAGAGGATATCCGCATTATTCTCGACACCGAAAACTATCGAATTCGACGCGAAGAAATACTTGTTCGTCTCGCCTACACTACGGCAGACAAAGTGCGCTCATCTAAAAATTCGATACTCCTTGAGCCGATGAACCCGTTTGAACGCCGCTTGATTCACACGACGCTCAACGATGTGGCTGACGTGGAAACAAAGAGCGAAGGCGACGGACTGTATAAGCAGGTTCGCGTTCTGTATAAGGGTGCTAGATAGCAAATTCGAGGGTTAGCAGGTATGGCTAAAAAATTGTTCGTAATGCTTTTTGCGCTTTTGGCGGCAATAAGCAGTTTTTCCCAATCGTACAAGAAAGAAGACATAGTTCCTGCTTCCCTGTTGAAAGAGCTAGAGGGCAAGGAATTTATAAGGCGAAGCCATTACAAAGAACGCAATGTCAAATTCGAGCTTGCACCTAAAACACCGCTTGCTGAATTTGCTACAAAGCAATGGACACTGAGCGAAGAGCCTGCGTTCGTGGTGGAAAGCCTGTATGTGATTAAAAAAGAGCGGCTTGCGGCGAACAGCAGACTCAAAGGCAGAGCGGGCGACGATATTTCGATAAATGCGGCTTCTCGAATTTGCCGTAGCGTGTCCAAAATGGCGGGAATGAAATACTATTCGTACACCAGCAAGAAGCAAAAGACGCTCTACGAAGAAATGTATATGATAAAATCCCCTACCGACACAACGCGCGTTCCAGACCCTGTGGGCTTTAACAATGCGGACGGACTGACGGCGTATTGCCTTATGAACGATAGCGGTTTTGGCAAGTGCAATTATCGGCTTGAGTATAAGCAAAATTCGAGAGAGGTATTCACGAGTTTTACGAATGTTCAATGGATTAGCTATGCGTTTTTGAAGGCTGTTGCGCCAGAAAATTTGAAAATCTCGCTCGTAATTATCGATTGCGGCGATGAGTTTTTGATTTATATGCCGCTACAGGCGAAATTCCCTGCCTTGAGCATTTTTGAAAAGCACATGAATCAATCGTTTACGTCGCGCGTGGAAGCGATTTGCGGTTGGTTTATTATGCAGTTCTGACAAATTCGAGGTAAGGTTGGAGCAAAAAATGAAAAAAATTATGATTGCGCTTCTGGCAAGCGTATTATGTATTTCTAGTGGAGTGTGTAAACCTATGAGCAAGAGTATTGAGGGCAAAGACGGGCTTTTTGCGGTTCTTGAAACAGAAAAAGGCACGATAACGATGGAGCTTTTCTACAAGGAAACGCCGCTCACCTGCGTGAATTTCGTCGGTTTGGCGGAAGGAACGCTCGACGCGGCAAAGGGCAAGAAGTTTTATGACGGCTTGACGTTTCACCGCGTAATCTCTAAGGCGAACGGCGACGGTCAGGATTTTATGATTCAGGGCGGCGACCCGCAGGGAACAGGCGCGGGCGGTCCTGGCTACCGCTTTGCAGACGAAATCGTGGACAGCCTCAAATTCGACAAGGGCGGTTATCTTGCGATGGCGAACGCGGGCGCAGGCACAAACGGCAGCCAGTTCTTCATCACTATCGTCCCGACGACGTGGCTCAACGGCAAGCATACGATTTTCGGCAAGGTTGTTGACGAGGAAAGCCAGAAAGTCGTGAACAGCGTAACGCAGGGCGACCACATCAAGAGCTTGTCAATCGTGCGAAACGGTGTGGACGCGGCGAAATTCAGCGCAACACAGGCGGATTTTGACCGAGAAGCGAAAGTCGCGAATGCAAAGGTTGAAGAGCGCAAAAAGGCGGAGCGCGAGGCGGCTGAAAAAGCAATGCAGAGCGTTATTGCGGATTGCACGAAGAGCAAAGAGGGCATTTATTTCAAGACGCTCAAAGAAGGCAAAGGAAACAAAATCGGCAAGGGAAAGAATGCGTTTGTGGAATACAAGGGCTATCTTGTTGACGGCACAGTGTTCGACGGCTCGGCAAAAATGGTTTCAGGCGGACACGAGGGCTTGAGTTTCCGCGTGGGCGCAGGTCAGATGATTGCAGGCTTTGACATTATGGTGCAGGATATGAAGGTCGGCGAGACGCGCAAAATGGTTATTCCGCCAGACTTTGCATACGGCGCGCGCGGAATCCCGGGCGTTATTCCCGGCGGCGCATATATCTGCTTTGATGTAATGCTTGTTTCCGCGAAATAGCGGCACAGCCGCTTTCTCAAAAATCCTCCGTGAATGTGCGGGGGATTTTTTTATGTGTGGAGAAAAAATTTGCGAAAAGGCGAACGAGCGCAATATCGAGCCGCCGCACTCTGTTTTTACTCGTTATTGTGCAGTATTTCGCAGGCACACGATGTTTTGGCGCGTTATTGTGCAATATTTGGCAGATGCAGCGTGTTTTTGGTCGAGCGAGCGCAATATCGAGCCGCCGCACGCTGCTTTTACTCGTTTTTGTGCAAGATTTCGCAGGCGCACGATGTTTTCGCGCGAAATAGCAAAAATTCGAGTGAAAACACTTTTTGCCTGTTGTATAATCTTATATATGAGTGTGATTGCCTTTATTATCCTGGCGTTAATCGTTGCTTTTTCAAGCGCGATAATTGCCCTTACGGTTTACTATAGAAAACGACTCCTCTCGGCGTATCAAGCTCTCAAGCGCGAACGCGACAAGGGCGAATACAGCTCGAATGCGCTTTCTCTTCTGTGCGAAAGCGGCGACATCTTTTATTGGGAAGTCGATGTGAGAATGAATCGCGGCAGAATGGGGCATCGCGTGCAGGAAATGTTTTCGATTCCCGAATATATCGATTTTCCTGAAGAGCTGTTTATTTCGCTCGGCGTTGTTCACGGCGACAGCGTAAAAGAATACAAACGGCTTGCAGAAAGAATTAGGTCGGGCGAGCGCATTGCAACCGCAAATATCCGCGTAAATGTGCCGTCGGGTGAAGCGCAATGGAGGCGGCTGAGCTATGTGAGAATTGATGATGATAATTATTTCGGCTTTAGCATAAACCTTTCGGACTTTAGCGACTTTGAGCAATATTTTATCACGGCGGCGGAACAGGCGGGCTTGAATGCGTGGATTTACGATATGAAAAGTCATCGCGTCGTTATCAACGTGAATAAAGTGTATCACGGCAATGTGCTTTCTTATATGCCAGAAGATATTTCGACCTCGCACCTCGTTTTCCCTGCCGATGTCGGCAAATTCGAGGCGTTGTTTCAAGCGATGAAAGACGGCGTGCCGAAAGTCAGCGACGAAATTCGATTGAAGAAGAGCAATGTGGCAGAAATCGGCTCGAATCTCGATTATTGGTGGGCGCGCATTTGCTTCACGACGATTTTCGACGACGAGGGAAAAGCAAAGCGCGCTATTGGAACGGCGGTCGATATTTCGCAGCAGAAGATTGACGAGCAGCGTTTCCGCGACCAAAGCGAATATCACGACATTGTGCTGAAAAATACGGTGATGTCGGCGTGGATAAACATAACGCAGAATATGTTTAAGAACGTGCGGGGCGTGTATTCTGTTATCGAAAAGTATCAGAACACCATCGGCAACCTTGACGCGATGTTTGACTTTTTGTACAAGCATATTCCTGAGGAAGACAGAATCCACTGTGCCGCCTTTAACCGCGCGCTTTTGCAAGGATACGCCGAAAGCGGACAGATGGATATTGAGTTTGACCACCAATTTTTTATTGATAAGCAGGGCACATACAGCGAATGGCTGCACACGGCGATTCATATGATGAAAAATCCCAACACGGGCGACCTTGAAGCGTTTGTGTATGCAATCAACATCGACCGCAGCAAGATGAAGCAAAAAATGCTTGACGAAGTGTTGCTCAACGATTACGACATCATTTTCAGCCTCGATTTTTACACGGGAAATTACTCCGTGCTTGTCAGCCGCGACATCGAAGAGTTCCGCAGTATCGACCGAAACGGCAGCTTCAACAATATGATAAAAGAAATCTGTTCGCACGAGCCGTCGTTTTTCGAGAACGCCGAGAGAATGAGAAGCGATTTCACTTTAGACAAGATACAAAAGAGCCTTGATGAATGCGAGTTTTTCACGGCGTACCTCAAGGTTACCGAAGACGGCAGTCTGCGCCGAAAGAAGCTGCAAGCGACGTATGTCAGCAAAGAAAAGCGGCTTGCATACCTTATTCAAAGCGACATCACCGAGACTTTTGAAGAGGAACAGCGGCGAAATAATGAGCTTGCGGCGGCACTGCGCGAGGCAAAGAAGGCAAATCAGGCGAAGAGTTCGTTCTTGAGCAATATGAGCCACGAAATCCGCACGCCATTGAACGGCGTAAAGGGTATGCTTGATTTAATTCAGCTCGACCCGAAAAGCCCGAATGTACCCGAATATCTTGACAAGGCGTGCATTTCTGCAAAGTACCTTGCGGGGCTTATCAACGATATTCTTGATATGAGCAAAATCGAAAGCGGCAAGCTCGTGCTTCACAACGAATGGACGTGCTTTTCTGACCTCGAAAAATATATGGACGCGATTATTGCTCCTCAGGCAGAAGAAAGACAGCACTCGTTCTCGATAAAGTTCACGAATTGTTCAACGGCGTGGTCGATTTTCGTCGATGCGAACCGCTTAAAGCAAGTGTGTATCAATATCTTGTCTAATTCCGTGAAATATACGCCAAACGGCGGCAAAATCAGTGTAGAGATTTCTTTGCGGAACGTGAAAGAAGATGATACGGCGGAGTTCTATTTCCAATTTAGCGATAATGGAATTGGAATGAGCCCTGAGTTTTTGAAGCACGCCTTTGAGCCGTTTGTGCAAGAAAGCGCGAAGCTGGCGAAAAAAGGTACGGGATTGGGGCTTTCTATCGTCAAGAGCTTGATTGAAAAAATGGACAGCACGCTTGAAGTGGATAGCACGCTTGGGCAAGGAACAAAGATTTCTTTCTTGCTTACCGTTCCTGTTCGTATGTATAGCGAGGAGAACGAAGACGAGGCGGACAACGTAATCAATAAAGAAGTGTCGTATAAAGGCAAGCGCGTCTTGATTGCGGAAGACAACGAAATCAATATGGTGATTGCGGTGGAGCAATTTAAGACGTTTGGGCTTGAAGTGGAGAGCGCGGAAAACGGCAAAATCGCCCTTGAGATGTTTGAAAAGAGTTCTATCGGCTATTACGACTGCATATTTATGGACATTATGATGCCTGTGATGGACGGGTTTGAAGCGACAAAGAATATTCGCTCTCTTGAGCGCGCCGACAGCGAAAGCGTGCCGATTGTGGCGATGACGGCGAACGCATTTGCGGAAGATGTGCAGAAATCGCTGGAGAACGGATTGAATTATCATTTGTCGAAACCGTTTGACAGGGAACAGCTGGAAAAAGTTTTGGAAAAGGCTTTTAAAGGGGAATAAAAAAACACCCATATCTGACAGACATGGGTGAACGCAAGGAAAATTTATATGGATAATGTAAAATCCTAGTAATCCTTTCTCTCTGACTTACGCTTTTTGTTCAAAAGTTTGCGCTCGAGAGTTGTTTTCTTCTGGTGAAGAGTTGCAGAAGGCTTTACGAAGTACTCTCTCTTTTTCCATTCGCGGATAATGCCTTCTTTTTCAACCATACGCTTGAAGCGTTTGATTGCTTTTTCAAGATTCTCTGAATCCTCAACAGTAATTGTTGCCATCGTGTGTTCACCTCCTCATCTTTCGGAGATTCCGTAAAGTAAGTAAGAGTATATAAAATAGCGAAAATTAAATCAAGTGGCACGCAAACTTTTTTCAAATTACTCTTTAGTATTTAGAGAAAGATTTATAGAAATAAAATTTCTCGCATTTGTTTTAATAGCTGTCGCTTTTTTCTGTGTACTCTGTTTTATAATCTAAGTAGAATTATTCTATACTTTTTGTATTCTGTGAGGTTAGTAGAATGGGCAAGATTGCTATTAGAATAAATAGCGCGGACATCGTTGCGGTCGCGTTGCAAAATCTCAAGGCTGGGGAGAAAATCACGCTTGAGGCTATGGACGACGTGGCAGAAGTCAGCGTTGTATTAAAAGAAGACATCACGCAGGGGCATAAGTTTGCTCTTCGCGATATACACAAAGGCGAAAGCATCATAAAATACGGCTATCCGATTGGAGAGGCTATTGAGGAAATTGGTGCAGGCTCTCACGTTCACACGCACAACATTCACACGCTTCTTTCTGATTCTGGCTCTTACAGCTATGATGAGGAAAAGGCAAAAAAGGCGTATGCGGCATGGCAGGCAGATACGGCGAAACTGAGAGAGAATGTGAGAGAAGTCAACGTGTACAAAAGAAAAGACGGCAGAGTCGGCTCTCGAAACGAAATTTGGATTGTGCCATTGGTTGGCTGCGTAAACAAGATTTGTGAAAATCTGGCTTCGTGGGCAAATGCGGAGTTCTGCGGCGGCAAGACCGAGCCAAAGACTGACGGCGGACTTGAGGGCGTGTTTACTTGGACTCACCCCTATGGCTGTTCACAGATGGGCGGCGACAAAGAAACAACAGCGAAGATTTTGGCGGATTTGGTTCATCACCCGAATGCTGGCGGCGTGTTGGTTGTGTCGTTGGGCTGCGAAGAGAATAATATCCCCTATTTCAAGAACTTTTTGGGCGAAGTGGACGAAAGTCGCGTGAAGTTTATGGTAACGCAGGATTTTTCAGATGAAGTTGAACAAGGCAGAAAGTTGCTTCGTGAGCTTGCCGCTGTGGTTAGTCAAGATAAAAGAGAAAAAGCTCCGCTGTCTGAAATTGTGCTTGGTATGAAGTGCGGCGGTTCTGACGGAATGAGCGGAATTACGGCGAATGCGTTAATCGGGCGGATTTGCGACGCGATGACGGGTATGGGCGGCAAGGTTATGCTGACCGAAGTGCCAGAGATGTTCGGGGCGGAGCAAATGCTGATGAACCGTTGTCAAGACAAGGCGACTTTTGAAAAGACGGTTGACCTTATCAACAGCTTTAAGGGCTATTATACGCGGCATAATCAAGTGTGCTATGAGAATCCTTCTCCTGGAAACAAGGCGGGCGGAATTACGACTCTTGAAGATAAGTCCTTGGGCTGCGTGCAAAAAGGCGGAAAAGCTCCTGTTACGTCTGTATTAAAATATGGAGAGCGGCTGACGCAAAAAGGCTTGACGTTGCTTGAAGGACCGGGAAACGACATTGTTTCTACAACGGATATGACTGCGGCAGGGGCGAATATTATCCTGTTCTCTACGGGGCGAGGCACTCCGCTCGGCGCACCTGTTCCGACGGTGAAAATTGCGACAAATCACCCGTTGGCAGAGAAAAAATCTGGCTGGATTGATTTTGATGCTGCCCGACTGCTTGACGAAAAGAGCGATGATGTGAGAAACTCTCTGCTAGAGTTTATTTGCGATGTCGTTTCTGGGCGAAAGCAGACAAAAAACGAAAGAAATGGCTATCGTGAAATCGCCATTTTTAAAGACGGCGTAACGCTGTAATGTATGGATTTTGTTGAATTAGCACAGATTATTTTTCCTCTTGTCATAATTATTTTGCTTGTTGGCATTGTGGGTTTTTTTGCGTCCTCTGAAACGGCTTTTTTGTCGATTCAGAGGGTTGAAGTGAAGCAGTTGTTAAAGGAAAAGCCGATTTCTCCGAGCAGCATAAAAATTGCGTGGCTGAAAGACAATATGGACAGGCTTTTGACGCTTGTTTTAATCGGAATTAACTTTACAACGACGCTTGCTTCTTCCCTCGCTACTGCTCTTGCAACGAAGATTGCAGGAGGAAAAGGCGCGACGTATGCAACGGTGATAATGAGCGTGGTGCTTATCATATTTGGCGAGATTTTGCCGAAAACGCTTGCTACAAACAAAACGATTGCTGTTGCAAAGATTGAAGCTACTCCGCTTATCTTTTTACAAAAAGTATTTTTCCCATTCGTTTGGTTTTTCTCTCAGATTTCAAGCGCAATAACTTCGTTTTTTCAAAAAATCTTAAAAGCAAAAAGGCACATTATTACAGAGGAAGAACTAAAGACTTTAATCGATGTTGGCTCTCGAGAAGGGACGTTAGAGCAGAATGAGCGAAGAATGCTTCATAGGATTTTTGCTTTTTCTGATTTGCACGTTCACGACGTGTTGCGCCACCGTTCTTTTGTGAAATCAATAAGCGAAGACGCTTCTTATGATGAGATGATAAAGCTCTTTTCTGAAACTGGGTATTCGTATATTCCTGTGTATAAGGACGATACGGAGCATATAACGGGCGTTGTGCGATATAAATGGGTTTTGTACGGCAAGGCAAGCCGAAATGCAACCGTGAAGCAATATATGCGCTCTGTGCTGTTTGTGCCAGAGAGTTTGACGGTTATAGAGTTGTTGCAAAAGTTCAAAAAAGAGCGGCGAAGCTTTGCGGTGGCATTGAGTGAACACGGCTCTTTGGCGGGTGTGGTAACGCTTGACGACGTGATGAGAGTGGTTATGGGTAGAGTGAATAGCGATTATTCCACCACGATATTAAGCCCAGAAGAGCGGATACAGATTTTATCTCAAAACGAGTTTATCGTTCCTGGCGATATGCGAATAGAAGATGTGAACTCTTCTTTCAATCTTTCTCTCTCTTCTGAAAATTACTATACGCTTGGCGGTTGGCTGTTAGAGAAATTTGACGCTTTGCCTTCAAGTGGCGAAATGATAAAATACAACGGCACGCTTTTTATTATCGAAGACCAAGCACAAAGACGAATCCAAAGCGTAAGAATTCGGCTTGGGTAGTCGATTTTTATGTAAAAGCGAGGATTTACATAAAGAACAAATAAAGTAATTTTTGTTTGTTGTTTAGTTTTGTTTCTTAAATCTTTTTAAGTGTGAAAACTGTGGATAAAAAAAAATATAACTTAGCTAAAACTCTATAATATCACGGGTTAAAATGTTGATAACTATATTAGTGGTGTAATTCAAGGTTGACATACCATATATATGGCGTGTATAATACAAGTATGATTAAATCAGTGAAAAAGAGAGACGGAAGGATAAGCAAGTATAGCTGGGATAAGATAGCAGAATCTGTAGCTTTGGCTATGAATGATGCGAAGTTGTCGCCTGCAAAAATTGCAACTGAGTCTAAGACGATAGCTGACAAAGTAGAGAAAAATCTTCAAACGATAGAAGGCGTAGAAGAGATTTCTGTTACGCAGATAGAACAATGTGTAAAGAACGCATTAAAAGAAGCGGGCTTTGAAGAGGCTTTAGAAAAGTATAGTGCTTTTCGGGCGGAACGCACTAAAGTGAGAGAAATGGATTCAGCTCTTATGCATACGTTTGATGAGCTGACCAATGCGGATAGTAAAGAGAGCAACTTAAAGAGAGATAACGCTAATATCAATGGCGATACTGCTATGGGAACAATGCTTCAATATGGCAGTGAGGCGGCAAAGGATTATTACGAAAAATATATGCTGCCTCGCGATATGGCAGAAGCGTATCATAGCGGATACATACATATACACGATTTTGATTTCTATGCTTTAACGACGACGTGCTGTCAGATAGAGATTACATCTCTTTTCAAAGACGGGTTTAGTACGGGGCATGGATTTTTGAGAGAGCCGAACTCAATACAGAGCTATGCGGCTTTAACTTGTATTGCAATACAGAGCAATCAAAATGACCAACATGGCGGACAGGCGATTGTAGATTTTGACCGAGGGCTTGCGCCTGGAGTGGCGAAATCATACAAAACGTATTATTCTACAAATCTTTTTCGTGCGCTAGAACTTCGCTCTTGCAACGGAAGCGAGGCGGATAAAAAGGCATTTGAGAACTTGGGAAAAGACAAAACGGCGAAGTATGCTTCTACGACGCAGCTCGACGCTTTGAAAGAAATTGACCGCTTTATTGAGTGGGAAAACAACGGAATAAGAAGACAGCTTGCAACAGATAAACGCTTTTTGGAACTTGAGAAAAAGGCGTTGATGGAAGTGGGCTTTGAAGAGAATACAATAGAAGACGCTCAGAAGTTCGCTGTAAAAGAAGCAGAAAGAGAAACGGAGCGCGCAACGTATCAGGCTATGGAGGCTTTAATTCATAACTTGAATACAATGCATTCGAGAGCAGGTGCGCAGACTCCGTTTAGCTCTATCAATTATGGCACGGATACAAGCCCAGAGGGAAGAATGGTTATCCGTAATATGTTGAATGCAACTGATGCAGGGCTTGGAATGGGAGAAACGCCGATTTTCCCGATACAGATTTTTAGGGTGAAAGACGGTGTGAATTACAACGAGGGAGAGCCGAATTATGATTTATTTATCAGAGCTTGTGAAGTAAGCGCAAAAAGGCTTTTCCCGAATTTCAGTTTTATTGATGCGCCTTTTAATTTGCAGTATTACAAGGCAGGTCATCCAGAAACAGAAATTGCATATATGGGCTGTAGAACTCGTGTAATGAGCAATATTTACGACCCTCTTCACGAAACAGCACCGCGCCGCGGCAATTTGTCTTTTACATCGATAAATTTGCCGAGATTAGCTATAGAAAGCAAAGGCGATGAGGCGTTGTTTTATAAGAAGCTCGACGATATGCTTAATCTTGTAGTGCGGCAGCTTCTTGACCGCTTTAAGATTCAAAGTGCAAAACGAGTCTATAATTTCCCATTCCTTATGGGGCAGGGTGTTTGGCTTGGTAGCGAGAATCTAGGACCGAGCGACAGAGTCGGCGAGGTATTGAAGCACGGAAGTTTAAGCGTTGGGTTTATTGGGCTTGCGGAAACGCTTGTTGCTCTTTATGGACATCACCACGGAGAGAGCGACGAAATGCAGCAAAAGGGACTTGCTATCATCTCTTATATGAGAAAGTACCTTGACAATGAAAGCCAAAAGAGAAAGCTGAACTTTGCTTTAATTGCAACTCCTGCAGAGGGCTTGAGCGGGCGATTTGTTAGATTGGACAAAAAGAGATTTGGAATAATCAAGGGTGTTACCGACAGAGATTATTATACAAACTCTTTTCATATTCCTGTGTATTATCCGATTAGTGCTTTTGAGAAGATACAAAAGGAAGCTCCTTACCACGCTCTTACAAATGGCGGACATATTACTTATGTAGAGCTTGATGGCGATACGGCGAACAATGTTGAAGCGTTTGAGAGCGTAATCCGATGTATGCACGATGCAGGAATTGGATACGGGAGTATAAATCACCCTGTAGACCGCGACCCTGTTTGCGGCTATGTTGGGGTAATTGGAGATGTGTGCCCTCGATGTGGAAGACGAGAGGGAGAGGCAATTTCTACCGCAAAAATAAGCGAGTTGCGAAAGAAATTTCCGATAAATATGGCTAGATACTTCTGATGATGAGAAGTTGAAAAATAAATGTGAGTGAGGCGATGTATGACAGCACTTTTGCAGCATGAGGTTTATCCAATCGAGGAAGATGACGGTTTATCAATAGCGGCTTTTGGAGCAGGAGTCGGATTTGAGCGCATTAGAAGAATTACAGGGTATCTAGTTGGTACGCTAGACCGCTTTAACGACGCAAAGCGTGCTGAAGAAAAAGACCGCGTCAAGCATTGTATAAGCGCATGAATATAGCAGGTATTATAGGCGATTCTATAGTAGATGGCCCTGGACTGAGAACTACGGTGTTCTTTCAGGGCTGTGCTCATAAATGCGAGGGGTGTCATAATCCCGAAACACACTCTTTTGGTACAGCGAACGAAATGAGTGTGGAGAGAATAATAGAAAAAATTAAGAAAAATCCTCTTTGTCGCGGTGTTACGCTTTCTGGCGGCGACCCTGTGTTTCAAGCAAAAGAAGCAAAAGAGCTTTGTAAAGTGTTGAAAAAGCAAGGTTATGAAGTGGCTTTGTACACGGGGTTTACATGGGAAGAGCTTTTAGCAGAAAAAAATGCTGACAGATTAGAGCTTTTAAGAAATGTTGATATTTTGATTGACGGCAGATTTGAGATAGCAAAGCGCACACTAGAGCTAAAGTTTCGGGGCAGCAGTAATCAGCGTATTATTGAAAGCAAAAAGAGTATAGCACAATTTGACGAAAACGGCACAATAAAGCCAATTTTATGCACACAAAAACGCTGGATAGGCTAAAGGGTATATATTATTATAATTAAAAATAGCTCTACCCTGTCTGAGATACCTAAGTTGGAGCAAACGCCTGTAAAAGCAAGCAAAAAATGGGCGGGAAGATTTCGTTAATTGACGGAGAAAGATTTTTATTAGTAGGCTGAATAAGTCTATGAGCGTTTGCAAAAGTATTATTGCGTATGTTATAATAAAAATATGAGTGCAGAAAACAAAGAAATGCCCAAAATATTCAAGCGAACAGCAAAAGACAGTGTGTTTACACATTTATTTTCAGAACCGAAGTATTTGCTGGAGCTTTACAGAGCATTGCATCCAGAAGATAAGGTTTCGACAGAAAAAGATATTGCAGATGTAACGATTAGAAATGTTATTACTGATAATATGTATAATGATTTGGGATTTCGAGTTGGGAAAACGCTTTTAATTTTGATAGAAGCCCAATCGACTTGGTCACCAAATATTATAATACGTGAACTGATGTATTTAATGCAGACATATAATAACTATTTTACAGAAAATAGCGTAGATTTGTATGCCAGCAAGAAAATTGAACTGCCGAAGCCAGAGTTTTATGTGATTTTTACAGGAGAGCGAAAAGAGAAGAAAGATTATATATCGCTAAAAGAAGAGTTTTTTCCTAATGCAAAAGATTTGCAGGTAGATGTTAGAACAAAAATTTTATACGATGGGAAAAAGGGTGATATAATAAATCAGTATGTGTCTTTTGCGAAAGTGTGTAATGACCAGATAAAGAAGCACAAGTATACAAAAGAAGCTATAAAAGAGATACTTCGAATCTGTATAGGCAAGAATGTTTTAGCAGAGTATCTGAAATCACGGGAGGTCGAGATTATGGATATAATGACAGCATTGTTTGATGAAGACGAAATAAACCGCCGCTATCTGTTACGAGTAAAGAGGGAAAGTTTGCAGGAAGGCTTGCAACAGGGTATGCAACAGGGGATGCAACAGGGCAAGGCAGAAGCTCAGTATACAATAGCGGTTAACTTGCTGAAATCAAAGAATATGTCGATTACAGAAATTGCATTAGCAACAGGGCTTAGTGTTGACGAAGTGCAAAGCCTATCTAATACAATATAGCTTTTGTGATTTATCGCAGAATACTAGCTCACATAAAAAAGGGCGCGGGAAGATTTCGTTAATTGACAAATAGTATTTTGTGGACTAAAATAAAAAAGAAGCGCAACTAAAGTTATAGTTGGTCTTCATACCTTTGCTTCTTCGTCTTTAACAGACGAAAAAACCGCCTTTAGTGTACGAGACTTAGGCGGTTTATTTTTTTTGCTCCTTCGTGTATATTTTACGAAGAGAGGTGCGTTTTAGTAGGCTGGATAACCTAGTACAAGAAGCACTACGATTATCGTTACAATCATAAAGATTTTACTAGACACCGCACGCCCTCCCAGCATTTTATATGACTTTTGCTATACAGCTACTTGCCACTAGAGCTAGAAAGACCAACCGCCAATAACCTTATCAGAACTCGTTAAAGTTCCTATAGTTGCGCAATTTATATTATCGGTAGATTTAGCATTGAATACACGTTGCCTTATAGTTTGTTGCAAAAAAAGGGCGCGGGGGAACTTCCTCCAATTCCCTTGCGCCCTACAGCGTTTCTCTTTTATTTCACCTGAATCAATGTCTTAGTATTTGCAAACGAAGTCAAGACCTATGAAGTCATAACCATTTAAACGTTTTTGAGGAGTTCCCAATAGATAACCATACCAGCCATTATATCCTTTTGACCTATGTGCATATGATAAAGTAATTGTAGTGTTCTTTACAGGTGCGTAAGCAACTGCGAGTTTTCCCCACCATTGCTTTTTGTCATCATCATCTGTTCCGTCTTCATTTGTGAACCACAAAGAACCGTCTGCTTTTGCTGTAATTTGTGATGTAAGCTTATATGATAGATAGCCCTCTGCTTCGTATTCTTGGAAATCTTTGCTACCTGCGTCTTTTTGTTCGCTTCCATACTGATAGAACCAAGCATAGCCAACAAGCCCTACTGTGAGAGGGACATTCTCTGCAAGTTCTTTAATATTGAGTTCTGCATTTAAAATACCAAACTCAATTCTTCTTTGGTCTTTTCTTGAAACAGGATTATATATATATCCAGCACCTCCGATATCAAGACCATTTACGCCAGGAATTTTGTGCATTGTGAATTGCGCCCAAGCAAATTCTTCATATGCGATTTCATCACTCCATACATCAGTTCCACCACCGTCCCAACCTGCAACTGCTGTAAATTTGCCGTCAGGTTCATCATAGCGAACACCTGCCTGCCAATGCTTTTTGTCCCAATTTACAGTTGCTTTATCATTTTCCATATCGCGAGCGATAAAAGAAGCACCTAAATTAAGTCCTTGTACTGCTACAGGTGTAATTTCGAGTTGCATGCCTCCGCCTATATATCCAGAATCTCCTTCGTAATCATCGTCCCATGTTGTTACACAAAGAAGACCTGCATCGAGCTTTGCATTTCCACCGAAAAGTTTTGTCCATCCGTAAGCAGTACGAAGCCATGCCATAGAAGCACTTCTAGAAACTTTAAGAGAACTGTCTGTTGTGTCAACTTTCAGCCCCTCTATCTTCGTTGTAGTTGTACTGTCGGTGGTTTCACTTGTAGTTGTAGCTGAAGCAGAGATGTTTCCACTGACTCTGTTTGCATCGATAGCACTGCTTTCATTCCATTGTGAACGGAAATATGTATTGATACCGTAATCTCCACCGTCATAGTTGAACTGGAGATTTACACGGTTTCGATTAGTATCACTTCTGATATTGTAAGTTTCTTTCTGTGTGAGGTTTGTAGTCAAACCTGTTTCAATGTTTACAGTAGACTTAAAACCATCTCCGTCGGCGAAGGCAATACCCCCCCCCAGTGTAAGAACGGCTGCAACCGTTACTCCTACCAATTTCTTCATCATTTTTCTCCTCGTGTTTTAATATCTTTTTAGTATAACTAAAGCACTTTAGTGTGATAAAAGGAATATATCCTATTACTGTTATTTAATCAATAGGAATATACAAAAAAATAGCTCTTTCTGCTAATATTTTTTTTGTATCGTACCTAATAACTTCTATCTATGCTAAAAAAGTGGCATACCTATTCTTATAAATGCTCTCTATTGTAATAAAAATTCCAAAAAACAGCGTTTCAAGAAATAAAAAACGGACACTTCTTTTTAGTATTAAGAAGTATCCGTCTTTGGATACAGGCTCAGCCTTGAAAGATTCCCGTGTCAAGCACGAGAATGACATAAAGATTATACATTAGACTTTGAATAAAAGGTCTTCGTAACTTGGATACGGCTTGTAGTTTTCTCCAATCAATGGCTCGATTTCGTCCGCAACTGCGCGCGTTTCTGCCATCGCAGGAATAACGCTGTCCACATACGCCCTTGCAATCGCCATAACGTCGCTCTCGCCTTTTGCCGCAAGGTGCTTCTTTGAAAGCTCCTCCGCTTTTTCGGCAAGCTCGCTCGTCAAGCAATCCAGCTTTGTGAGTAATGCAACTTCTGCGCTTGCCTTTGCGCTCGGCACGACGTTTTTGAGGTCGATGACCGTCTTTGACACGCGGCGGATATAGCGGAACGCGGCTGGCAAGATGTCTTTATTTATCATCTCAAGCATCGTTTCGACTTCGATATTCAGCACCTGCGCATACTTTTCGAGCTTAATCTCGTAGTGGCTTTCCATTTCGGTCTTTGTGTACACGCCCATTTCGGTAAAGAGCTTGATGTTCTTTTCGTCCAAATAGTGCGCCACCGCGTCGGGAGTCGTCTTGAGGTTCAACAGCCCGCGCTTCTCTGCTTCCTGCACCCAGCTTGCGTCGTAGCCGTTGCCGTTGAACACGATTCGCCAGTGCGCCGTAATCTCTCGCTTGATGAGCGCGCCTAATGCCTTGTTGAAATCCTCTGCGTTTTCAAGCTCGTCTGCAAAGCCCTTGAGCGTGTATGCCACGATTGCGTCAAGAGTCGTGTTCGGTCCTGAAATTGAAAGCGATGAACCGCACGAACGGAACTCGAACTTATTGCCCGTGAACGCAAACGGAGATGTGCGGTTTCGGTCGGTCGAGTCTTTCGGGATTGGCGGCAATGCGTCAACGCCGATTGTCAGTTTATTGTCTTTGTTCACGCTATACGGCTTTCCGTCTTTGATAGATTCCAAAATGCCGTGCAACTCGTCGCCCAAATACACAGAGATAATCGCTGGCGGCGCTTCATTTGCACCAAGTCGGTGGTCGTTTCCTGCTGTTGCAACAGAAATGCGAAGCAAATCCTGATTTTCGTCAACAGCCTTGATAATTGCAGTTAAAAAAAGTATGAACTGTGCATTGCTCTCCGGTGTTTTGCCCGGCTCCAAAAGGTTTTCGCCCTTGTCTGTACTCATTGACCAGTTGTTGTGCTTGCCGCTTCCGTTCACGCCAGCAAACGGCTTTTCGTGCAAAAGACACACAAGCCCGTGCCGACGCGCGACCTTTTTCATCACTTCCATTGTCAGCTGGTTTTGGTCTGAAGAAAGGTTCGTCGTGGAGAAAATCGGAGCCATTTCGTGCTGTGCAGGCGCGACTTCGTTATGCTCTGTCTTTGACAAAATGCCGTATTTCCACAGTGTGTCGTTGAGGTCTTCCATATATTCCACGATTCTCGGATTGAGAGCCGCAAAATACTGGTCGTCCATCTCCTGCCCTTTTGCTGGCTTTGCGCCGAAAAGCGTTCGCCCTGTCAAGCGCAAATCTTTTCGCTGTTCCCACAATTTGCGGTCAACGATAAAATACTCCTGCTCTGGTCCGACTGTCGTTGCAACGTGCTTCACGTCGGTTTTGCCAAACAGCTTCAAAATGCGCAATGCCTGCTCGTTCAATGCTTCCATCGAGCGCAAAAGCGGGGTTTTCTTGTCGAGAGCCTCGCCCGTGTACGAACAGAACGCTGTCGGAATACAAAGCGTGTGCTCTTTTACGAATGGATACGCTGTCGGGTCCCATACCGTGTAACCGCGCGCCTCGAATGTTGCTCGTCTTCCGCCTGACGGGAAAGAAGAAGCGTCTGGCTCGCCTTTGACCAACTCTTTTCCGCTGAACGACATAATCACCGTACCGTCGTCTTGCGGTGTGATGAAGCTGTCGTGTTTTTCCGCTGTAATGCCTGTCAATGGCTGAAACCAGTGTGTAAAGTGCGTTGCACCTTTTTCAATCGCCCATTCTTTCATTGCGTGAGCGACTTGGTTTGCGATGTCGAGCTGCAGCGGCTCTCCATTGTCGAGTGTCTTTTTCAAGGCTTTGAACGTTTCTTTTGGAAGGCGTTCTTTCATTACGCTTTGGTTAAAGACCATACTGCCGAAAAGTTCTGGTACGTTTGGCATTTTTTCCTCCGAACAGCCAAAGGCTGTTTTTAAAAATAAAAAGGCGATGTGAGAAAGTGTCTTCTGCTGAAAACATCTTCTCACATCGCCTTTGATGTAAGATGTCTTTAGTATACAAATTTAACTAAAAAAGTCAAGAAGTTTTTTAGTTAGTTTTCAAAAAAATTCCTTGAACTGCTATTACTTGTTTAGCCTTTATCAAAATTGTTTATAGCTGTAAAACTGCCTGTGTCTGTAGCTATGGCAGAATAAAAATCTTCTCCGAAATGCTCTTTTATATCAGCAATAGAAAGCGATAAATCAAAATGATTTTTGAATAAAGAACCTAGCGTGAGCGATTTTGTTAAATACTCTGTTCCCTCTCTTGTTTTGCCTAACATCACCAGTGTAAAGCCGTGATTATAATACAAATCTGCAAGCAAAAAATAATTTTGTTGCTTTATGCAGCAGTCGATAGATTTTTGTGTATACACAAGCGACTTACTCCATTGTTTTACAAGTCCAAGCCAACTTGAAAGATTGTAGGTTATAGTCGGATATTTGTTAATGTACATATCGCTTTTAGAATACCTTGTTTCAAGGCAATATGCTAACTTTTCTAAAACGCCTATCCCCTTTTCAATTTGTCCAGAGCCGTGCAAGCAAATAGCAATGCTGTTTAGAAGTGAAAACTCTATCGATGTAAACAAATGTTCTTGTATATCACATTCTATTTCATAGTTCGGAAAGGTTAACTTCATTGCTTCGATGAGTGTTGAAAGCGTTTCTTTGTATTTATCTTCAACTTGATAAGCGTAAGCAGATTTTGCGTATAATAAATATTGCTTTTCAAACTTGTTCATTTCAGGACTGATTTTCTCGTATTGTTCTAACAGACCTTGTATATTATCAAAATCATCGGTATAGATTTTATTTGATATTTCTTTTTCAAGAATACATCTCTCAAGCTCTTGCTTTGTGGCGACGACGTTGAGTGTTATAGGTATTTGTAGTTTTTCGATGAGCGCGTCAAGGAGTTTTTTGTTTGGATTTTGCCTGCCGTTTTCTATTTTGCAGAGTGTAGGAGGTTCACATAACCCCTCGCATAATTGAGCTTGTTTTATATTTGCACGAGTTCTAAACTCTCGTATTATTTCTCCAATTGCAAAATAATTCATATCAATTTCCTTTTTTTCCTAGAAATAAGAATAATAGACCTGTTCGATAATATAGTTTTGACAAGGGGCTTAATTAAAATGCAAAGTCAAGTGCAACAAAAAACTTCGGCAGGGTTTTTCAGCTTCAAACACTTTTTCGGACGATGATTGAGCAATTTCACTACATTTT
>CALDID010000195.1 GCA_937901865.1 uncultured Treponema sp.
GACCGCGATTGGTATAATAAAGATTATGTAAAGCGAGAAGTGTTCGGTGTGCGCGACAGTGTTGGACACGGATATATGTATTGGAATCAAAGCGGCAGATATGAAGATTTATCTCCTGACCCTGCAGACGCTGAATATCCATGGACAGCAAACGAGGCTTCTACAAAATACAGAAAGCCAGCTCTTAGCACAGGAAGCGACATTGAGCCGTTTATTCCTGTAATCGAAGAAATTATAGAAGAAGAGAAAGCGAAAGAGTTATCTATTCTTGATAGTATTCTTGAGCAAGGGGACGACGATGAAGAAGCTGGAATGGACATAGAAAAAGAAGAGTATTTAGCTTCTGAGGGCGAAAAACAAGAAATCGGCAAAGTGGGGTTATCGTCATTAGAATTACTGCTTCAAGTGCAAAGTCGGTGGCAGGGATTAGGCGAAAAGTAATTGTTTTTCTGTAAAAATGCGATAGAATAGAAAAGACACACTTATTTTTTCGGAGGATTATCGTATGGAACTAAAAGGTTCTAAGACAGAGGCTAATTTGCTCTCTGCTTTTGCAGGAGAGAGCGAGGCAAGAAACAAGTATACGTATTTTGCTTCAAAGGCGAAAAAAGATGGCTTTGTGCAGATTGCAAGCATCTTTGAAGAGACTGCAGCGAACGAAAAAGAACACGCAAAAATCTGGTATAAGCTCCTTTTTGGCGGTGTTGGCTCTACTGTTGAGAATTTGAGGGAAGCGGCAAATGGAGAGAGCTACGAATGGCAGGAGATGTATCCAAAGTTTGCCAAAGAAGCCCGAGAGGAAGGCTTTGAAGAGATTGCAAAGCTCTTTGAGGGTGTGGCTGCTATTGAGAAGGAACACGAGGAGCGATATAAAAAGCTCTTGGCGAATATCGAGGGAGATTTAGTCTTCTCAAAAGATGGCGATGTGGTTTGGCAATGCGCGAACTGTGGTCATATCTGTGTGGGAAAGAAAGCCCCTGAAGTCTGCCCTGTTTGCAATCACCCGCAAAGCTATTTCCAAGTAAAAGCAGAGAATTACTAAAAACAATAAATGCGAGCAAAAGAAATCCGATAATAATAGTAATATAAAGTTAAAGAGCTTTCGACAGAGGTCATTTTGATGAAAAAATCGGAAAAACTTTCGCTCGCAGTGAGTGCTATTCTTTTCGTACTTTCTGCGCTATTTTCCATTGCATTGTTGGCAGGTTTTTTTTCTGCTGTTTCTAATAACACTTCTATTTTTCATTCGCTTGGCAGAACATTACTTAATGCGTATGGTATAGGAAGTGTTCTCATTCCTACATTCTTGCTTGTTGCAGGAATTTTATCTTTTTTGCCGACGTGGTCAGTGCGCCGTTGGTTACTCCTTTCTTGTTCTATAATTCCCTTTTTTACTATTATTATAACCGAAAGACTGTGTAAGGGATTTTCCGCAGAGGGCGACTTATTAGGAGCGGTTAAAATCGGAATTACTGTTGTAATTTGTGTATTGCTCCTTATCTTAGAGTATCTGTCTTGCTGTATTGCGGCGGATAGATTAGAAAATTGGATTGCATTTAATTTCCCTTCTGATAACAGCAATAACGAAGATAACACCGTTAAGGCAGATGAGGCAGCAGAGAATAAAAAAGCAGAAGCTCCTCAGGTAGAGTCCCAAGAAGAAACTGAACAAGAAGATTCTGAACAGACAGAAGAAATAACAGTGAAGTCAGCAAAGGGTAAGGAGAAAACTCCTGATATTGCGCCTGTTGCAGAAAATACAGGGGATACAGAAGCTGAAACGGTAAAAATTGCAGAGCCGAGCAGTAGCGATAAAGCAGAGAGCATTACAGAAGTAAGTGTTGGTTCTGAAAATGTATCAGATATAGAAGAATCAGACGAAGAAAAAGAGGAAGAAGCTCAGGCGGAAGACACTGAAAAAACAGAAATTGCAAAACAAGCTGAAGAGTCTGAAAAAACGGTAGTTGCAGAGAAACAGGCTATTGCCACTACGACAGAAGAAGAGAAATCCTTAGATGTGAGCTTAGAAGAGATTGAAAAAGCACGCGAAGCTGAGAAAACAGAGCTTGCAAAAAAAGCGGCAGCTAAGGGTGAAAAAAAAAATGATGTAGAAACTACACTTAGCACTTCTGTAGCTAATGAAGATGATTCTTTTGTCATTGTACCTGTAGACGAAGATGAGGCGGCGTTTATTACGGACGATTCTCCGATAGAAACGGATTTAGCCGAAACGGTTGTAGCGGGTACGATTGATTTAAATGCTACAGATGATGTGTTTTCGCAGCCATATAGAGAGCCGCAATATAACGAAAATGAAGTAAGTGAAGCTGAAAAAGAAGAAAAAAAGCCGAGTGTGTTCGATAAAGCGATTGAAGCGGTAGATGAAAGGGCTCGGCAATATGCAAATTCTGATACGCTCGACGCAGATTTCTTTGACATCGATATGAATGAAGAAGATGAAGATGAAAGAGAAGTGCGAGAAGAAAGAGAAAGAAATCTTCAAAAGATTACTCTATATGAAAACCTCCCTCTTATCGAAAAGCCTATTGTTGTTGGGAAATATGATAAATCTGTTTCAGAACCTCTTAATCCTGTCTTTGCAAAGATGGAACAAGACGTACAGTCTGAAATCCCGCAAATACTGCAAACGGAACAGACAGAGCCAGTTATTGAGGGAGAACCAAAATTATCGCAAGAGAGTGCTGAAACAGAAACACCTGCTCAAACATTGGAGAATAATGCAGTAGTTGAAACAGCAGAAAGCACTGAAACTCCAGAAAAAGAGAATACGGCTGAAGATAAATTTGAAAGCAAAGAAGAAAGAGCTGAAAGAGAACCTGTCTTAGATGAACAAAATGAAGCTCGTCCGTCGCTTTTGCAAACAGCGATTCATTTAAAAGCGCAGTCTGTTGCAGAAACGTCAGAGCCTATTTTGGAAGAGCCGAGAGAGGAAGAATCACACATAGAGCTATCAGAGCCGATTGTTGCGCAGGAAGAGCCGCATGCAGAAATGCAGAGTGAGCCGATTATTGAACAACAAGAAACAGAAGAAGTGCAGGAAGAGAATGAGCCTGTTATTGAAGATGAAGCAGCAGCAGAAAGAGAGGAAAAAACTGTTGCAGATACAGAAGAACCGTCTATCGAAGAACAGCCTGTTGCCCTTGAAGAAAATCCTGACGCTATTGAAGAATCTCCTGTGGCTACAGAGAAACCTGCCGTAATTATTGAGATGCCGTCTATGACGGTTGAGAAGCCGTCTGCGACGGTCAGAAAGGCGTATGAAGTGCCGACGGATATTTTAACGGCGTACAGCGAAAATCCGTATTGGGAAATCGACGAGGAAACAAAGCAGGCGGCGGAAAATCTCACGAACACATTGAGCGAGTTCAAAATCGACGCGGAAGTTACTGGAATCCGAAAAGGTCCTGTCGTTACGATGTTTGAAATGTTGCCAGCTCCTGGCGTGAAATTGAGCAAAATCGTTGCATTGCAAGACAATATTGCGCTTCGCCTTGCCGCAAAGAGCGTGCGTATCGTTGCCCCAATCCCCGGAAAGCGCGCCGTCGGTATTGAAGTGCCGAACAAAGAGCGCGCCGTGGTCAGCTTCCGCGAAATCATCGAGGAAAATAATCCTGCGTGGACAAAAATGGCGGTGCCTGTCATTCTCGGAAAAGATATTTCGGGCGAATCAAAGATTATGGATTTGGTCAAAACGCCGCATTTGCTTATTGCTGGCGCGACGGGTGCGGGAAAATCGGTCTGCGTCAATTCGCTTATCCTTTCGATTCTTTACAAGCGAAGTCCTGAACAGGTGCGCTTGATTTTGATTGACCCGAAAATTGTCGAACTCAAACTCTACAACGACATTCCGCATTTGCTTACCCCTGTTATCACCGAGCCGAAAAAGGCGTTTCAGGCGTTGCAGTACTGCCTTTGCGAAATGGAGCGGCGATATGCTCTTCTCGACGGAATGCAGGTGCGCGACATCGAAAATTACAACAAGCGCATTGTGGAACGCAACATTGCGACGGAAAAACTGCCGTATATCGTGGTGATTATCGACGAGTTTGCCGACCTTATGGCGACGAGCGGCAAGGAACTGGAAACGACGGTTGCTCGCCTGTGCGCAATGAGCCGCGCTGTCGGTATTCATTTGGTGCTTGCCACTCAACGCCCGTCAATCGACGTTATCACGGGTCTTATCAAGGCAAATATCCCGAGCCGCATTGCGTTTATGGTTGCTTCAAAAATGGACAGCCGCATTATCATCGACCAAATCGGCGCGGAAAAACTTTTGGGCAAAGGCGATATGCTTTATGCAGGCGTGGTTGACCCGTTCCCGACGCGCATTCAGGGCACGCTTGTTAACGACCTTGAGGTTGAAAACGTTGTGGATTACGTCAAGCGATTTGGCGAGCCTGATTACATCGACGACGAGATTTTCATTGATGACGACGAAGACGAGGATTCAAACGAATCTTCATATCAGTCAGAGGGCGAAGACCCGCTGTATGATAAGGCTCTCGACATCGTTATTCAGGCAGGCAAAGCGAGCGCGAGCTATATTCAGCGCAGGCTGAAAATCGGCTATAACCGCGCCGCGCGTTTGGTCGAGGAGATGGAAGCGCGAGGCATCGTCGGACCTGCCAACGGCTCAAAGCCGCGCGAGATTATCCACATGCCGTAAGACAAAAGTACAGGCGATTACGGAATAAAAAAACCTCGATTGAGATACATCGAGGTTTTTTGCTTTTTGATAGGTTGTGACTTTACAAAGCTACCCGTAACGGTTATTTCTTTGCAGTCTTTTTCTCTGTTTTTTCTGGAGCGTAGCACTTAACAACAGAATTATCTGTGTGGCTGAACGGAGCTGGAATATATCCGTCTGCTTCCCATTCGTTTTCCCAGTTTTTGCCGTCCAAAAGATAGCGGAACTGGTATTCTTTTCCAGCTGCAAGAGGCACTTTAATAGAGAAAGAACCGTCTTTTCCCTTTTTAAGCGGGTTCTCTGTGCTGCTCCAGTTGTTCCAATCGCCTGCGATGGTGATTTCTTCAGCACCATGAGCAGCTTCCGGGGTAACTGTAAAAGTTACATTGCAAATTGTCTTATCCTTGCTAAAAGACTTTTTCAAGGCCATAATTAATCTCCTTTCACCTTTTCGGTGGCGGTTGCTAAAATTGATATTTGTAGTATACTATAAAATATATATTTGGTACATAAAATTTAGATGAAATTTTTGAATTTCATTTGAGTTTGTATAGTTAATTCTTACTTTTATGGAGAAAAGAATGGACAATAGACATT
>CALDID010000196.1 GCA_937901865.1 uncultured Treponema sp.
ACACCGTTGCGAATAGTTTGTCGCAGCGTCACGGGAATAGTGGCGGCCGACGACGCCAAATCTTTGTGTCATATTCAGCCGAAAGCGCAATTTCTTCTCTCATTTCTTCTATTCTGCTAGCAACATTTATAGAACTTGAATAGAGAGAGAACACTTCTCTTACTTTCTTCTTAAATGACGGAGATTTGAAAAGCGCATTATAATAAATCGTGTTTTGCAGAGTGCAAGATGAACTTTGAGAAAGTGAAGCCCAGTCAAAATCCCACACAGGTCCCGCCTTAAAAATATTGTTTGCACTGTCGAATGTGAAGTAACAGCTTTTTGGGTGTCCTAGTTCTCCGTTAGACATAAGCTCGTTCACAAGATAAAATTTTGCCCACGATTCAATATCGATAACATCTTTATATGTTTCATCAGGTGCAGAACAGCTATTTGTATTCATTCCTTCTGTGAAATCAGGGTATAATTTTTCTTCAAGTGCTGTGATTTTCTCTTGAAGCCGTGATAGCCGAGCCTGTCCTCCTGTTGTAAGAGTTCCTGCATCGTCTATCATATAATCATCGTTCTTTATCATATACGGCATAGAGCGAATAGATGACTTGAATTTTACAATTTCATCATAATACACGTCCATTTCGATGAGATAATCCTTATCTTCCTCATCGCTCATTGTTTTTGAGCCGTCATTTATATTAACCCTGTTTTCATCTGGTTTTATCGCTTCTCCTAGCCAATAAAGCCCTTTGTATTCGCCATTCAAAACCAAATCGCAGAAATGTCCGCGAACTGTATAGTCAAGCTCCATAAGAGAACTTAAATAGAACGCCATTTCATTTCGCATAAATGAATTATCGAGATAATTCGCGATTAAAACCCACCGTTTATGAGATGGCATACCGAGTATAGATTGCTTTTTATCTAGCTTCAACGCATACGGCTTTTTCGGTTGAACCCAAGTTGAGTTGCCTCGTCCGCGAATGCTTGTTTTCACGCTTGAAATATCGTATGAAGAGCCTTTTATAGAAATCGTTGCATTTTTGAGCCAATCTTCTTTTGATGTTATCGCTGCGCTGTCAGGTGTATTTACATACACGGTCGGTAATCCTGTGCAGACTACGGTGGCGAGGGAGGAAATCGCGGAGAGGGACGCAGTTACTGCTCTCTCTGTTCCTAATGTTGCCGTTGCCACGCAGTAATAATATCGGCTGCCTTTTTCGCTTGTTGCAGGCACGCTCAGCGTGTTCGTATTCGCTCCACTAATTGCAACTCCGTCGTCTGTCGTTCCTGTCGCGCTTTCGTACCACCTATAACTAATTTCACTGCCCGAAGCCTCCGCTTGTGCGCTCAGCGTAATGCTTTCGTTCATCGGCGCAATGCTTAATGCCGTCGGCTGTGTCGTAAAAACAGCTTGAATAAAATTGCTTATATAATCCGTTTCAAGATACGCCGTTTCGCTCGTAATGCTTGCAGTCTTCATGCCCCCGTCGCCGTTATCTGCGATTGTGTTCGTAATGACGCAGTAATATCCAAATGTGCCTATCGTGTCTTTTGTCGCTTTGTACTTGCTTTCTGTTGCGCCAGAAATCGGCGAGCCGTTGCTCTCTCCCTCTGCCACTTCATACCATTGATAACTCAATTCTCCATCAGGCGAATATGCCCCGACCGTGAACTCATTTGTTGCAGGAATAACCATTATCACGCTAACAGGCTGTGCGGTAATTGTCGGCGTATTTGCATTTACCACATTGTTCGATACAATCACTGTGTTTGTATTTTCCGTCGCAGTTTTTGCCCCTCCGTCGCCATTGTCTTCTATTGTATTTGTAACAGCGCAGTAATAATAGCCTAACGAGTCTTTAGATACTGTATCTTCAAGAGTAGAAGCTGTTTTTGTGCTCAGAGCGGTAAAAGAGCCGTCTTGTGTTGCAGAAAAATACCATTGATAACTCAAAACGCCGCCATCTTTTGACACCGCAGAAACAGAGAGCTTAAATGTAGTGCCGAAATCTTGCGCCACATTTTCGCATTGCGTTGCAATCACAGGCTTTTGCGCTTCAATATGCTCGCTCACTTTGTATGTGATGTAGGGCGAAATAACCGATTTCGTGCTGCTGCCGAGCGTATTGGTAACTTCGCAGTAATAATACAACGTGCCGACTGCATTTGTAGGCGGTGTATAGGAGCTTTCGACCGCTTGTGAAATTGCGCTCCCTTTTGAAATCTTTGAAGAAGATTCATACCATTGATAGCTTAATGTGCCGTTGTCGTTTGTTTTGGCGGTAACAGAAATGCTTTTCTTCATATTGATAACCGTAGCAACATCTTCGCCCACAGAAAGTATCTGCGGTACTTGCGCTTCTACTTCCTCATCGTCGTCATCATCGATAAAGAGCGAACACGCAGAAAAGCACAGTGCCATCACTAAACACACCCACCCTTTTAGAAAAAGTTTTTTCTTCATAAAAAAGCCTCCAAAACGTCCAATCAAAACGAACGTTTTAATTAGTCATTTTTTTGGTGGCTAAAAATTGAAATCGCGTACCTATTGCGCTAGAATTAGTGTATACACTTCGTATGAAGTGGCAACTTTAAACGTTGGTTTTGATGAGGCATTTTTCTGTATAATGGCACTGAAAATGTACCTGCTGTGAGTGAAAAAAAATTGTCGGAGGCCTTTGAACGAGATGGAGATGATAATACTTCGCCCTCGTTGGAACTTGTAGTAAAAGTATACAACATAAATACTGGTATTGGCGATGATTTACTTCAAAAGTGCGATGTGCTACAGCAATACACAAAGCTAATTGATTTAGTACGATATGCGAAAACGCATGAAGAGGAACTTGGATTAGAAGAGCCGTTTACATGGGCGATACAAGAGGCTAGAAAGCAAGAGATTTTGCCGAAGTATTTAGAGAGAAAAGCGTCGGAAGTGTTGAATATGTTTGATATGGAATACGATTACGATGTTGATGTTGAAGTGCAAAAAAGAAGAAGCAAGAGATGAAGGAAGAGCAGAGGGGCTGATGTATGGTATCAAGAGCAGTATTTTGAATCTTATGCATAATATGAAGATGAATGCTGCAGATGCAATGAATGTTTTAGGTGTTCCCTTGTCCGAACAGCCAAAGTATGCTGCAATGTTGCAATAAATATGTTTTTTAACAAAACAGCTCCGAGTATATTTTGTCGGAGCTGTTTTGTTTTATGCAGTTACATCATTATGCTGTTTTCTCGGCTTTAGGCTGTTTCTTTGCCTTTTTGCCTTTCTTTTTGGACAGTTTAGCTTCTTCTTCTGCGGCAATATCTTCAGCCGTCTTTTCGACTTTGAACTGTCCGACTTCATTGCTAACCGTGTTGATAGATTCGCTGTTCTGCTGTGCCAAAACGTGCACTTCTTGCATGTGGTTGTTAAGCTCTTTGACACCTGTCGAAATCTCACTCATTGCAATGTTGATTTGCTGAGTAACTTCGGTGAGCCGCTGCATTTCGTTCATAATCTCGCTAGAGCCTTGCTCCATCGTGTTAGCCCCGTCGCGAACCTTTGTTGTAACATCGTTGATGTCGCGAATAGCGTGGATAACCTGCTTACTTCCCGTGCTCTGCTCGTCCATAGCAGTCTTGATGATGCCTTCCTGCTTGCTTACCGTTTGCGTGTTGTTAAATATAACGTCGAATTGCGTTTGCATATCGTGAGCAGCGTTCGCCATATCAGTAATCATCTCTCGCAAATGCTTCATAACGTCGTTAATCTTTTTGCCCTGCTTGTTAGAATCTTCTGCGAGTTTTCTGATTTCGTCTGCAACAACCGCAAATCCCGCTCCTGCCTCGCCTGCGTGTGCCGCCTCAATAGCCGCATTCATAGAAAGGAGGTTTGTTTGATTTGCAATGTTGCGAATAAGAGAACTTGTTTCGATAAGAGCCGCCGCCTCGTCAGAAATCTTGTTCGTCATATCTACCGCTTTGATAACTAAGCCGCGTCCCTTTTCCGCAGAATCAGAAAGCTCTCTTACGCTTACAGCGTTTTTATCAAGGATTTCTGTAACAGAATTGATGTTTTCGACAAGCTCTTCAATAGACGCGGTAGAACTCTTTACGCTATTCGCTTGCTGTCCGATGTTCTCGGTAAGCTCAGAAATGGTGTTTGCAATATCTGCCATTGTGCCTGAAGCCTGCTCAACGCCTGCGCTCTGATTTTCAACTTGCTCGCGAATACTCGTGATATTCTGGTCGATTTCTTCAAAAGCCGTGGCAGAAGAAGCCATTTCGTTTGAAAGTGAATCACCAATTTCCTTCATCGTCTTTGTCTGACCAAGCGTGTGCTTAATTGAGTCTGCGATTTTTTCCATTGTAACATTGAAGCTTTGGCACAGTTGACCAAGTTCGTTTTTGGTAAGAACAGGAAGCCGCGCAGTAAGGTCGCCGTCGCCTTGAGAGATATTGAAAAGTATTTCGGTAACGTGCATAAGCATAACGGTAATGCTTCTTGCGATGAGATGCGAGAAAATAAACGAGGCGATACACGCTAAAATAAGCGCAATAGCAACGGTCTTAAAAACTTCGTTTGTGCTTGCATTAAGATAGGCATGGTCGATAATGATGACGTAATCAACGCGAATATAGTCGTTTTGTGCTGACAAAATGCGGATTTCAGAAGGTGTTTCGCCGAAAAGAACTTCGTTGCTGATTCCCCATGCGCCAGGTACATACGTTTCAAGAGCCTTAATGCCCAAATCGTGCGCACTCATAAACTCAAGCTGCGGACTAAATGGATTTAAAAGTACGTTTCCCTCTTGGTCAAGCATAACAAACTTAATATCGCCCATTGTTGTTTCATCGCCGAATAAGCGGATAAAGGCATCTGCTGTTACTTCCATAAAGGCAACGCCTCCAACACCGTTTTCATCGTAATAGACTTGTGTACCGCACACAACAAGCGTTCCGTCGTCTTTTTGATACAACTGAGAGAAATGCGCCATACCGTCAAAATCGACTGCAACATCATACCACAGGTCTGCTTCTGATTGTTTTACGTTCATATATGGAAAGCAAAGTATTTCACCAGAAGAAGTAACAACACCCGCAGAAACAATATCTTCATCTGCGTCTACGATATGTTCTGCAATATTCTCGATTTCTTCAACCTCGTTTTCTGCAACAATGGCAAGCATATTGATTGTTTTTGCGTGCGTTCCCAAGAAAGCCGAGAATGATTGGTCCATAAGGCGCATTGTGTTTGCAAACTGACTGGTGAATTGGTAATTATTTATGCTTCTGATTCGCATAAAAAGCACCGTTCCCAAAGCAAAAAGAAGCAAGCTGGTAAGTATAGTAATAGAACAAATTACACGCGTTGCAAGGGAATCTTTTTTACTAATCTTTATCGATTTTGCCATGACAGCAAACCTCCGAAAAACGATGATGCTCTAGTTCATAACTATTTTATGACTGATACTATACATTATAGCAGATATTCAGATAAAAAACAAATAAAATGCGCATTGATTGAAAATTTTTATTGTAAATGCTACAATCTATTTCATATAAGTTTCCTAGGAGGAGTTTTATATGAAAGTCTTAAAGGCTATTGTGCTGATGGCATTGTTTTGTGTTGTGGGCTCGGCAAGTTTTGCTGATGAGGCAGAGGACGTTATAAAGAAGTTTTGTGGTCTTGACGTTCCCGAATACTCAAAAGCAACGATGATTCTTGACATTATCAACAAGAATGGCTCGACAGAGCAGAGAGAGATGATTGAATACGGAAGCGGCTACAATGTTTTGAAGAATGTTGTTTTCGATATTCAGAAAGATACTTCTAAGAAGTATACAAATGTTCGTGTGCTTCAGGCGGAAAAGACGAACAAAGAAGACGACCGCTGGATTTACGAGCCGTCTTTGCGAAATGTTCGCCGTATTCAAACGGGAGAGCGTTCTAGCTCATTTATCGGAACAGAGTTCACCTATAATGATATGACAATTCGTAAGCCAGAAGAAGATACTCATGAGATGATAAATGCGAACGACAGCATCACGATAAATGGCACAACGTATTCTTGCTATCAGATTAAGAGCGTGCCAAAGAAGAAGAACGATATTGAATATGGCTATCGCATTTGTTGGTACGACAAAAAGACGTATCTTCCTGTGAGAATGGAGTATTACGACAAAAAAGACCCGAAACTCTTGATGAAGTCTTTCGTCATCGAGAAAATCGATAATGTAAAGGGTGTTACAGGCACGCCGTATGTCCTTCGCCGCTCTTGCCTCATCACGAACCACATCACAGGGCGCAAGACGCGTGTATCTGTAAAAGACTTTGTCTTTGATAACGAAAAGATTGTTAATAAGAAAATCTTTTCAACGAACTGGCTTTTAACAGGTAAATAAGCCTTTTTTTTTCAAGCGTTTACACAAAATCAAAAAAGCATCTGGAGGTATTTTCCTTTAGGTGCTTTTTTTGTGTTCTTGGAAGTGTTACGGAAAGTATGCTGATATATCTGTTTATGTCATTCCCGTGCTTGACACGGGAATCTTTTAAGGCTCTCGTATAGTGCTTTAGAAAAGATTATCGGGTCGAGCCCGATAATGACATTCTAGCATACCTTTGGTAACAACTCCGTGTTCTTATTGTAACGCGGTGTGCATTGCTGTAAGAAGACGGGGTTTATTATTGTAAGAATAAGGAGCGTATTGCTGTAGGAATAAGGAGTGTATTCCTGTAGGAATAGGGAGCGTATTGCTACAGGAATAGGGAACGCACCTAGTGCTAGGGAGAGGGGGCAATCTAGGCTAGGAAGAAGGGAAAATCTAATCTAAGAAGAAGGGGTAATCTAGGCTAGGGGGTGATTTTATATTTTTTCACAGTATGCAAGAACTGTTCTTAGCCACTATTCTATCATATTATAGCATAAAAATCACATAGTTTCAAGAAAAAGAACTGCGGTTTTCTATATTTTGTGTTATAACAGTGTGGTTCGTGAAAAGATTTTTATAAAAAATTGCAAATTTTTCTAGCTAACATTTACAATTTTAGAATGTGAGTATATAATTATTTGTATGGCAGATTTACTATCAGATGTGGAATTCGATAAATTCCGAAAAATTATTTACGACGAAAGCGGAATCACATTTTCTGCAACTAACAGGTCAATTCTTGATAGCCGTTTGAAAGAACGTCTTAGAGAAAAAGGTATGACCGACATTGAAGCATATTATAAAGTTATAACTTCAGATAAAGAGGAAATGAAAGTGATGTTGGATTCTGTTACTACAAATCTGACGCGCTTTTTTCGCAATCAGCCACATTTCGATGCCCTGATTCATTACGTTATTCCTCATATTCTTGAAGAAAAGAAAAAGAGTGGAGATAGAACAGTTCGCGTGTGGAGTGCAGGTTGCTCTACAGGAGAAGAACCGTATACTATCGCGATGATTTTAAAGGATATACTTCCTGCACCTTATACTTTCCAGATTATGGCTTCGGATATTTCCTTAAAATCTCTTATGGTTGGTAAGCAGGGCTTTTATCCTGCGAGCCGTATCACAGGTATTCCTGAGAATTATTTGGCAAAGTATTTTACTAAGACTGCCGCAGGGTATCAAGTTAATAGAGATTTGATGTCAACAATCAAGTTTGACTATCACAATCTTCGTAACGACAGCGGGGCGAGAAATCTCGACATTATTTTCTGTCGTAATGTTCTTATTTATTTTGATGAGCCAGCACAGCTTGCTACAATAAACAGATTTTGGGACTCTATGGGTAGCCACTCTTATTTGTTTATTGGTCATTCAGAATCTCTTTTTGGTATGAATACAAAATTTGAATTTTTGAAAACGCAATGGGCGTGTTTGTATCAAAAGCAAGTCTAATTTTATAGCTTCATCTTATCGCTATGTAAAATTAGTGTAATTCTCTTTCTTTGTGCATCTCAGTTTGCTATTGTGGGCATTATTGAGAAATCTTTTTTGATGTACTAGAATAGGGAGAATTTTTTACTAATAAGCATAGCGTTTTTATTTGTAAAAGCATGCTGTGCGTGTGTATGGAGGGTTAAAATTATGGAAGATATATCGGTTCTTATTTGTGATGACTCCGCTTTAATGCGAAACTTGATAGGTCGTATCATCGACGGCACGGAGGGAATGAAAGTTGTCGGCAAAGCGATGAACGGTCAATTTGCTGTGGAAAAAGTGCCGCTTTTAAAGCCTGATGTAATGGTGTTGGACATTGAAATGCCTGTGATGAACGGCATTGAGTTCTTGAAGAAGAGAAAAGAAAATAAATGGGATTTCCCTGTAATTATTCTTTCTTCTGTAGCTACAGAGGGAGCTGCTGTTACTATGCAGGCTCTTGAACTGGGGGCAGCTGATTTTATCACGAAGCCGAATGGTTCAACTTCTGCGGATTTGTCTTCGGTGGCAGACCGATTAACAGAGCTTATTTCTTCTTACGGTTGCCAATATGCGAGAAGACATGGCAGAGATGTGTATCCGCCAGAGTTTTTCTATCAGCAAGCAAAGATGCGAAGAGCTGAACACCTTGTGGCTGAAAAGAAAGGCGGAGATTTCTTAAAAGACAAAGATATTTCTTCTCGTCCACTCTTTTCATCTCGCTCAAGCACAGCAACTCTTAGCGAACGAACATCGATTTCCTCTATTTCAAATTCGGTACGTCCTGTATTAGATACAAAAAAGCCTTCTTTTACATGGACACCGCCTACAAAAAAAGACCCTGTTGTCATCACGCCAATGCGACAGGGAGGCAGAATAGAAATTATTGCGATTGGCATTTCAACAGGAGGACCAAACGCTCTTCGCGAAGTGTTCAAAGACCTTGACCCGAAAATCAAGCAGCCGATTCTTGTTGTTCAGCATATGCCAGCAGGGTTTACTACGGAGTTTGCAAACTCTCTAAACCGCATTTGTCCGCTGCAAGTGCAAGAAGCGAATGACGGAGATGTCTTAAAGGCAGGAAACATTTATATTGCTCCTGGAAACTATCATATCTATGTCGAGAAAAAGGGCTTTAATTATGTGGTGCGCCTTTCTCAAGCAGAACAGCGAAATGGTCATAGACCGAGTGCAGATGTTCTCTTTGAGTCTGTTGCAAAAGAGTTTCAGAACAGGGCTTTGGGCGTTATTATGACGGGAATGGGGCGCGATGGTGCTGCGGAAATTACTGAGATGAGAAAGCAAGGTGCTTGGACGCTCGGTCAAGATGAAAGCTCTAGCGTTGTTTATGGTATGCCGAAAGTGGCTTGGGAGCTTGGCGGCGTGCAAAAACAAGTTGGCTTAAAAGAGATGGCAAGCAATATAAATAAACTCGCTATAGAGCACGCATAAAATCTTTTTACGATAGCACTTCTAATATCTCTGGCTTGTACCAGCGATATAAAGTGCGATTGAGAATAAAAAGAAGAAGTGTTGAGCTGATTAAGAAGAGCAGGGAGAAGAGAGCTTTTATATCTTCCCCTGCTTTGTTTTTAAACAGAAAATAACCTAAGAAAGCACAGAAAACAGGAATAATTAAAGAGATAACTCCTAAAAAGTTTTCAAGTGTGCTTTCTGTGCCGACTGCGACGATATTTCCTTTCTTTAGGGAGAACTGTTTTTTGTTTTTAGCTCTAAAGAATCCGCCACGGAGTAAACACTTTTCGTGGCAGGTTACGCATTTTGGCGAAATAATAGGTAAGAGAATGATTGATTTTTTTTCAATACGAATGACGACGGCTTCTTTTACTGCCATTATAAATCCTTTTTCTGTAGTTCGCTCATTTTTATTTCACAAACACGTTTTCCGTCTTCATTTCCAAGCTCGGCGTATGTGTCGTGAAGGTTAAAGAGCGCGTCATAATAATAAGGGGAAATAGTGAGGGCGTTTTCAAAGGCTTCTGCTGCTTTGTCATAAGATTCGAGGTTGAATAAAACAGCTCCGAGCGTATTCCAAATATGCGAGTTCCGTATATTGATGGTAAGACCGATATTGCAGTATTTTATAGCCTCTCCATACTGACCGTTCGCAAAGAGCATTTGTGCAAGTACTTCAGCCACATCTTCGCCATTCTCTCCGCACTGCTGCGCTAAGACAAACGCCTTTTCCAATGCAAATCGAGCTTTGTCGAAATCACCTGAATCACGATACGTTACACCCATATTGAACCAAAGTAAATAATTGCTTTGTTCAAATTGCAGTGCCTTTTTAAAGCAAGCAATCGCTTCTTGATATTCTCCGTGAGATGCTAAATGAATTGCTTGATTGTTAAATAGTTCTAAGGATTCTATCATTCTTGTTTCTCCAATAAAAGAGCTGCTTTTAGTTCGGTATCATTGAAATGAAAAGCTCTTCGATTAAATCAGCTCCTTTGTTGTCTTTGTAAAGTTGGTGAAGAGATGTGCAAGCTGTGTATATCAAGTTTTGCGCTTCTTTTTTTGCTTTTTCTATAGAATTATTGCTTTGCATAAGAGATATTGCTTTTTCCACAGCTGCAGAGTTAATGCCTTCTTCTTTTGCTTTATAAAAGCAGTCAAATAGTTCTTTCTTGCCCTCTGTATCACTATTTTCAAGATACAAAAGAGCAGGAAGGCTTTTTTTCCCTTCAACAATATCATCACCGCGTTTTTTGCCCGCGTTGCCTGTTGTTAGGTTGATAACATCGTCCATCACTTGAAAGCCTGCACCTATATCGGCCGCAATAGCTCCAAGCTTCTTTGCATTTTCACTCTTTCCGCCTCCTGCAAGTATACCCAGTTGAGAAGCAAGGGAGGAAAGTGTGCCTGTTTTGTTTTTGACCATTGCAAAGTATTCGTCTTTGCTTGGTATTTTTTCGCTCTCTCTGTGCCAACTAATATCCATTGCTTGACCGAGATGCAAGCGGCGCAGCTCTTGTGTATAAAGTTCATAGATTTTTAGCTTTAGGTCTGTATTGCTCAGAGTGTTTATACATACTGCGGCTTCAAAATAAAGCCAAGAGCCTGCATTTATAGCGGTATCTAAGCCATAAACAAGGTGCGTAGCCTGTAAGCCTCGTCTTGTGTCTGCGCCGTCTTCGATGTCGTCATGAATAAGGCTTGCTGTATGCACAAACTCTAAGAGCGGAGTGAGAGAATATGCGGTATTCAGTTTTTCTTCTGCTTCTTCATCGCTTATGTTTGGATAATCTGCTTTGATTTGCATAAGAGCAGAGAGCACCAAAAGCAAAGGTCGCCATCTTTTGCCGCCTGCGTCTACCAGTCGTTTGCAAGGTTCTGCAAGGTTTTGTGCGTGAAAAGAGGTTATTGCAGGATATTCATCTGCAAAAGAGCTCTGTAACCATTGGCTAGAAAGGTTTGACGGCAATGCGTTAGACAAAAAAGATTCTATTTTAGAAAGTCGGCTCTTAAAATCTGTATTCATATATGTACAGTATAAAGGCAAAGTCTTTTTTTATCAACTGTAGGCGATATTTGCGGTTGAGAATATAGCAGATTTTTGCTATTCTTTTTGGTATGAATAATTTTAATTCTATTGAATCTATCGAATCTATTGTACAGTGCAATTCTCAAGCAGTTTTTTTGGATACAGGTCTTTCATCATCTGCATTTTCTAAGGCGCGCCTTTCTAATTCTCTCGGTGAAGAGGGGCTTTTAGCTCGTGCGCAGAAAACAGAGAGCAGACAAAGTGCAGGCTGCATAAAAGCTGTTCAGTATGATTTTTTCTCTTACAAATTCGACAGTACAGAGATAAATACTGAAAAATCTTTTGCGACGGTGTTCTTTAAGGGAGAAGCATTTAAGGGAGTTTCGCTTTCAGAGCTTCTTTTTACAGACAAGAACAAGGCGAGCCTTGCAATTATGTTTGTTTGCTGTGCGCTTTCTCAAGCTCTCACAAACGATTTGAAATACCTCAAAAAGAGTGTTGGCTGTGGCGGCATTGTATTGGGGACAAGTGAGACTGGAGAGCTTACGGGCGATGTGCTTTTTTTGCCTCCTGAATTATTTGAAGAAGCAAGCGTTGTGAGAAGCGACGAGGTGTATTCTGTTCTTCAGGGCTGTTTTGTAAATAAAGCGTTTGAAGAGAGTGTTTCAAAGTCTTTGAATTTTACTCTTGCAACTCTTTCGTATCTTGGAATAACAGGCAAGATGCCGTATCCTGCGCTAAAGACTGAAATAAGGAATCAAGACTTTTTAGACAGCGCATTTGTGCATATCGACCTTGAGGTAAACGGTATAGATACAGTGCTTGCAAAAGCGATAAATGCAAGATTAACGAATCCGCAGGGGGATTTTGAAAAAGAGTTCCCGATAGAAAAGCTGATTCACGAAATGGGGTTAGAGGCTGTACCGAAAGCAACAGATGGCTATGTAAGCGCGATAAAAGTTCCTGTGTCGCACAAGAATATGATGAAAGAAAATGTGTTTGCAATGAAGAGAAGCCATGCGCTGACCTTGCAGAATAGACAAGTCAAGATAAAACGCTTTTTTCGCCGATACAGTACGGCGGTTGGCTTTTTAACTGCGCTCATTGTCATTGTAGGAGGGCTTGCAATCAGCTATATCCACGACAGAGGGCGAGAAATTACGACAAAAGGCTTGACTTCGAGCGAAGTTGTCAAAGAGTTTTACACGGGGCTTGATAAAACTGATGTTTCGATAATACAAAACACGACGACAGGCGAGGCTGATAGAAAATTTTCAGACAGTGTTGCGGGGCTGTATGTTACGGCAAAGACGCGAACGTCGTATGACCAAAATGCCGCAACGAAAAATCTGGGTGAATGGTTGTTCTTTAACAATGATTTGAAATATTGGATTTACGGCATTACGCAATTTACGCTTGACGGTGAAGCGGTTTCTAAGACGGTGGCTGCCCCAGAGAAAAATACAAAGCCAAAAGCTCTGAGCGAAGAAAATGGAATCGCCTTAAAAGACGGCGAAAAAGCTCAGCATACCGCAGTTTATTATATGGTCTATAATTCAGGCGAAGATGTTTTGACGGTTGTGAAAACGACAGACATTGTAAACCTTGTTTTCAAAGGTGATAAATGGCTCGTTGCCTCGATAGACAGCAAGGGAGAGCCTATTGAAACTGATATAGCTGCGTTCAAAGCTGATTACAAGGCTCTGAAAGAGGAATGTGGTGATGATGTTATGCTTTTGGCAGAAAAACTTCGTGAAAAATATGAATGGATTTCTCGCGAAGATGAGTTGCTAGAAGCAGCAGAAGAGTTATATCGCACTTATGGGCTAAAATCGGCGAAAAAGGCTTTGAAATTATGAAAGCAAAAATGCGAATAAGCGAAAAAGCTCTTTGTTTTATGAGAGCTGAAATTGTGGAAGCGGACGGGGCGGAAGTTTTCTTTGTCGGAGCTGCAAACGAAGATGGATTTGTTGAGGGAGTAGCAGTTGCCGCCCGTGGAAACGATGCGGAAGTGTTAGCAGTGAATTATGAAGACGCAGATGTCCTTATTCACAATCACCCGTCAGGTGTTTTGAAGCCGTCTGAAGCTGATTTAGAAGTCGCAAGCAAGGCAAATCAGAATTCTATGGGCTTTTTTATCATCGACAATGCCGCGACAGAGGTCTATGTCGTTCTCGAAGTGCCGAAAAAGAAAAAAATCGTGCCAATCGAGGAAAATGAAGCGGTGCGATATTTGTCGAAAGACGGCTCTTTTGCAAAAAAACAAAAGAACTTTGAAGAGCGACCTACACAATTAGAGCTAATGCGGCATATTGTGCACTCGTTTAATGAAAACAAAATTGGAATCTTTGAAGCGGGCACAGGAGTCGGAAAGAGTTTCGCGTATTTAATCCCTGCAATGATGTGGGCGATACAAAACGATGAGCGAGTTGTCATTTCAACAGGCACGATTAACTTGCAACAGCAGCTTATTGAAAAAGATGTGCCGCAAGCCTCGCTTATTCTAGGCAAAAATGTGAAATCAGTCTTGTTGAAGGGGCGACAAAATTACGTTTGCTTGAGAAGACTGAACGACGCAATCGACGACAGAGATTTTTTTGATGATGATATTGAAATCATAGAGATGATTTACAAATGGTCGAAGAAAACGAGTTCTGGCGATAGAGCGGATTTAATCGAAAACATCAGCGACACTATTTGGTCAAGGGTGAACAGCGAATCTGATGCGTGTATGGGAATGAAATGCCCGTTTCACGATGAATGTTTTGTAACAAAAGTGCGAAAAGAAGCCGCCGATGCGCAAATCCTTATCGTAAACAATCATCTTTTCTTTGCGGACATTGCGTCGAGAATGGAGGGCATCGGTTTTGACGAAGCCGCCGTTTTGCCACCGTATCACAGAGTGGTATTTGACGAAGCTCACGGAATTGAAGAGAGCGCAACGAGCTTTTTCAGTTCCCGTTTCAACCGATTTTCAATTCTCAAACAAATCAATCTCCTCTTTCGCGAGGGCAGACGCTCTGCTTCAGGTTTTCTCTTTACGGTGATGGCGGTTTCTGAGGCAGAAAATGCAGAAGACGCTGTCGCTCTCGGCGTAGAAAAGCTAAAAACGGCGGTGAATGAGCTTGATGAGGTTGCGCTAGAGTGCTTGGGCGATGAAACGACACTGCGAGTGAACGAAAAAACAGCGCGCAGCCTTGCTCCTGTGTTTGACAAGCTGGATAATCTTTGCAAAGAGCTATTGTCGTTCATTTCCTTGGTGAAAAACATCTTGGAGGGCGTAAAAGACGAGGACAGTGAGCTGCAATCGGTATGGGAAACAAAGAATGTTGTCAATCGCTTAGGCTCGTTCGTGGAAATAATCAAGGGATTTCTCTCGTATCAAGAAGACGAAGAGAGCGTATTTCACTTTCAAAAGGTTCTTTCGACGAGTACAGGACCTGAGGGCAATAGTTTCTTTGTGATTTTCTCGAAAACGCCGCTGAATATTGCGCCCATTATGAGCGAACACGTCTTTGAACCGCTCTCAAGCGTGGTGTGCGTATCGGCGACGCTGAAAATAAACGGCACATTCGGCTATTGGACGCATCGAACTGGAGTAGATATGCTTGAAAGCGAGCGTGTTTTGTACGGAGATTTTGCCTCGCCCTTTTCGTATGCAACTCGCGTCCTCTTTTCCGTGCCGTCAGACGCACCTTTCCCCGATGATACCGCCGCTTTTCAGAACTACACCGAGCAGACAATTCTTGATTTGTGCCTCGCCGCAAAGGGAAGAACTCTCGTTTTGTTCACTTCGTATGAAAGTTTGCGCCGCGCAAGCCAAAAAGTGAGCGATTCGCTTGCAGAACACGGCATTACGCTCTTAAAACAAGGCGACGACGATAGATTTCGGCTTCTCGAACACTTCAAAACAGATTCTTTCAGCACCCTTTTCGCCACAGATTCCTTTTGGGAGGGCGTTGACGTGCCAGGCGAATCGCTTTCTCAAGTCATCATCGTCAAATTGCCGTTTTCCGTGCCGAATGACCCCGTTTTTGCGGCTCGCTCCGAGCTTATCGAAAAAAACGGCGGCTCGTCCTTTATGGATTTAAGCATACCCACTGCGGTGATTAAGTTCCGTCAAGGCTTTGGCAGGCTTATGCGGAGGGGAGATGATTGCGGCTGCATAGCGGTGCTTGATAGGCGAATCGTAGAAAAACGCTACGGCTCGATTTTCACGAAAAGCGTCCCCAAAACATTCCGCTTGTATTGCTCTGCAAAAGAGATTTCAGAAACGACAGAGCGGTTTTTGAGTGCGTTGACAACATCGACTGAAAAAAGCTAAAATAATTTTATGCCAACGATATTAACATTTATTTTTTTACTACAAGTTGTATTGCCTCCCGCAATCCTCAATATCATTGCCTACCCCGTAAGCCACCGCTGGAGTATGGCAATTTCTAATTACATCGTGAAAGTGTGCGCGCCGAGAGTGTTCGCGCTTTTAGCAATGTATAAACAGTTTCGCTTCCTTGGCGACAAGAAGAGCAAAGAGCTGCTTCCAGAGCACTTTGTCGTGATTTCAAATCATCAAAGCCTTTTAGACATTCCGCTGTTTATGAATTATATGCGGGATAAAGAGCTGCGCTTCGTTGCCAAAGACCAATTATCCCGACATGTGCCGCTTGTTTCCGAAATGCTTAGAACGCAGGAGCATTGTATGATTCCGCGCCGCGGTTCGCCGATGGTTGCAATGAAAACAATGGAGGCATTCTCAAAAAGAGTCATTGCGCGCAATCAAATCCCTATCATTTTCCCCGAAGGCACACGAAGCCGCGACGGAAAAGTAGGAAAATTCTACAGCGCAGGCTTTAGAAAAATCGCAGAAACGGTGAAACTTCCTGTTGCGGTTGTAGCATTGGACGGCGGCTGGAAGATTTCGAGCCTCGACGGTATCGCACGCAATTTATACAAGGGCGCGTATCGAGTGAAGGTGTTGAAAGTCTACGACGCACCGCAGACAAAAGAAGATGAAGCGCGGATTTTGGAAGAGGGCAGAGAGCTTATCGTGAAACAGCTTGAAGAATGGAGAGCGCAATAGCGTCGTTTTTGAAATCTGATATGAGCAATAAAAAAAGCCGCCGTAATTGGCAGCTTTTTTTGTCTTTATTTGAAGTCCTTTGGTCTGCGCTCTGTGCGCTTGCACTTCTGACACTCAGCAACGCTCTTAACTTTGCCGCTGTCAATCATTGTCTTCATAACGATTTCGCCACCGCAATCAGGGCAAATAAACTTATGAGTTGCAACTGTTGTACGAGAGTTCTTACTGGCTCCAGCCATGTTTAACCTCCAATAGAATTATCGATAATGTAGAGTTAATCATAATGAAATAACACTAAGCTGTCAACAGCCCTTGCATTTTTTTTGCGCAATGATGAAAAGTTATCTTTTCACGACAGCTCAAATGCGCCCGTGTACAGCTGATAATATCTGCCGCGCTTTTCGAGCAGCTCTTCGTGAGTGCCGCGCTCGATGATAGTGCCTTTTTCCAGCACGATAATGCAATCCGCATTGCGAACGGTCGAAAGTCGGTGCGCGATGACAAAGACCGTGCGTCCCTGCATTAAAGAATCCATACCCTTTTCGATTAACGCCTCTGTTCTCGTGTCGATTGAGCTTGTCGCCTCGTCCAAAATCAGCACAGGCGGGTCAGCTACGGCGGCGCGTGCAATGGCTAAAAGCTGCCTCTGCCCTGCACTCAAGTTCGCTCCGTCGCTCGTCAAAACAGTGTCGTATCCTTGCGGCAAATGCTTGATGAAACCGTGCGCGTTCGCCAGTTTCGCCGCCGCAATTATCTGCTCATCGCTCGCCTCCAGCCGTCCATAGCGGATATTGTCGCGAACAGTGCCTGTGAAAAGGTGCGTGTCTTGCAAAACCATACCGAGAGAGCGGCGCAAATCGTCTTTTTTGATGTCTTTAAGCGCAATTCCGTCATAAGTGATGCGTCCTTTTCCCTCGTCCACGTCGTAAAATCGCGTGAGCAGGTTTGTTATCGTCGTTTTACCGCTTCCCGTCGAGCCGACGAGTGCGATTTTCTGCCCGCTCTTTGCAAAAAGCGATATGCCGTGCAGGATTTCTTTTTCTGCGCGGTACGAAAACGACACATTTTCTATGTTTACATCTCCGCGCAAAAGCTGCAACCCGTCAGATTTCCACGCCCACAATCCTGTTTGCTCCGAAACTTCCTGAATTTGCTCTTTTTCTCTCGACAAATTCTCTGGAAACGTCATTTCCGATGAATCTCTCGCCGATGAGTTGTCTGGAAATGGCGTTTCCGAGCAATTTACGCGCGTAGAAAGGTCGGAATCGGTCGTTTTCGGCGAGGTCGCTCTCGTGAGATTGTCTGGAAATGGCGTTTTCGAGGAGTTTACGCTCGTAGAAAGGTCGGAATCAGTCGTTTTCGGCGAGGTCGCTCTCGTGAAATTGTCTGGAAATGACGTTTCCGCTGAATTTGTCGAGAAAAACTGCTCGGAATGAGCTTTTCTGACGTTTACTAACTTCACGCTTCCCTCGTCAATCTCTGATTTCTCATCGATTGCGCTAAAAATTCGCTCCGCGCCAGCTAACGCATTCAAGATTCCGTTGAAAAGTTGGCTCATTTCGTTGATGGGACGATTGAAGTTCCTCGTGTATTGCAAGAAACTCGCGATTGTGCCGATACTAAGCGAGCCTTTTATGACCAAATACGCGCCGAAGATAGCTGTTACCGCGTATTGAATGTGCCCCATGTTGTTTGTCAGAGGACCCATCACCGTGCCCCACGTGTTCGCCCGTGTTCCTGCCTTTCGTAAATTCGCGTTAAGCACGGCAAAGTCAGCTCTCGCCTTGTTTTCGTGGGTAAAGACCTTGACCACCTTTTGACCCGTGATAAGCTCTTCGATGTAGCCATTGACGGCGGCGATGTTCTTCTGATTTTCGCGGTAACTCGCTGCGCTTTGCTTGCCGATGAGCTTTATCGAAAGAATAATCAAGGCGACAAACACGACGACGAGCGCGCACAGCACGGGCGAAAGAATTATCATCATTGTCAGCACGCCCGACACGGTTAAAACCGAGTTCAACAGTCGCGGCACGCTTTGCGAGAGCATATCGCGAAGGGTATCGACATCGTTTGTGTACAGCGACATAAGCTCGCCGTGCGTTTTTTTGTCGTAATAGCTTAAAGGCAGCGTTTCCATGTGCGAAAAAAGGTCGGTGCGGATTTTGTAGAGCGTGCGCGTCGAGATTAAGAGCATAATGCGGTTGTTTAAGTAGGAAGCAAGTGCGCCCACGATGTAAATCGTCGCCATCAAGCCCAAAAGCAGCGCGAACGGTGTCATATCCACGTCTTTTTGCGCGATAAACGGCACGACGTAATTATTGAGCGCGGGCTTTAATAGGTACGTTCCTGCGATGTTCGCCCCTGCGTCCAAGATAACGCACAAAATGACGACAAACCACAATGCTTTATAGCTGGTCATATATGAAAAAAGGCGTTTTAGAGCCTGTTTTGTGTTTTTCGGCTTTTGAATTCCTCTGCGCTTTACTGGTGGCATTTCGTTTCTCCTTTTGGATTACTTGTTGTTTTGAGATTCGTATACTTCGCGATAGATTTCGTTTGTGGCTAAAAGCTCTTCGTGTGTGCCGTTGCCCGAAATCTTGCCGTCGTCGAGTACGAAAATGACATCTGCGTCCGAAACGCTCGCAATGCGCTGCGCGATGATGATTTTTGTCGTGTCGGGAAGAGTGGAGCGGAGCGCACTTCGGATTCTCGCGTCGGTAGCGGTGTCAACTGCGCTCGTGGAGTCGTCTAAGATGAGAATTTTCGGCTTTTTCAACAGTGCGCGTGCAATGCAGAGGCGTTGTTTTTGCCCTCCAGAGAGGTTCACGCCGCCTTGTCCGAGCATGGTATTGTAGCCTTCGGGAAGATTGGAGATGAACTCGTGCGCGTCTGAGGCTTTGCACGCTTCAATAAGCTCTTTTTCCGTCGCGTTTTCATTGCCCCATCTCAAATTCTCTGCGATTGTGCCTGAAAAAAGCGTGTTCTTTTGCAGCACCATCGCCACATTATCTCGCAATGCTTTCAAATCGTACTTTCTCACGTCGATTCTGCCGACCAAAACAGTGCCAGAAAGAGTGTCGTAGAGGCGCGGCAAGAGCTGAACGAGTGTGGATTTAGAAGAACCTGTGCCTCCGATGATACCGACCATCTGACCGCTTTCGATTTTGAGGTTGATATTGTCTAAAACGAGGTTGTCCCTCTTCTTTTCGTAGCTGAACGACACATTTCTAAACTCGATTGACCCGTTTGTAACGACGTTGAAGCACGCTTTTTCAAGCGGAACATTGTGGCAGGGGCAAGGCGCAGGGCTTTTGATGTCGATTTCTTCATCTAAGACCTCGCAAATGCGCTTAACACTGGCTCTCGTGATGACGAGCTGCACGAACATCATACCGAGCATCATCAAACTCATCAAAACTTGTGTGATGTACGTCAAAAAACTGATGAGCTCTCCCGTTTTCATACTGCCTTTAATCGTCATATTGCCGCCGAACCACAGCACGCTGATGATACAGGCGTACACCGTCATTTGCATTATCGGAATCGTCTTGATGATGTGTTTTTCTGCTCTGAATTGAGCGTCGCGCACGGCATTTGCAGCATCTTCAAACTTGTTTATCTCGAAATCTTGTCGAACAAAGGATTTTACAACGCGGATTGCGATTAAGTTTTCTTGAACGACGTTGTTTAACGTGTCGTATCGCTGCAACATCAAGCGGAAAAGCGGGAACGCCTTTGAGTTTATCAAGTAGAGCATCGCCGAAAGGAAGGGAATTGCGATTAAAAAGACGATTGCGAGCCGTTTATTGAGCAAAAATGCCATAATCGTGCCAGAAATGAGCATAAACGGCGCGCGGATACAGCCTCGAAGTATCATCATACACGCATTCTGCACGTTTGTAACGTCGGTGGTGAGGCGTGTTACCAAACTTGAGGAGGAAAAATGGTCTACGTTAGAGAATGAAAAGTCTAAGACTTTGTCGAAAAGGCGGCGGCGAAGATTGTGCGACAAGCCTTGAGAGGAAACTGCGCCCAATCTGCCTCCGAGCACGCCGAAAATGAGCGAAAGACACGAGATTAAGACCATAGTAAGCCCGATTTTGAGTGTGTATGCAAAGTCGTGATTGTAAATTCCGATGTCGATAATGCGAGCCATAAAAAGAGGTATGATTACTTCAAGAATTACCTCGCCAATCATGACGACAGGAGAAAAAAGCATTGAGATTTTGTAGCGTTTCTCGATACCGAGAAGAAGTTTTTGTAAAATTTGCATAGTTAAAGATGATAACACACAAGTTTGCACTGTTACATAAAAACTGAGTTATGTAACAAAACTCTATTGAGTTTAATCTCACTGAAAAAAGGTGCTTTTTGCCTTGTAATCGTGCTTGCAAATAGTGTATACTTTTCAATATGTCGCTGAATTGTAATGAAATTGATGTGATTTTAAGTGAATTGTCGCTTGACGGCTCTTTTATTCAAGAAATTGTGCAGCCAAGCTATGACGCGATTGCGCTCAACGTGTACAAAGTGAACGACGCGAAGACGATTTTTATTTGTACCGCCGCTGGAGCTTGCAGAATACATCAGACGTGGCGAAAAGTGCCGAAAAACACAAAGCCGCTTCGCTTTATGGAGTGCTTAAAGTCGCATATCAAAGGCGCACGGATAGAATCGATTAGGCAAATCGGAAAAGAGAGAATAATAGAAGTAAAATTGTTCAAAACGGGAAAGATTTTCGTGATGAACAGCGCGCAGACGACGCTCGGACGAAAAGGAGAAGAGCAGGAGAGCGCGGACGAGAGATATATTCTCTACATTCGCCTTTGGAGCAACGCGGGAAACGTGATTTTGTGCAAAGAAGACGGCACAATCATCGATTCGATGTATCGAAGACCTGCGAAAAATGAGGTTACGGGCGGATTTTTTGATATTGAGGCGATAAAAGAGGCGGCAAAGGGCAAGGCGGAGCGAGTTTGGCAAGTGCGAGAGTTCGCCGAAGTCGCTGACAAGATGAGAGCGGAGGACAAAGAGCCGTTTAACCGCAAAGTTGATATTTGGTACAATGAATATGCCGAGAATTTGAGCCGCGAAGCACTTTTAGAGCAGGCGGAAAAGTGGTACAACGTGCGCAGAAGCAAGATGAGCGCGGCTTTAGAGCGATTAAACGAGAAATACGAGAGCTTTTTGCAGGCGGAGAGGTACAAACATCAAGGCGATTTAGTGATGGCGTTCGGCTTTGGCTCTGATTTTTCCTCTGGATATCTTGAATGTGAAGATTACGAGAGCGGAAACACGGTGCGATTAAAGGTTGACGCGAAAAAAAGCGTGCAAGAGAATGCAGGAAGCTATTATGCGCAGTATAAAAAGGCTCTAAGCGGTCAAGAACAGCTCAAAGGCGACATCGAAATGGCGAAAAAAGAGATTGCCGCCCTCGATGCGCAGTACAGCAAGATAAAAGAAGAAAAAAACGTGCTGAAAATTGAGCAGCTGTTGCGCAAAAACACTACGCCGAAGCAGCAAAACGACAAAGAAAGAGTCGGTTTGAGCTATGAAATGGACGGCTGGCTGATTTTGGTGGGCAGAACGGCGACGGAAAACGATGAGTTGCTGCGTCATTTCGTCAAAGGACAGGATATGTGGCTGCATACACGCGATTTTGCAGGCGGATATGTGTTTATCAAGGCGAGAAAAGACAAAACGATACCGCTTGAAATCTTGCTTTGTGCAGGAAACTTGGCGGTGTATCATTCAAAGGCGAGAAAAAACGGAAAAGCAGATTTGTATTACACGCAAGTCAAGTATTTGCGCCGCGCAAAGAACGGACCGAAAGGCTTGGTGCTGCCGACGAACGAAAAAAATCTTTCTATCACGCTCGACAATAGCATTTTGAGGAAACTTGAGATAGAAAACATCGATAATTGATGTCATTTTTAGGAGGAAAAAAATGAAAATATCAGAGATTTTACAGAAAAAGAGCGTGTCGTTCTCGCTTGAAGTGTTTCCGCCGAAAAAGCAAGACGCATTTTTGGGCGTAGTTCAGACGGCGAGGGAGCTGACAGAGCTGAAACCCGATTTTATGAGCATAACATACGGCGCAAACGGTTCGACGAGAGAAAATACTGCCGAGATTGCAAGCGAAATCGAGAAATGCGGCGTAACGGCGTTGGCTCATTTGACGTGTATCGGTGCGAATGCGGACGGAATTGATAACGCGATTGCGCGATTAAAGAAGTTTCACATTGAAAACGTGCTTGCGCTTCGCGGCGACGTGCCTGCGAATATGGAAAAAGAAGAGGCGGTTGGAAAATATCCGCACGCTTCTGACATTGTACCGCTTTTGAAACAAGCTGGATTCTGTGTCGGCGGCGCGTGCTATCCAGAGGGACACCCAGAGAGCGCGAGCCGCATTGAAGATATAGATAATTTGAAGAAAAAGGTCGATGCTGGCGTTGATTTTTTGACGACGCAGATGTTTTTTGACAATGATATGCTCTATTCGTTCTTGTATCAACTGCAGAACAAGGGCATTCACGTCCCCGTCATTGCAGGCATTATGCCGATAACCTCTTCTTCGCAGGTGGAGCGAATGGTAAAGCTGTCGGACGCGTATATTCCGAGAAAACTGCTCGCGATTTGCGACAGATTCAGAGATGACAGCGAGGCGATGAGACAGGCGGGCATTGCGTACGCGATTGACCAGATAATTGACTTGATTTCTAACGGTGTGCGCGGTATTCACATCTACACAATGAACAAAAGTGCCGTTTCTCGCGATATTTTGGCGAACATCGATTCGATTATTGCCGCGGTCAACCGATAAAAAGATGAGAAAAAGAGGAGAGCTATGCAAAAACAGACGTTTCGGGAATTTTTAAGGGCGAAAATCAGCGAAAAGCGACCGATTTTTTTCGACGGCGGCATGGGAACGATGATTCAAGCCGTGCAAGCGGAGGCGAAAGAGCGGGGCGAGGTGATTTCTTTCGAGATTCCAGAAGAATTAAACATAACACGGCGAGAAATCATCAAGGAAATCCATAGAGAATACTTAGAAGCAGGCGCAAACGTTATAACAGCGAACACATTTGGTGCAAATCCGCTCAAAATCGGTACGGAAAGCGCATACAGTGCAGAGAAACTCATCGAAGAAGGCATAAAATGCGTCAAAGAATCGATTGCGGAATATGAAAACAGCGAAAAATCAGGCAGAAATGCACAAAAAGCGCACTTTGTCGGCTGGGATATTGGACAGATTGGCAAATTATTAGAGCCGATGGGCTCGCTGACGTTTGACGAAGCATACGAAAGCTATAAGACGGCGGCGATTATTGCCGAAAAAGCAGGCGCAGAAGTGGCAATCGTGGAAACTATGAGCGATTTATACGAAGTGAAAGCCGCTGTGCTCGCGATTAAGGAGCATACGTCGCTTGCTATCGTTGCTTCGATGACGTTTCAGGCGAATTTGCGCACTCTGACAGGTGCGGACGTGTTGACGTGCGTAACGTATTTGGAGGCGTTGGGCGTTGACGTGCTGGGCTTTAATTGCGGCGGCGATTTAGCGGAAGATGAAGAGCTGGTGCGGCAATTTTGTGAGTATGCGCATATTCCTGTGCTTTCGCAACCGAATGCGGGATTGCCTGTTGTGGAAAAAGGCAGGAGTGTGTTCAAAGTATTGCCGTCGAAATTCGCTTGTTCTCAAGTGATAAACAGAAAAAACGGTGCGAGCGTTTTGGGTGGCTGCTGCGGCACGACTCCGAAACACATAAAAGCGATGATTGAAGCTCTTAGCGCGGTCGAAATCGAAGAGAAAGAAAGCTCAAAAGACAGCGATACATACATTTGCTCATATAATCAGACTGTGCAAATCGGTGGCAAGGCTGGCGCGATGATTATCGGAGAGCGAATCAATCCGACGGGCAAGAAAAAATGCAAGGCTGCGCTTTTGGCTGGCGATATGCAATTCGTGATAAACGAGGCGGAGGCGCAAATCAATGCGGGTGCGCAAATCCTCGATGTGAATGTAGGCTTGCCCGGCATTGATGAGGCGGAAACTATGAAGAATGCGGTGAAAGCGATACAATCGACGTTCGCGACTCCGCTGCAGCTGGATTCGAGCGAGCCTGCTGTGCTTGAAAAAGCGTTGCGATATTACAACGGCAAGGCGTTAGTGAACAGCGTCAATGGCAAAAGAGAGATGATGGATAAGGTTTTCCCGCTCATCGCGAAGTATGGCGGTTCTGTCGTGGCTCTTTGCATTGACGAAAGCGGGATTGCTCCGAGTGCGGATGGTAGAGTTGCGGTTGCCGAAAAGATGATTGGTGAGGCGGCGAAGTACGGCATAAAGCCGAGGGATATTTTTATCGATACGCTGACGCTCACCGTGAGCAGCGAACAGAAAACGGCTCTTGAAACGCTCCGCGCGATTGAAATCTTGAAAGCAAAATACGGAAAAGAGGGATTGCGCTTTGTTCTCGGCGTGTCGAACATCAGTTTTGGGCTGCCGCGCCGAGATATTGTGAACAGCCGATTTTTATCGATGGCTCTGCACGCTGGATTATCGGCTTGTATCATCAATCCGCTTTCGGAAGCGATGATGGATTCATATCGCGCATATCGCTCGCTTGCAGGATTCGACGAAAATTGCTTGGAATACATCGAGAAATACACGGGAACGGTTGCGCCGAGTGCGAACGCAAACACGCTTGATGCGCTTACGCTACAAAACTTTAATAAAACGATTCAAGATGCACAAGGGGCGTTGCAAAAGGCGTATGCGATTGTGAATCATAAGCCGATTCCTGCTGTGTCTGAGGCGATAGCGGCTCAAGCTGTGCCGAGTGCAGAGGAGAATAGTTCTGCGAAAGTGAGCGAAAAGGCGAGTGCGGCGGAAAGAGATGAGGATACAAAGCAACTCATTGCGATAATCGAAAAGGGTTTTAAGGATGAAGCTGCGCCGCTTACAAAAAAAATGCTGGAAAAGAAGACTCCTGTAGAAATAATCGATGGCTGTATTGTTCCTGCGCTTGATGCAGTGGGAAAGGATTTTGAGAATGGAAAAAAGTTCTTGCCTCAGTTGCTTTTGAGCGCGGACACGGTGGCGAAAGCATTTGGTGAGATAAAAGCATATCTTTCTTCGAGCGGAAATGCGGAAGAAAGCAAGGGAGAAATCGTTATTGCGACAGTTTTCGGCGACATTCACGACATTGGAAAGAATATCGTGAAAGCAATGCTTGAGAATTACGGATACACGGTGATTGACTTGGGAAAAAATGTGCCGCCTGAAGAAATCGTCAAGACCGTTATCGAAAAGAACATTGCTCTTGTGGGGTTATCGGCGTTGATGACGACAACTGTGGCGAATATGGAAAAGACGATAGCTCTTTTGCGCTCAGAGTTGGGCAAACGTGGCAGAGAATGTAAGATTATGGCAGGGGGCGCAGTGTTGACTGAAGATTATGCTATGAAAATCGGCGCAGATTACTACGCAAAAGATGCGATGGCTTCTGTAAATATTGCAAAGGAAGTGTTTAAGAAATGATAAAACCGCTAAAAAGATATTCTGTTTTGACTGCATATATAACGCTGCCGTTTCACAAGATAACAGCAAAGAGTACCTTTAAATTGCTGTCAGTGATTGTAAAAGATTTCTTCTTGCTACAATTTTTCGTGAAGTGGGGGATAAAAAAAATCTCAATCGTTTCTGTTGACCACCCATTAGACAGAAAAGTGCCGTTCACGCCGAAAAGAGTGGGGATATATTTTGACTTTATCAATATCTGGATTCGACCGCTTGCGATGTTGATAAAGAAATTTGGTTTAAAGAGAGGCTTGCCATTGTGTCGCGAGTGGCTTGACCGCTTGAAAAAAACGTATAAAGAGGCTGCGAAGTTTTATCGCTTCAGACTCAGCACGACCGCACGCCCCAAATACAAAAAGAGCTTGCCTTTCTTGAAGATACATCTATTTGACCCTCATTATTGCTGTGTTCCAAGTCTGCACATTGCGATTGTTGTGCTTGTCTTTACGTTTTATCGCGATTTATTTATGCGTGAGGGCTTTAGCGCAGAGGAAAGAGATGCGTGGAATGAAGAATTATATAAAGGGGCGGTGGCAATAGGCGAAACGGTGCTTTACGTTAAGCAGCACAGTGTGAATTGCATACCAGCTGCTTTGTATATGATGACGAGGATACAGAGCGATTTAGTAACAATCGGAACGTGCGTTAAATACATTGAAGATTTGTTCAAAGAGCAAGATGATATTGCTGAATCTGATAAAATCGCTATACAATCACATATACAGTATATGTATGAACGATTTTATCTTGAAGGATTACACTTTGAAGATTGGAGAGAGCCTGTTCAACGATGGATTTTATCGTATGGCGCATAAAGCTCACATTACTTTGTGCAGAAATACGCTAAATTGAGAGCCTTTTCCCTCTGTACTTTCGACTTTTATCTCACCTTTGCAAATATCAAGGACTCTTTTAACCAAAGCAAGCCCTAATCCGTTGCCTTTCGTGGCGTGGCTTGTGTCTGCTTGGTAAAATTTCTCGAAGATATGGGACACATCTGCGCTTTTTATGCCGATTCCCGTATCGCAAACGATTATGCTCACTGATTCGGTATTTTCACAGAGAGAAACGCTTACACTTCCGCCGCTGTGAGTGAATTTGAATGCATTTGAAAATAGATTATGCCAAACAAGAGATAAAAGCTCTTCATCGCCTCGTATCATGATACCGTCTGCAATGTTTGTTTCAATTTCAATGCTTTTTTCTTCCCAGACTTGCTCAAAATCGAGCAGACATTCCGTTATCTGCTCGCTCAAATTAAAGCGTTTTTGCGAAGGAAATATCTGCTGATTCTCAAGTTTGTTGAGCTTTAGAATATTTGTTATGAGTGCCGTGAGCCTGCGACTTGCAGCTGCACAGCTTCTCGCGTATTCTATTCGCTCGCTGTCGCTTATCGAGTTTGCCTGGAGCATCGTTGCGTAATTTTGTATGACGGAGAGCGGTGTTTTTAATTCATGGCTCACATTTGCGATAAAGTAGCTTCTGAGCGTTTCAACGCTCGACAATTCTTTTGCCATTGCGTTTATGTTGTCTGCGATTTCGTCAAATTCGCTTCTGAAGCGAGAATTGACACGAAGCTCTTCTGAAAAATCACCGTTTTTTATTCGCTCTGTCGCGGAAAGTATCTGCCGCACAGGCTTTTCGATTCGCCATTTTCTGAATGCACCGAGCGCAACGGTAAAAAGCAGACTCAGAAAAAAGATATTTGCGATGTTGTATGTACCGCGCTGTATGAGATAATCAGAGGAGAGATGTGAGCCGCTTCCTGCAAAGAAAATAAAAATCGATATGCTGACGACGATACATATTCCTACAAAAATTAAAACATAGTGCGCGAACGAAAAAATGCTGTATGAGAACGATTTTTTGTTCCGTTTCGCGCTCATTTTACAACCGCCTTATAGCCCAATCCATGCACGGTTACAATTTCAAAATCTGCGCACTCTTTTACTTTCTCTCTGAGCTTTGTGATGTATACATCTACGGCGCGCGGCGTCGCGTTTGTATCTGCTTCCCAGAACTCGTCCATCAGCTGTACTCGGGTGAATGTCTTTTTGGGATACGAGAGCAATTTATAGAGTAAGTTGAATTCCCGCGTTGTAAGCACTATCTCCTCGCCGTTGTTTGTTGCAGTACGCTCGTCATCGTTCATCACGAAAGTGCCGATAGTTATCTTTTTGCTTTGCGCGATATTCGCACGCCGAAGCAATGCTGAAATACGCAGCAGCAATTCTGCCAAATCAACAGGCTTGACCATATAATCATCTATTCCTGCGCTAAAGCCCCTCTTCTTTGCACCGAAATCATCGCGCGCGGTTACAAAGATAATCGGCACTGCAGGATTCACTTTGCGCACAGTTTCGGCGAATTCAAAGCCGTCAATCTCGCTCATCATAATATCCGAAATGATGATGTCGAACGGATTGTTGTACATTGCGTTGTATGCGTCGTTCGCGCACAAGCAGCCGACCGTTTCATATCCATTTTGCCGAAGATATGTGCACATCGTGCGGTTCAAATCCTCGTCGTCTTCCACTATTAAAACCTTGAACATATCGCCTCCATTATACCACAGAATTCTTTATAGCGGGCATTTTCTTCTTTTCTTTTTTTGCATTGAAAGTGTAATACACCGCAGGCATAATGCAAAGCGTCATAATCGTGCCAAAGCCCAAGCCGCCGAGTACGGTCAAGTTTATCGGCTGAATCATCACCGCGCCTTCGCTTGGAAAAAGCGCCATCGGAATGAGAGAGATGAGCGTCGTCAGTGTACTCATCATTATCGGGCGCAGGCGGCTTTTTGCGGCTTCTACACACGCTTCTTCTAGCTCCAATCCGTCGCGGCGGAGTGCGTTAGCTGCGTCAACAAGGACGATTCCGTTATTTACGATAACGCCGACAAGCATAAGCACTCCCAATATGCTCATCATACTCAGCGGCTGCCCCACCATCGCATAAATGGCAGACACGCCGATGAAGGAAAGCGGTATTGTAAAGTAAATGATAAACGGGTCTTTCAGGCTTTCAAATTGGCTCGCCATCACCGCAAAAACGAGGAGCATCGCCATTATGATTACGATTAAAAAGCCCTTTCCCGTTTCAAGCATTTCCGAAAAATCACCCGTCGCCGCAAATGTCAGAGAATCATCTGCGGCGATGTTCGCTTTGACAATCTCGTCAACCCTTCTTTGCACCTCAGAAAGCGGAACTCCCTTCTTTGCAATCGCGGTAACGCTCGCTGTGCGCATTTGGTCTTTGCGGTTTATCGACGAAGGCGCGCTGTCTTCTTCATACGTCGCAATCGCATTGAGCGCGATACGCTCGCCTGATGAGTTCGTTACAAACAGCTTTGACAAATCGGCAAGTTCGCTTTTGTCTTCGTTGTCCAGCGTTACAATGATGTCCTCTTCCTCGCCGTCTTTTTCAAACGTGCCTGCATTCACTCCGCTTATCGCGCTTCTCAGCTCTGCAGCAATCGCATTCACGCTCAATCCAAGCGAGTTCATCGCTTCTCGGTCGAGTTTAATTCTCATCTCTGGCATACGGCGCGGGCTTCTCCCCACTCCGCTAAACTCACCGCCGATGTCGCTCGACACCTCGCTTACAATGTCGCTCGCTTGCTCTTTGACAAGGCGCACGATGTGTCCCGCAGTTTCGGAGAGCTTGTCTAAATTGTTCGAGTGCATCTCAAGCACATAGCCGCCGCTTGACCCACTCATTCCGCTCGAAAGGGAAAGAGAGGTCGCTTGAAACTCAAACTGCGCTTCAGGAAAGAGATGAAAGAAAGAGCGGATTGTTTCCTTTGCGCGCTCAGAATATGTTCCCGACAGGCTCACCAAGAGCGTCGCGACATTGCTCTTTGCCGCTGTGCTTCCCCCTATGCTCACGTTGCTAAAGGTGATTCCCGCGATGTTTTCTTTTGCCAGCCTTTCCAATTCCTTGATTTGCGCTTCGGTTTGCGAAAGTGCAGTGCCTTTTGGCAGCGTCATCTCGACTTTTACCTGTGTTTCTGGGTTCTCTGGCAAAAGAATAAAGCCTCTTGAGCCAAGCGACATCATCGACAGCAAAAACAGTGCGATGAGAAGCACAAACGAAATCGCCCTGTGGTGAAGAATGAAGCGCACCGCCTTTGCATATCCGCGAGAAACTGCGCCCTCTGCATTGTCGTGCAACTTTTTCGGATTCACCTTGAGATAATGCGCGGCAAGAACAGGGACAAGCACAATCGACGTAAACAGCGAGCAGATGAGCGCGACGCTAATCGAAAAGCCCAAATCCAAAAACGCCGAGCCGATAACGCCGATGAGTGAAGAAAATGCTATCATCGGGACGAAAATGCACACGGAGGTCAAAGTCGATGAGATGACAGGCATCACCATTTCTTTTGCACCGTCGAGCGCGGCTTGAAACGGGGCTTTTCCCTGTGCGCTGTGCGTGTAAATGTTTTCGAGGACGACGATTGAATTATCGACAAGCATACCGACTCCGAGCAGCAAGCCTGAAAGACTGATGAGGTTTAGCGACGTGCCGCGGAAATACATAAACACCAGCGTGATAACGATAGAAACAGGGATAGAAAGACCGATGATGAGCGTGCTTTTGATGTTTTTCAAGAAGATGAAGAGCACGATAACCGCCAAAAACGCGCCTTGCACGACAGAAGAGATAACCTCGCTCACCGTGCTTTCGATGATGTCGGTGTTGTTCGCAGTTTCGATGATTTCCACGTCGTCAGGCAGCTCTGAAAGGATTTTCGGCACGGCTTTTCTCACTGCGTGCGCGGCGGCTACGGAGTTCCTTCCGCTTTGCTTTTGCAGCGTGAACATAATGCACGGCACACCGTCCAGATACGAAACCGAAGTTACTTCTTTTATATCCTCTCTCACCTCTGCAATGTCGCGCAATAAAATCGGCACATTCGAGCCGCCAGAGAGCTTTCTGTATGCAACGACGGTATTTTCAATGTCTGAAAGCGAGCGAAATGCGCCGTCTGCACTGATTGAATAGTTTGTTTTGCCTGCGCTGATGATTCCCGCCGAGCTTTCGAGGTTCTGGGAAGCAAGGCTTTGCTGTACGGCGGCAAGACTGAGCGAATACGCTTCCAATCGGTCGAGTGAAACGGATACTTTGATACATCGCTCATGTCCGCCCGAAATGTCGCAAGATGCGATGCCGTCAATCTGCTCCAGCGCAGGCTCTACGATGTCTGAGGCGTACTCATACAATTCCGCCGCGCTGTGATTGCCTTTCATCACGAGCGTCATCAAAGAAATCAGCGAAGCGTCGAGTTGCGTTGCTGTCGGGCTTGAGGCGAGAGGGGAAAGAGATGAGCGCGCTCGGTCAATCTTGTCCCGCACGTCGTTCATTGCGCTGTCCATATTCACCGAGCTTGAAAACTCAAGCATAATCTGGCTGTAGCCCGTCTGCGATTCGCTTTTTATGTGCTTTAATCCGCTCAAGCCGCTGAATGCGCTTTCGAGTTTGCGCGTAACGTTTCGCTCCACTTCAGACGGGTCGGCATTGCCGCAGGTGGTTGCTACCATAACGCTTGGGTTGTTCACTTCGGGAAACATATCCAGCGATAAGTTCTTGCCGCAAAACGCACCGAGCGCGACGAGCAGAGTAAAAACAATAAGCACCGAAATCGGTTTTTTCAGCATCGCCTGTATCATCTCTCTTCCCCTCCTATTCACTCGCCGCCACGCGCACCGCTTGCCCGTCGCTCAGCATATTCTGCCCGCTTACCACGACTTCATCTCCCTTTCTCAAGCCCTCAATCACTTCCGCCTCTCCGTCAACACTCAATCCCGTTTCGATTTCTCTCCGCGACACAACGCCGTTTTCCGCCACAAACACATACTGCTTTTTGCCGCTGTGAATAATCGCCTCTTCGCTCACGCACAGCACGCCCTCTTTCTTTTGCGTCAGCAATCGAACGTGCGCAAACATTCCCGCCTTTACAATCCCCTTCGCGTCGTCAATCGTCAAAGCTGTCGCCATCGTCCTCGTCGCCGCATTAAGCACTGGGCTGATTTTCGTAACGCGCGCACTAAACGCCTCGTCAGGATACGCCTTGAAGCTCACGGCAGCCGTCGCACCTTTTGCAATGAACGGCACAAACTTTTCACTCACTTGAATCGTCAGCTCCAGTTTATCCGCGCTTGAAATCTCCGCAATCGCACTCGAAGAGGTTACATACGAGCCGATACTCTGCACGATTTGTGTAACTGTTCCCGCAACGCTTGCCCTCACGGCATTCAGTGCAAACTCCGCGCCTGGCTTCGACGGGTCAACTTGCGCAATCACTTGATTCTTGCTCACTTTGTCGCCTTCCTCCACCAGCCACCGCACAATTTTCCCCGATACCGTCGGGTATATCGTAACCGTGTCGAGAGCCTTCACCGTGCCAGAAAAGTCAATGTACGCCTCCATATCTTTCGCCGCAATCTTCTGCGTCATCACCGTAACGAGCGGTTTTTCAGCCTCTTTCTCGACTTCCTGCTTTTTGCCGCAGCCCGAAAAGAGAGCCGCACACAACACCACGCCGCACGCCACAGATAAAACTCGCTTCATAAAATCCCCCTATCTCTCTTTCCAATCTTTTGGCAAATCCAACATATACTCAAGGTCGATGAGCGCGCATATATAAGTATACAGCTCGCTCTGCTCGGCAAGGCGGCTCTTGTTAAGCTGTGCCTCCGCATCTCGCACCTCAATCAGCTCTGCGCTGCCAGCTCGGTAGGCGCGGCTTACTAAATCATACGATTCCTCGGCAAGCTTTATATTCTCCCTGCACGAATCAAGCGCACGAGAGGACGTTTCAAGCTCATCAAAGAGCTTTGCGCTGTCAAGCAAGATGTCGTCTTTCTTCTGCGCCAATTTCAGTTTCAGCTGTTCTTGCTGCCGCTCTAAATCGTGATATTTTATGCGGTTGTTAGAAAACGGGAGCGCGTTCGTAAAATTCCACGTCAGCGATAAGCTCGCGCTTCCCTTGTCGCTCCAGTTCGCGCCGTCAAGCCAATTCTTGTCCAATCCCGTCATCGTCTGCTTCGTCGCATAATTGAACGAAAGCGTCGGTGTCCACGAATCGTAGTTCAAGCCTCGCCTCTCTGCATCAAGCGACTCGATTTGCAGTTCAAGGGAGCGAATATCGCTTGCGTACGCGCTGTATGTTTCGAGCAATTTCGCCTTGTCCAACTCCACGATGTCCGTTTCAAGAGAGCCAGAAAGTTCGATTTTCGCTTCAGGCGACAGCCCCAAGACGACCGCAAACTCCCTTTTCTGCCGCTCAAGCGCAATTTCGGCGTTGTCCACATCGCGCTTCATATTCTGATACGTTACACGGCTTTGCAGCACGTCAAACCTCGGCGCATTTCCGCTTCTATAGCTTTTTTCCGTGCTTTCATAGCGTGTCTTTGTCGTCTCTAGCGTTTTCCTGTCGTTTTCAAGCGATTTTTGCTGCAGAAGCAGATGATAAAACAGCTTTTTCACGTCGCGCGTGTTCTGCCGAATTGCCATCTCAAAGCTCAACACGCCCGCTTCATAGTCGCGATTTGCCTTCTTGACTTTCTCGATAATCGACAGCCCCCAGCTCAATGAAATCTGCGCCGAGCCTATCGCGCTGTAATACTCCGCTTTGATTTCATCGGGTTCGTTCGGTTTGGCGATTGTGCCTGAAAAACTCACATCGGGCAAGAACGCATTTAAGACGTGGTTTCGTGCATCGGATTTTGAGTCCACATCAATCGACGCGCTCTTAATGGTGCGGCTGTAGTTGTTCGCATACTCGACCGCCTTTTCCACGTCAATCACGATTTTCTCGCTCTCTCCTTCGGCAAATAAAAGCGAGGCGGCAAAAAGGCATACTAATATAGAAGAAAGTCGTTTCATCAAAAAAATCTCCTGTCGCAGTGTATGCTTGCATAATACAAAAAGCGTGTTAAAAAACTGTTTCTGATTTGTTTCCAAAGTATTAAAAAACGTGCGTGTATGTCAGAAGAATGCCGTTCCAGCTCCATTTCGCGCCGTCGCTTGCCGTGAATGGCGTAAAGTCCATATCGTCATCGCCGTCGGTTTCTCGGCAGAAATCGCGCGAAGAGCCGAACGGAATGGAAAGCGAGATAAAATCCTTTCTGCTCCAGCCGCCAGAAATCGTGGGAGTGAGCGTCATTGTTGCAAAGGTCGCGTCGTAATTTTCGTAGCGAGAGGCAAAGAAGCTGTCGGAGAAATAGCCCGAAGCCGTCGCCGTAACGCCCGCAGTCCTTACAAGAGCGCCCTGCAAGCGATAGGAAATCGTCGCCGCAGCGTCATAGCGAAATCCGTTTACATTCTCTTTAGTAAACATATACTTCCACATCTCGCCGTCTGCAACGCCCGTCATACCGACGTAACTTGCGCGATAATTCCCTGAAAGAGTGAATGAGCCGATGTCAAACGACAAAGCCGCCTGTGCGTAGAGCGCATAGCGATAGTGCAGAAACGGCGTTAAGCTCTCGTAGGTGCAAGAGTCGCTGTCATAGACCGCCAAACTTTGCAAGTCCAGCGAGGCAATCGACATATTAAAGCTCGTTCCGCCCTCCGCGCCAAGAGTGAGCGTCAACGGCTTCCACGGCGAATAGCTGACATCTGCACTCGCGTTGAGCCACACGGGAGCAAGTGTCGCGCCGATGTTCGCCGAAAGCGTCTGTCCCTCCTCTTCATTGATAAAGCGATGAGTGTAGCCAGCGTTCAAGAGAGGAAGCGCATACGGATAGTCAAAATCAAACATCTCGTTGTTCGGATTATAGGCGGCTATCGTGGTGAGCGCGACGAAAAACGTATCTTTCGGCATTTGGTACGCGGCGATATGCGCACAAAAAGCGAGGGGAAGGACGAAAAGCAAAAGCAGTTTTCTCATATAAACTCCTGTAGTCGAATGTAAGAGGAGAATAAAATAAAAATGTTAGCTTTGTGTTTCCGAAATGTTGCTAAGATATTAATTTTTTTCGCGCGGAGGGTTGTCTAAAATCTGTGCTTTTATAATCGTGCAGTGAGTTACATGTAAAATATGTATCTTGCTCCTGCAGTTGCAGAAGTTGTTTGCACGCTTTACAAATCGCTCCTGCACTTGCATACGTCGTTTGCATATCGCGAAAATCGCTTCTGCACGCGCAAAAATCGCTTGTTTGCGGAAAATCGGCAAAAAGAAGCGAAAGCAGTTCTTTGTATGCCTTCAAAGAACTGCTTTCGCGGTAAGGAGTTATGACTTTTTTGAAGAGAGGAGAGCGCGCGCGATGAGGTGCGTGAGCGTGGTGAACAAGACGAGAATTGCAATGTAATCGACGAAAAACAGCAGATAGCCTTTTTCTAAGTCGAAGAAGAAGAATTGCTGCACGCCGAACATATATCGCCACAATCCGCGAAGATAAAATGCAATAGCTCCGTAGACGCACAACAAGGCGGCGAGGGCTTTGAGCGCGAGGCTGATACGGGAAGAGAGCGGCTTTGCTCTGCGCTTGCCGATTTTTGAGAAAATCATATTCACATGCAAGCCGATGTGTGCGCACATAAAGAAATAGTACCAATGCGAGCTGATGAGGTGCGCGCTGCGTGCAAAACCTAGGGGAACGGGCAGTGTCGGCGGAAGAAATGAAGCCATCATCACGCCGCTTACGCCGAGCAAAATCGCACAGAGCAAAATACATGAGTTGATAACGGTTTGCAGAACGCGATACGGTGCATATTTTCCGCGAAAAAGCGTTGTGTAGTAGCGATAGTTCAAGCTGATATGCGCCGCCCACAAAGCGAGCAAGCACAGACCTAAAACTTGGTGTATCTGGTCGCGCGGGAAAAACACCGTGCCGCCCATCAAGACGATGGATAAAAGCGTCATGGCGATGTCGAGCGGCAGGCGGATTTGTTGCTTTGAAATCATTGCTTCACCCCTGTTTTAGCTAGCCACTTCGTAACGTCCTTTGCTAAGCTTCCGCCGCCTGAATAATGCACAGAAAGACCTGCGGCAATCTTCGCCTTTGGTGCGAGCTTTGCGATTGCGCTCAAACTTTGCCCGAAGCGACCGCCGCCGTGAGAGCAGAACGGAACAATTTGCTTGCCTGCAAAATCATAGCTTTCGAGCAGCGTCGCAATCGGCATAGGAATGGAAGCCCACCAATTTGGATAGCCTAAAATAATTGTGTCATACTCCGCCCATTTCTTGCTCTCGATTTTTGTCTTGAGTGCAGGGCGAGCTTGTGCGTGCTGGTCGCGCTGCGCCTCGTTCAAAACGGTGTTGTAGCTTGCAGAATACGGCTTGACTAACTCAAGTTCAACGCAGTCAAAGCCCGTCTGTCGTGCGATTTCTTTCGCCACGCCCCTTGTGTTGCCGCTCCACGAATAATAGATGATGAGTGCTTTCGCCGTCTTTGCCCGTGCCGCTGTCGCCTCTTCGCGTGTGGTTACAATGCCCGTCGCGCTGTCGTCCGCATTGAGTGCAAGCCGTAAGCCGACATTATACGCGCCGCTGTCCTGCTGCATCGCCGCACGATACGCACTGCGCAGGTTCTTGCCGAAATCGTTCCAGCCCCCTCCGCGATACACCCTCCGCGTGCCGCTCTCTGCTCCCGTCGGGTTCACTTCGCGGGCAGTCGGATACGCGCCGTAGAAGTCAAAGCACCACTCGCCCACGTTGCCGTACATATCAAACAGCCCGTTCGGATTTGGCGCGAAACTGCCGACGCTGACGGTGGTCGCTCGATACACGCCAGGTCGCGTTTCCAAGACTTCATCGTGAAAATAATTCTGCTCGATTTGATAGGGATAGTGCGCGTAGAAGTTCGCGTCGTCTGCGCCTGGCACTTTGCGCGAATAAAACGGCGTTGTGCTTCCTGCCCGTGCCGCCGCTTCCCATTCCGCCTCTGTCGGCAATCGGTAGCCGTTCGCTCTTCTGTTCCAGCTGACTGTGCGTCCGCCGTCGCTGATTGTATATGCACTTTCCCGCCCTTCGCGTCGGCTCAGCGCATTGCAGAACTCGACTGCCTCAAGCCACGTTACGCTTTCCACAGGCAAGGCGTCGCCCGTGAATGAGCTGGGGTTTTTGCCCGTAATCGACTTCCATTGCTTTTGCGTAACCTCGTATTTGCTCAAGTAGAACGGGGAGAGCGTTACGCGGTGCTGCGTTTCGTCGTTGCTTCGCCAGTCTTCGCTTTCAGGGCTTCCAATCGTCGCCTCGCCGCCTGCAATCAGCACAAAATCATCGTTCGGCGCAGAAAATTGCGTTGCGCTCACCTCTGCCGCCGCAAAAAGAGCCGCGCCAAAGATGAGCGATAGAATACGACGCTTCATTTTAAGCCCTCGACGTACTTTTTCACGTCCGCGCCGCTTTTGCCCGTGAAGTCTTTGCCGCCTTTGAACGCCGCGCCTTTTGCGTATTTCGCCAAGTCGCTTCCGCTTCTGCCGAGTCCGCTTCCGCCTGATGTGCAGAGCGTGATGAGCTTTTTGCCGCTCCAGTTCTGGCTTTCAACGAACGTGTACACGATTTTCGGTGCATACGCCCACCAAATCGGATAGCACACGATGACTGTATCGTAAGGGCTGATGTCGATGCTGTTCGCGATGGCTGGGCGGGATTTTGGGTCGTTGCACTCAATCGTGGAAAGTGATTTTTTGTCGTGCCAGTTCAAGTCTGCGTCGGTGTATTTGTGGACAGGCACAATCTCGATAGCGTCTGCGCCAAGCGATTGCGCCGCTCCTTTTGCCATACGAGCCGTCGTGCCTGTCGCGGAAAAATACACGACCGCCGTTTTTGATTGTGCGCTCACTGCGCCTGTTGTTCCTGCCATAATCAAGCCTCCGAGTAAAAGTGCGAGAAAAAATTTCTTCATTGCAGTGAATCTCCTGTTGTTTCATTGATTTTTGCCTGCGTTGCAGGGTTGAATACCTTGATTGCCGTCTGTTAATCCGTATTTTTGTGCAATGCCTTTGCTTCTCTCATTGCAACCGTCGAATATTATTTGATTTCTATAAGCCGATAATTGCGCTTGCCGCAGCCCAAGTTCTCCGCATATTCGAGTACTTTCACTTGGTGCGTTTCTTCCCAAGCAGCTCTCTGTTCTGCTGTTTGCGCCGTTTGTGCGACAAAATCGACGGAACATTGGTCGAGTGCGACAGGGTCGACTGAAGCGATTATGCCGATGTTTCCCGTGTTCTTTGCTCCGCGGCAGCTGTCTTCTGGCTCATAGCTATCGATGACATTGATGAACGCCCAGTTCTTTTTGTAGTCGAGTGCGGCTCGGAGCGCGTCGGCAAAAGATTTTTCAAGCACGTCGGGCTTTGTGTCGTGGTAATGGTTCGCGTCCGTTCCGCCTGAATGAATCAAGCATTTTCCAGAGCGACTTCCCAAGCAAAGAGTTACATTCTTGATTGCGCCGTCGAGTGCAGGCAGAAAGTGCATTCTAAACTTGAACACTGAAATGAGCGTGTCGTATTCGTCGAAATGGCTTCCCGTCCGCGCATATTTCAAAAGATAGCCGTTCTTTACGCTCATATCAATGTCGCCTTTTTCGTCGAGCATCTGCATTCTGCCAACTTTGTCGAATCCGTGCTTTCGTGCGTGAGAAAGGTTCATCTCCGCTGTCCAGCGATTGCCCGACAGTCCGCAAGAATCAATCATCGTGCCGTCTGTCGCTTTGATAAGCTGTGTCAGTAGTTCTGGCTTCAAAACGTCCTCGTCAGGTGCGCCAAACGACACTTTGATTCCGACTTTGCCCTGTTTTTTCTGCTTTAGCGCATTGTAGACTTTCATCAGCCCCTCCGCCGATACATCGCGCGTAAAATACACGATTGGCGAGTTTTGCGATTCGCTTCTGTGCGCCAATTTCTGTGTCGCCGCCTGTGCGAAAGCGGAAAAAGCCACCGTTGCTTCAAAAGTAGCGAGCAAAATCAGCAAAAACATCTTCTTCATTTCGCTTTTACCTCCTTTGAAAAAATCGCCGTAATGCTGCCTTTGCCGAGTATCGCCTTGAGCTGTTTTTCGTCGATGTCGTCGATTTTGCCCAAGCGCGTGAAACTCCATAGGTTCGTGTCGTAGTAAATCGTGATTTGATTGCCTTGATATAAAATGATGTCGCCTGCGCTCGTCGTGATTTGCTCGTCATTGCGCGGCAGTTCGGTAGTGAGGCGACCGACTTTCTCGAACGAGGCGTAATCCTTCATCTTGAGCTTGAGTTCTCCGCTCTCCAAGAGCTTGTAGAACGCGGCGGCGGAAGAATTGTCGCTCAACGTGGCGAAGAGCGTGTGTTTTCCGCTTTCGCTCTGCACTTCTATTCTGATTTTCATATCTTCTCCTTTGCGCGCGCTGTTGCTTGCCTGTGCGCCCTCTGCGAGTGAAAAAACGGGAAACAGCAGCGCGACGACGGCGGCTAAAAGCAGTTTTTTCATAGCACGCGCCCCGTTATTTGAGTTTGCTATAATCCGCGTCGCTCACCGCCTCGCACCACTCGGTAGCGCAGTTTTCGCCTGCGACTTCTATCGCCAAATGGCTAAACCAGCTGTCGCTCGCCGCGCCGTGCCAGTGCTTCACGTTCGCAGGTATGTTGACGATGCTGCCTGCAGTGAGCTCCCGCGCTTCCTTGCCTTCTTCTTGATACCAGCCGCGACCGCCGACGCAGATGAGCAGTTGACCGCCGCCATTTTGTGCGTGATGAATGTGCCAGTTGTTGCGGCATTTCGGCTCAAAGGTTACGTTGAAAATCGGCACTTGCTCCTTTGAAACAGCTACAAGATAGCTCTGTCCGACGAAATATTTTCCGTACGGATTCGCTTCGCCAATCGGGAAAAAGATTTCTCTCTGGAATTTTTCCTTTGCGCTCTCCTTTCCGCTTTGTGAGCTCTCCTGTTCTGCCCATACGTCTTTTGCGAGGCGAAACACCGCCCAACCCTTCGGCCAGCCTGTGTACATTGTCGCGTGCGTGATGATTGCCGCGATTTCCTCTTTCGTAACGCCGTGCGCCTTTGCATTCTCTAAATGATAGACGAGCGAAGAATCTGTAATGCCGCTTGCCATCAACGACACGACGGTGATGATACATTTCGTCTTGACATCAATCGCCTCATCGTTCCAGACCTCTCCGAAAAGAATGTCGTCGTTCAAATGCGCAAATGTCGGCGCAAACTCTCCGAGCTGTTTTCTGCCCGCGTCCTGTGTTATTTTTTCTGCCATAATTTCTCCTTGCAGCGTGTGCTGTGCGTGTGCTGCTATTTGATTTCGATGAGCCGATAGCGTCTTGAGCCGAATCCGATTTTCTCCGCGTGCTCGAGCGTGTGAACTCCGTTGCGGCTTTCGATGCGCTCGATAAGACTGCCTGAATCTTTCGCCTTGTAGACCAAATCGACGCAGGCTTGGTCGAGTGCGACGGGGTCAAGGCTCGCAAGGATTCCGATGTCGTGCATATCAGGCTCGGCAGGGTTTGCGTCGCAGTCGCAGTCCACAGACAGCCGATTCATCACGTTCACGCATACAATTCCCTTGCCGTTCGCCATATAGTCGCAGACGCTTTTCGCCGCCTCCGCCATCGCCTCCAAAAATTCGTTCTGCGGACAATGCGTCCAGCCTGTTACGCTCCGCCCGCCAGAGTGAATGTTGAGTTTTCCCGATTTTGCGACGCTCATTCCCGACGCAAAGCCGATTGACAGGTTCTTGATTGCTCCGCCGAAACCGCCCATCGCGTGCCCCTTGAAATGAGAGAGAATCAGATACGTTTGGTAGTTCTTGAAGTGTGAGCCGACGTAATTTTCTTTGAGCCGCACGCCGTTTTTCACGGGGATAGCCATGTAGCCCTCCGCGTCTTGCAAATCAAAGCCGTTCGCCACGTCCAAAAAGCCATGCTCTTTCGCAATGCGCATGTGGTCGATGTTGTTGCTTCTGCCGCCGCCGTACGCCGTGTTGCACTCCACGATTGTCGCGGAGAGTTCGTCTTTCACGAGTTTTTTGATGAGCGCGGGGCGCAGATAGTTCGTGTTTTCGCTCTCGCCCGTGCTTACCTTTACGCCCGTCTTCCCCGTCGCCTTGTAGCCAGTTGCGCGGTAGACTTTGACCAATGCGTCCGCCGAGATGTCGCGGATAAAATAGACGACGGGAGCTGAAGCGTCGCTCGTTTCGTGCGTCTGATAGGTCGCGGCTTTCGGGTTGTCTTTTGCTGTGAGCAAAAAAGAAATGAAGAGGCTGAGCAGTGTAAAAAGAAGTCGTTTCATAGCATTTCCCCTGTGCATTGTCAGTGCGTTTTATTTGTTCATCTTGCCGCAGTCGCCGACTTTGCCGCCCGTTACAAAATATTCGTAGGTCGGGAACTCGAACAGCACGGGCTTGAAGGTGTGATAATTGATTTTGCCCGCGTCGTTCAAAATGCCGTCGTCTGCATACGTCGCAAGAATTTTGCAGATGAAATTGTCGAAGTTCTCAAGCTCATAATTGCCGTCAACTTCACATTCAATCGAGATTTTCGCCGTATCGATGAGCGGCGCGCCGTTTTCGCCAATCGTAAACGCAAATGCACCCGATTTGTCGGTTTTGTTGCCGCTGGTCGTGCCCATTTTGTCGGCTTCTTTGAGCCACGATTCGTCCACCACGTTCACCGAGAGCTTTTTTGTGTCGCGGATTCCTGCATTGATGTAGTGCGCCTTGACGAGCGACACCATAAGGTGCGAATGAGCCACCGTGCCTGCGTGCGCCGCGAGCGTCCACGACGGTTTGCCGTTCACCATTGCGCCCACCACGATGACGGGAGCAGGATACAAAGCCAATGTTGCGCCGATGTTCTTTTTCATGAAAATCCTCCAAAATCACATTCGTTTGCGCTAAGAAGTCAGTGCCGCGCGGTGCAGCACTGCTTTTTCTGTGCTGAATCGAAGTATTTAGTTTCTGATGAACTTCTTGTCGTTTTCGCTTATGCCGTCGTCTGAAACGAAGCGTTCCACACTCATGTGCAAGTCGTATTTCTCGCGAAGCTCTGCAATCACGCTCATCATCGGCGAGGCGTGATGCACATCGATTGCTTCTTGATTTTCCCAGCTGTCGATAAGAAGCACTTCCTCTGCATTTTCTGCGAGCGGAATAAAATATTCATAGCGCACATTGCCTTTTTCGGCTCTGATTTTTGCCACTGTTCCGCTTTCAATCATCTCGCGCGCAAACGCCTTCGCCGCGCTGTTTTTGCCGCTGTAGCGAATGTTTACTGTAATCGCCATAAAAAAACTCCTATATATTTTCCTTTACGAACGCGCACATCTGCTCGCTTGTCATTCCAAGCTCTTTAAGCAAGTCTGACGGGTTGTAGCGGTCGTAGAACTTCTTTTCAAGACCGAAGTTTTTCACTTTCACGCCGCTCATACCGTAGAACGACGCGATTTTCTCTCCGAATCCGCCTGAAACAATGCCGTCTTCGAGCGTGATGACAAGACTGTGCGTTTTTGCAATGTCGCACAAAAGTTTTTCGTCTACTCCGCTTGCAAAGCGCGGATTGATGAGCGTCGGAGTAAAGCCGAGCGTGTCTTTTATCATCGCGCCAAGAGCCTCGCCCTTCTGATAGAAATCGCCGAGCGCGATAATCGCGACTTTTTCGCCGCTGACTTCAACTTTGTATGTGTCAATCGCACTAAAGTCGCTTTCAGATTTTCTGTGCGTAACTTCGTTGCCGGGAATCAAAAGCAAAACGGGGTGCTCTTTCTGCGTCAGCGACCAGTTGAACATCGCTTCATATTCCTCTGCGCTGCTCGGAGCTAAGACAACGAGGTTCGGAATGTTAGTGAACGCCGCAAGCCCGAAGATTCCCAAATGCGTAACGTCGGTCAAGCCGTCAAACGCCGTGAAGTTCATCAAGAGCGTAACAGGCGTTTTGTTAATGCACACATCTTGGCTGATTTGGTCGTATGCACGCTGCAAGAACGTCATATTCGTAACGACGAGCGGATTTCCGCCCCGCTTTGCAATTCCCGAAGCGACCGCAACGGCGGCTTCTTCCGCAATTCCCACGTCTAAGAACTGTTTTCCCAGCTTCTCGCGTTCCGCCGCACCAAGTCCCACGCTCATCGGCATTGCAGGCGTTACAACAACAAAATCCCTGTCGCGCTCTGCTCTTTGCATAATCAATCGCTGTGTGATTTCGTTGTAGCTCTCGCCGCCGCCAAAGTTCACCGTCGGCTTTCCTGTCGCGCGGTCAAACGGCATCGTCCAGTGCCACGTTTCTTTGTCTTTTTCTGCAATCGCGTAGCCTTTTCCCTTTTGCGTGTGAATGTGAACGACAATCGGGCGTTTTGTATCGCGCACCTTTTCAAATACGTTTACGAGACGTTCGACATCGTTTCCGTTTTCCTCATAGATATAATCCAAGCCCCACGCCTTGAACATATTGTTCTCCGCCTTGCCGTTCGTCTTTCGCAATTCAGCGAGGTTCTTGTAAATGCCGCCGTGCGTTTCCGCAATCGCCATTTCGTTGTCGTTTACCACGATGATGAAATTTGAATTAAGCTCACTGCCTGCCGCGCTCAACGCTTCCAGAGCCTCGCCGCCCGAAAGCGAGCCGTCGCCGATAATCGCAACGATATTTTCGTTTCCGCCCAAAACATCGCGTCCCTTCGCCAAGCCCAACGCCAGCGCGATTGAAGTCGATGTGTGCCCGATATTGAAAAAATCGTGTTCGCTCTCGTCGGGATTGGTGTAGCCTGAATCTTCGGCAAAATGCGCGTCGTCGAGGTAACCCGCTTTTCTGCCCGTCAGCATTTTGTGCGCATACGCTTGGTGCGATACATCAAAAACAAATTTGTCTACAGGAGATGAAAACACATAATGAAGCGCAACCGTTGCTTCCACAAAGCCAAAGTTCGGACCGAAATGCCCGCCGATTTTCGTGAGCCGATTAAACAAGCCCTCTCGTATTTCTGCTGAAAGCGTTTTCAGCTCTGCCATATTCAGCTTTTTTACGTCGGCTGGTGAATTGATATTTTCCAAAAGCATAAAGAACTCCTGTAAAAAAAGAAAAATAAGTAACATACCGTTACTTAACATTACTATACGACATAAAATATAACTTGTCAACACAGAAAATGTATTTTTAATAACGAAATGTCGCTTATTGCTTTTTTTAGCACTTTCTTGTATACTGTCTGTATGGCTACCTACATCAGAGCACGGAGCGACGTGCATAAAGAAGAACGCTTAATTCAGATAAAGCAGGCTGCGGACGAGATTTTTGCTTGCTGCGCCTATTCGGATATTACGCTGACCACGATTGCCGAAAAACTGGGCTGGTCAAGGGCAAATCTCTATAAATATGTAACGACGAAAGAGGAGATTTTTCTGGAAATCACGTCGGACAAAATGGAAAAATACTATACCGCGCTGCTTTCGGCGTTCCCCGAGGGAAATAAGTACTCTATAGAAGTGATTGCGGAGGTATGGGCGGGGATTTTGAACGCACATCAAGAATATATGCGCTATGTTTCGTATTTGAATCCGATAATTGAGCGCAATGTTACGGTTGAGCGGCTCGCGACGTTCAAAAAGAAATATTATGATTTTGCCGACGTGTTTTGTGTGCGACTTGGCTCAATGCTGAATGTGCCGAAAGAAAAAGCGGAGAAAATGCAAACCGATGTGCTGTATTTTGCTTCGTCAACAGCCGTTTGCTGCTATAAACATCCGCTGATTTTGCAGGCATTGGAAAAAATCGGCAGGAGCGCGCCGAAGTGGGATTTTTACGCCGATATGAAAGATTTTTTGCGTATGCGCTTGAAGTGGCTCGCTGGCGAAACGCAATAGCTTTTTTATGCACGCCGAAAAACGCGCCATGGACGATTGATGATAAGATTACCGCTTTTTGCCAACGAAATATTTTTTTCAGTGAGATTGTCGAGTGAATAAATAGTGTCTGGCGTGTAAATCATCGCTAAAAAGTTGCCGTAATCTGAATATGTAATTGTTTCTATTTTTCGGTGAGGAATATAGGCAACGTGAAAAATTCCGTTTCTGTCGAGATTGCTAACTTTTACATATTGCCCATCGCCAAGCAAAAAGCGGTCAAAGATAGTACCAATTTCATTTGTTTTCATATTTGTTCTCCATACTTCTATTATAACAAAAATGGAGATTTTGTACAACCGTTACAAAATTTTCTTACAAAAGCAATTTTTTTTCTCTAAAGTTTTTTCTCTAAAGAAATCAAAAAAACGTCCGCAGTTTTTTAGTAACGAGCGGACGTTTTTAGCTTTAGAAAACCTTACTCAAGCGAAATCATATCAGAAACGAATTGCTCTGTAAGAAACTTTGTTATGCCGAGATTTTCATAGTCGGGTATCTTGAACTCATACGCGACTTGAACAAAGAAATATTTTTTGCCAGTCGCTTTAAGAGCTTTGTTAAATTTTGCAACCCATGTACTATCATCAGGATAATAATCTCCGCAAATCCATTTCGTAGCGTCTTGTGTCCTCCAATCTATTTTAGCGGTTTCGCTTGCCCAAAACTCATAGTGTGGCTGAACGTCAACAGCAGTCGGCAAAATCATATTCGGATTTATCTCGACAATAGGTTTTGTGCCGTCATAGCTCATTGTCATCCATGTTTGCTTTTCGCGATTTTGGTAGTCGATGAAGCCAATACCAGCTGTCGGCGTAATTTTTATCTCTTCATAATAATTATACGCTTTAAGACCTTCTGTATTGTGTATGTTAATTCCAAATGTTTGCTGTTTGCCATACGTGCAGAGAGGGAAAATCAAGCTGAGGGTTGTCTTTGACGGGTCAGAAGTGCCTGCAAAGTCTGCTCTTGTGCCGTACTCGTCATTAACCGCGCACCAACCGAAACCACTTTTGTACACCTCGTCGCTCGGTCTTGTAATATCAAAGCGGATTCCGCCCTCAACAGGAGTCGCCGTAACGTGTGCCGAGCTAACCGATGTTCCCGTTGTCGCGCCCTCGCTTACCGAAACAGTCGCCGCATTGACAGGCACGCCGTCTTTTTTAATGCGCAAATCAAGATACACATCTGTCGTTTCTGACGTAACATTCCCGTTTGCATCTTTCTTCGTCGTTTTTGTCTGTCCGCTCTCGTCGGTCGCCGTGATTGTCGTGCTTCCGTCTGCGGCAATGTCGGTTACTGTCGTCGTCAAAATGTTTCCGCTTGTGTCTTTGCTTACCACTGTTTCGCTCGAAGTTTTTTCGCCCGTCGCGGAATCCTGCGTTTCAATAGTTGTTTTTGCCTGTACCACATAAACATCGCTCGTTGTTGTCGTCGTAACCGTGCCGCTTGTGTTGCTCGTGGTCTTTATGGATTCGGCAAACAGCGTGATGTTCGAGTTTATGGCGAGGTTCGTGTAATTCGTGCCGTCTGCCGAAACCCACGCCGTAAATGTGTAATCGTCGTCAGGCGCGCGCAGATAGCTTTCTGGGCAGGTGAAAACAGAGCCTTTGTCGAGCGTCGCCGTACGCGGAGAAGTCGAAATCGTGTCTGCGTAGAACGTTACTGTAACGCTATCGTCCTCTTCGTCGTCCCCGCCCAGTTGGCAGCCTGCAACAAACGCGACTGCAAGAGTCATTATCAGCGCAAAAATGAAGCGCGATTTTAGCTTGAAAAATTCCATAGAATGACCTCCGAAAATGGTGTTACTACTAATTCTAACACCGTGAAAAAAAAAACTATATTACGCCGCAAATTTCTTCATTTTTTTGCTCATTCGACGAGTTCTCATCATCTTTATCTTTTTTATTCATTTTCACATTCGACCTGTTCGGAAACAGTATGTCATTGCCGTACTTGATACGGCAATCTATTGC
>CALDID010000197.1 GCA_937901865.1 uncultured Treponema sp.
ATGATTATGAATCTTGGATAGTGCCTGCAAAAAACACTTTTTCAGCAGACACTACATAACAATTGATAAAAATGTGGCAGATTTGAACTTATCCCGTTCAAAAATTTATGATGGTGATGTTGTTTTGTCATATACAGGGGAATATCGACGTGCTCTTACACTGCAAGAAAAATGTGCATTTCAATTGGGACCAAATATTTGTCGTTTGAGACCAAAAGGAAGAATTGTAAGTTCATTTTATTTGTCTACATTTCTCAATTCTAAAATAGGTCAAACCATTTTAGACAAAGAAAAAACTTTATCTGCGCAGCCAACAGTTGCGATGTCAAGAATTCGTCTTATTCCTATTCCTGTTTTGAGTATAGACTTTCAGCAGAGAATCGAAACGCTCGTAAAATCTGCCCACGCCAAACTTGCCGAATCAAAATCGCTGTATGCACAGGCGGAAGACACGCTGCTTTCTGAGCTTGGACTAAAAGACTGGCAGCCAAACATTTCGACTGCGCTCAATGACCGCACGGTTGCTGAGCGTAGTCGAAGCAACATCTCAATCAAACGCTTTTCGGACTTTGCTTCTAGCGGTCGCTTGGACGCGGAATATTACCAGAGCAAGTATGATGAGATTGAAGCAAAGATAAAGAATCTTTCGCATAAAGCACTTAATGAAGTTGCGAATATTCAAGACTCGAATTTCAATCCAAAGGCAAAAGTTACTTACAAATATATAGAACTCGCAAATATTGGTTCATCGGGTGAAATTACAGGCTGTACGGAAGATTTAGGTGAAAACCTGCCGAGTCGTGCTCGCCGTATTGTTCATACTGGTAATGTCCTTGTTTCATCAATCGAAGGCTCCTTGCAGTCTTGTGCAATCGTTTCAAAAGAATATGACGGAGCATTGTGTTCCACAGGCTTCTATGTTTTAAAAGCCATTGATATGAACCCCGAATCGCTTTTGATTTTGTTGAAATCAGAAATAATGCAGCAACTTCTTAAAAAAGGCTGTTCTGGCACAATCTTAACTGCAATTTCAAACGACGAGTTCAAGCGTGTTATTATCCCCATTCTTCCGCAAGACGCACAAAAACAAATCGCCGAACTCATACAGACCTCGTTTGCATTGCGGCAGGAGAGCAAACAGCTTTTGGAGAGCGCAAAGCTGGCGGTGGAGCGGGAGATTGAGGGGGCGGATTGAGAAGCAGGCTTTGCCTGTGGTATAATGTAAGGCGTGGAGGTTTAATTATGGGCGATGCATTGATGGCAGTGGCAAAAGAAGCGGTCGCACTGCCGTATGAAGAGCAAAGAGAGCTTTTGAATGTGCTAAATGCTTCGGTATTGCACTCTGAGCAGCAGACAAAAAAGCGGTCTCATAAAGAAAATTTGGAGCTTGTAAAGTCTTTTATGGGTGTAAGTAATTGCTGGAAAGGCGAGGATATTCTGGAATATCAAAAAAATCTGCGGGGCGAATACAATGGCTAGGCGTATTTTTTTGGATACGAACAGTTTTATTTATCTGCTGGAAGACCGCGAGCCGTATGCCCAAAAAGTTCTTGAATATGTCGTAAAAGGCATGGACGACAACGCAGAATTCTACACGTCAACTATCAGCGATGCAGAATTCCTTGTAAAGCCCTACAAGGAGCAGGATTATATTGTCATAAATGCTTATTGGAATTTTATGAACTGCCTGCATTTTACCCACAGAGCCATTGATTCGGTGGTTTCTGACAGGGCTGCGCGACTTCGTGCTTTATACAAAGGTGTAAAGCTAGGCGATGCACTGCAACTTGCGGCAAGCATAGAATGTGGCTGCACGGACTTTTTCACAAATGACGAACGTCTAAAGCAAGTTGTTGAAGCTAATGTTGTGTATATGGGCGATTTATAGAAGCACAGGAGAAAATCGCAGACCTCATACAGCACTTGTTCACATTGTGGCAAGAGAGCAAGCAGCTTTTACAGAGCGCAAAGCTGGCGGTGGAGCGGGAGATTGAGGGGTCGGATTGAGAAGCAGGCTTTGCCTGTGGTATAATGGAAGGCGTGGAGGTGGCTTATGAGCGATGTGGCATTTAATGCGATGATGACGGAGGTCGATGCATTTTCTTATGACCAGTGCGTAGCGT
>CALDID010000198.1 GCA_937901865.1 uncultured Treponema sp.
CATTTTTTTATGTTTTGAGCGGAATTATTATTGTTTTTTCTGGTTGTTCAAAAGCGAAATCAAGTTTGCAGTCTTCTAACACAATAAGTTTTATGATTATCGATAATAACGGGAAGGCACTGACAGGTTCTGACTCTGGAAAGGTTCTTTCTTATATGAAAGAGTGGACGGGAGTTGATGTCGCGTTTCAATTTGTAGAATCTGATAAGTATAATGACAAAGTTAGCGAAACATTGAAAAGTTCTCGCCTTCCGATGATTATGCACATCAACAATATGAATCAAGAAATTGTTGAAGCGGCACATAATGGCAAACTGTGGGATTTGAATCAGTTTATATGGGACGAAAAGAAATATCCTAATTTGTCTAAAGCGAATAAAAATGTATGCAGAAGTCTTGAAGTAAATGGAAATCTCATCGGCATTTATAAGGCGCGCGACATTGGGCGAAACGGGCTTTCGTATCGCACGGATTGGGCTGAAAAGTTGGGGCTTGGAGTGCCTGAAACACCTGAAGACATCTATAATATGATGTATGCCTTTACCTACGGCGACCCTGACGGAAACGGAATTGACGATACAACAGGGCTTGCAATGTGCAGCTATACTGGTCCGTTTGACGTAATACAAACGTGGTTCGGTGCTGGAAATGCGTGGGTTGAGCAAAAAGGTAGCATTATCCCCATTCATCAAACCGCAGAATACAAAGACGCTCTCGATTGGCTTCGCCGTATCTATGAAGAAGGCTTGATGAGTGCTGATTGGACGAGTCGCGATACAAAATCGTGGCAAAATCAAGTGAGAAAAGGTTATGCGGGAGTTTATATCGACGTGATGGACGGCGGCAGGCGCATTTGGGACGGATTTGTCAATGACCATGTGCAAAGCGTTGTTGACCCGCTGAAAAATGCTTCTATGACGTTGGTCGGCGCGATTAACGAGAAAACCCTTGCAACTGCAGGCTATAACGGCTTTCTCATCGTTACAAAAGGGGCTGAAACAAAGGAGCAAGCCGAACTTTGTCTGCATTACCTCGATAAAATGTGCGATGACGAAATGATTATCTTGGGAAGTTACGGATTAAAAGATGTGCATTATCGAATCGAAGGCGGATTTATTGTGAGCGATAAAAATGCAGACGCACATTCATATTCGGCTCTGAATCAAGCGACGGCATATATTCCACATTCTTTGAATATGGCGCGTCCTGCGGTTAAACAAAACGAAAGAAAGCTGAAAGAAATCGAAGTGATTGCAGAAAATGAAAAATATGCAGTGTTTAATCCCGCATTGGCGTATTTATCGAACTCTCCGACGTATGCCGAAAAAGGCGCAGTGCTTGATAAGATACTTTCGGAGGCGAGAACAAAATATATTTGCGGAGAAATCAACGAAGAGGGCTTGCAGACTGCGTTCGACCAGTGGAATAGGCAGGGCGGAACGGCAGTCTTAGCAGAAGTCAACGCACAGTATCGCACTGAAGCAACATCTGGTCGTTAGATAAATCTTGTTTCTTAATTTCGCGGAATTTCTTTACGAGGGCATCGAGAGTAAGCTGTTTCTTTTCATCTTCTCCGATGTCCATTAAAATTCTGCCGCTATCCATCATCAAAAGGCGATTTCCGTATTCTAGTGCGTGATTCATATTGTGAGTAATCATCATCACGGTGAGATTATATTCCTTTGCGAATTGCATCGTCAGTTTCATAACTGCGTCTGCATTCGCTGGGTCTAATGCCGCCGTATGTTCGTCGAGCAAAAGCAAATTCGGCTTTGACATCACCGCCATCAGCAGCGTTAACGCCTGTCTTTGCCCCCCAGAAAACAATTCCACATTGTCTCCGAGTCTATTTTCTAGCCCCATACCCAGTTTTGCGACTTGTTCCTTAAAATACGCCCTCGTTTTTGCATTTAAGCTAATGCGAAGAGCCTTAAACCCCTTTTTTGAACAAATCATCATATTGTCTTCAAGCGTCATTTTTCCTGCTGTGCCAAGCAATGGATTTTGAAATATGCGCCCGATGTACAAAGCTCTTTTGTATTCCTTGTCATCAGTGATTTCTTTTTCCCGCCCGTCGTCGGAGAGGTAAATATGACCGCTCGTCGCTCTCAATGTGCCTGCAATGATGTTGTAAAGCGTGGATTTGCCAGCCCCGTTTGAGCCAATCACGGTGATAAAGTCGCCTTGATGTATTTGTAGGTTTATGTCGGTGAGTGCGTGGTTTTCGTCTGGAGTGCCAGCGTTAAATGTGATGTTTATGTCTTTGAGCGTGAGCATTTTTTACTTCCTTTTTGCAAATTTCTTTAGGTTCGTTCGAGAGAGCGCAAGACAGAGAATGATTAAAATTCCTGTAATCAATTTAAGGTCGTCTGCTCTCATTCCGACCGCCCAGCCGTAATTTCTCGCGATATACATCAGCGCACGGTACACGATAGAGCCGATAAGCACTCTCAACGTTTGCAAAGCGATTTTATTCGACTTCAAGATGAACTCACCGAGCATTAGCGAAGCCAATCCCGACACAACAACGCCGCTTCCGCTTCCCACGTCTGCAAATCCTTGATACATTGCGTATAATGCGCCAGAAAGAGAAGCAAACGCATTTCCCATGCAGATTCCAATTCCGCGAAGAGTCGTCGGGTTCACTCCCTGCGAAATCACCATCTGTTCATTCGAGCCGAGAGCTCCCATTGTCAAGCCCATATCGGTATGATAAAACAAATCGAGAGCCGCCTTGATAACAAGAGCGAAAATCAGCATTATCACGACTGCGCCCCATTCATCTGGAAAGAGGGAAGCGAAAGAGCCTGAAAATATCGTATTTACGTCATAAAGCGAGATGTTCGCTTTTCCCATAATGCGAAGATTTACAGAATAAAGCATTGTCATCATCAAAATGCCAGATAACAAATCAGGAATCTTGAACTTTGTGTAAATAAACGTCGTACACAATCCCGCAATCACTCCCGAAAGAATAACTGCCGCGAGTGCCAAAACAGGATTCACTCCATTCACAAGCAAAACCGCCATTACACTCGCTCCAAGCGGGAAACTTCCGTCCACCGTCATATCGCAAAAGTTCAAAACACGGTATGTCGAAAACACACCTAACACCATTATTCCAAAAATCAGCCCTTCAATGAGCATTCCCTCAATCATTCTTTTCTACCAACCTATGACACTTGAAAATAGCTGCGTGGTCTGCGCATTATTTCTTTGTGAGCTTGCCGCCCTCAAAAATCATATTTGCACTCTTCAAATACTTTTCGGGAATAGCAATCTTGCACGCTTTTGCCGCGTCCACATCGAAAAGCAAATCGCTGTCGCTTGAATCTGTCATATAGCGCACAGGAATATCTGCAGGTTTTTCGCCGTTGAGTATTCTTACCACGATTTCGCCCGTTGCGCGCCCTGCTTTGTAGTAATTAAATCCGCTTGCCATAAAAATGCCGCCAGACATCGCCCCCGTAACATCGCCTGAGAAAATCGGCTTTTTTGCTTTGTTAAAAACTTTCTTAACGGCAGGAAGCGCAGAGAAAATTGTGTTGTCCGTAGACAAATACAGCCCGTCAACGCGGCGAACAATAGCCTCCGCAGCCTGTTTCACCTCGTTCGAGTTCGAGATTGACTGCGTTACGAGCTTAATGCCTGCTTTTTTGCAGCCTTCTTCCACCAATTTAAGCGCGCTCATCGAATTTGCTTCGTTTGAAGTGTAGATATATCCGAGCTTTTTGATACCTGCGATTTCCTTAAACATCGCAATATGCTCAACCGTCGGAATCTCGTCGCTCATACCAGTAACGTTTCCTTTTCCGTGCGTTTTATCGTCCGTTAAACGTGCGGCAACAGGGTCGGTAACCGTTCCAAATACAACAGGAGTGTCTTTCATCGCCGTCGCCAACGCTACCGCAATCGGAGTCGCAATTCCCACAGCCACATCAACCTTTTCGCCTTTGAATTTCGTCGCAATCTGGCTTGCAGTGTTGACATCGCCGTTTGCATTCTGTAAATCAAAGCTGATTTCTACATTATTCGCTTTTGCATACTCATTCAAAACGTCGGTAATGCCTTTTTCCACGCTGTCAAGAGCCTCGTGCTGCACGATTTTCGCAATTCCAATCTTGACCGTGTCCGCCATTAAACTGTGCGCGGCTAAAAAAGCAATTACCGCCGAAACAAAAAATTTTCTTCCCACTGACATAAAAAAACTCCTCAGTTGTATCTTTTTATAGTAACAACTGAAGAGAAATATACTGCAAAATATCTATACTGTCAAGTATTGCTTACTTACTTGTTTCTAGCACATAAAGCCCGTGTTGATGCGTTTTATCTTTATCAAAACAGTCCTTGATTATGTCGTAATAGTTGTTATCGCCGTATTCAAAAGCGCGGAAAAGCGAAAATGCAATTAAATCCGCTACTTGTATCCCCCGTGATATAGACGAGTCCAAAAACAGCGGAACTTCTGCAAAGTTATTCAGTTTTTCATTCCACCTATTTCCCAATGTTTGATAAATCCGAGACCAATTTTGATATTTATTTTCCATTTTCAACTTATCAAAAATCGCTAACCCTCTTGCAGATTCATCATGTTTCAAGAACTTTCGCTTCAAAAATTTGTCAAATCTGCTTGTAATTTGTGAAAATAATTCTTCGGGAACATCTTCTATCGCATTATCAATCACTGCGCCAATAAAATAAATTGTCGAGGATAATTATTTCGTATGTATTGCAAAGTTTCTATCAAAATTGCTTCTCTTTTGTCTTTTGAAAAGCCTCGCCATATTCCTTTTCCGCTTCTAATGGGGCTTGCGTGCAATTCTAAATCAGCTCTGCCGATATGAGCTTTCATTATTTCGTTTACGGCATTTTGAATCCAAAATGTTTGATTTTCAAAAGTTGCAAAACCTGCAAGAACGCTGTATTTTACATTCGGGTCGGAAGAAACTCCTGAATCATCTGCATATAAAAGATACATAAATCACCACAAAGAAAAAAAGAGAGCCAAGCGAGAAAACCTCGACGCACCGCAAAAAAGGCAGCACTCTTGACCCTATAAAAAATATAACTGCAATCTTAACGAAAGTCAAGGCATATTTTTCTATAAATTTATATACCGATATACACAGGGACATTTTTCAGCCTGAAACGCCATTTCTGCGTCTTTCCGCCGTGGATTTGCCCCACATCATCGCTTGTGAGCTTTGCTTTTGCGTCTAAAGAGCCGAGTTCTTCCGCCTTTTTGTAGTATTTTTCGGCCTTTTCCGCATTTTTTTTCAAGCCAATGCCGCACTCGTAGCAATACGCAAGCCGAAACATCGCTTCTGCATTTCCTCTCTGCGCTAAAACGCGATACAAATGCGCCGCTTTTCGCTCGTTTTGCTTCACATACTGCCCCAATCGTATGCAATCAATCATATCGATGTAATATCCGTCAGAACCTGCCTCCAACGCTTCTATTAACATCTCAACTCCCCACTCTTTGTACTCAACGTCTGCATAATGGTGGAAAAAAGCAAAGCCTAAATAGTATTTCGCCAATCGGTCGCCGTTATCCGCTTCAAATTCGAGCGCGTGAATTGCATTGTCGAGCGTATTATCATCTTTTTTGATGATACTGATTAAAATCGCGGCGTATAAATCGGCTAAAAACATACATCTTGCTTTGTCTTCCATATCGTCGCCGTCAGTCGGCTCAAAAATCGGTATCGTAATGTTTTCAATCATTGCTCAATCTCCTTTCTGCAAATCTCTATAGCGTCTTTCGCTTCCGCAATGCCGCCCGCCGCAGATTTCTCAAAATAAACGAGTGCCTGCTCCACATTTTTCTGCGTGCCCTCTCCTAAATACAACGCTTTTCCTGCGTCTAACGCCCCTTGCGCCGAACCTAGCTCTGCTGCTTTCTTAAAAAGCTCAAACGCCCTCTGTTTGTCTTCATTAACGCCGAAGCCGAACCAAATGCACTGCGCTTGCATAAAAATACCGTTCGGGTCGTTCTGCTCTGCGGATTTTGTGAAAAACTCAAATGCCTTGTCGTAATCCTGCGGCACGTTTTTCCCCGAATACAGCTCCTTTCCGTAAAGACACTGCCCGTAAGAATCGCCTTGTTCCGCGCTGAGCTTGTAATATTCGCATGCGTCTTTTTGGCTTTCCTTTATGCTTTCCTCTTCAATCGTCCCGTCGTAATATTCGCCCACATACCGCGCGGCAACTCCGTCTTTGCCTATATCCGCGGCGACTTTGAACAAATGGAACGCTTTGAGCGAATCTTTTGCCACGCCTTTGCCGTAAAGGTATCTTAAAGCCATATTTGTATACAGCTCTGGCGCATCGTCGATGTCTGCGGCAAGCTCTAAATAGTACATTCCCTCTTCGTCGTACTTTTCGCCCTTGCCGAACAAGCCGTTAAAATAGCAATCCGACAATAATTTTTGATATTTGCTCTTTCCCGACAAAGCCGCCAGCGTAAAGCACCGCCGCACCATTTCAGCATTATATTTGTCCGCCGCGCACTCTCCTTTTATTTTTTCGTAATACTTTTTGCCCAATAAAAACCACTCATCGCTCGAACAAAACTTCTGCTCTTCGGTAACTTTTCCCAAATCGGAATTGAGCATATCCAAAAAATCATCGCTTGCTTGTTTTTTCAAATCGATTAAAAGCTGTTGCTCTTTCTTTGTCATATTTCCCCCCACACATCAAAAAGCTGTGTACTTCTATAATCATATCACAAAAAACTTTCTGCTGCTACTCTTTTTTTCCAAAAAGACGGTATCTCAAAAAAAGCGCGTCGTATCTGTGTACTAGAAAAGCATGTCATTATCGGGCTCGACCCGTTTTTTACACAGAATTAAGCTGTCATTATCGGGCTTGACCCGATAATCTGAGGCACAGCCTCTTTTTCAAAATCGCCTAGAGATTGCCGCATCGAGTACGGCAATGACATAACCAAATAAATCTGCATACTTTCCGTAACGCCACCTTTAAAAAAGCGCGTCGTATCTGTGTACTAGAAAATTGCTATATGGTATAGTACATTCTTATGAAAACATCAATAACAGAAGGCATAATTTGGAAGGCAATTTTATCTTTTTTCTTTCCTATTTTATTCGGCACATTCTTTCAACAGCTGTATAACACGGTTGATGCGGTTGTCGTCGGGCGCGTTGTGGGAAAAGAAGCGTTAGCGGCAGTCGGCGGCGGCGTTGCAGTGTATGTAAATCTCTTAGTCGGCTTTTTCGTCGGCTTATCCTCTGGCGCGACCGTCATCGTCAGCCAATTTTTCGGCGCAAAGCGGGAAAAAGACACGCAAAACGCCGTGCATACCTCGTTTATGCTCTCTTTAATCGGCGGCTTCATCATCATGCTCTTAGGCTTTTCGACCACTCGCCTCGCCTTAATCTTGATGAACACGCCTGAAGAGATAATGAGCTTTTCAGAAGAATATTTGCGCATTTATTTTGCAGGAATGATACCGCTTTTTGTCTACAATATGGGTTCTGGCATTTTGCGCGCCGTCGGAGATTCAAAAACGCCGCTCTACATTCTCATCGCAAGCTGCTTCGTCAATATCGCGCTCGACTTGCTCTTTGTCGTCGCCTTTCGACTCGGAATTGCAGGCGCGGCGTGGGCAACGGTGATTTCAGAAACATTTTCGATGATTGTCGTGTGCGCACACCTTGCGAGAAGCGAAGAATGGTATCGTTTGCGCTTCAAAGAGCTTTCCTTAACGCCACATATCCTGAAAAAAATGCTTGCATTGGGCTTTCCGCGCGGCTTGCAGTCGTCAATGTACACGATTTCAAACATCATCATTCAAACCTCGATTAACTCATTTGGAACAACCTCAATCGCGGCTTGGGCGGCGTATGGCAAGCTCGACGTGTTCTTTTGGATGATAGTGAGCGCGTTCGGCATTTCGGTAACGACGTTTGCAGGGCAAAACTTCGGAGCTGGCAAGATGGACAGAGTGAAAAAGAGCATGAAAATCACGATGTTGATGGCGATGACGACAACGATTGCGCTCACGGTGTTTTTCTGCGCTTTTTGCCGCCCGCTCTACACGATTTTCACGACCGACGACGACGTAATTCGCGAAGGAGTGGCGATGCTGCGCTTTTTAGCTCCGACATACATCACTTTCGTGTCAATCGAAATCTTATCGGGCGTGATAGAGGGCTGCGGCGTTACGTTTGTGCCGATGTTGATTTCGATATTCGGCATTTGCGTGCTTCGCGTGCTGTGGATAGTTATCGCAGTGCCGATAAAGCGGGAGTTTGTAACCGTCGAGCTCAGTTATCCAATCACATGGAGCGTAACGAGCCTTCTTTACTGGCTCTACTATCTTTCAGGCAAATGGGAGCGAAATCCTCAATCAAAATTGACAGCGCAAAAGTCATAATGTAAAATATATGTTGGAGGTTTTGCCTATGATGACAACTGCACAAATTAAGAACAACTGCATTGACGAAAAATATTTTGATATGGCGTTATCTGGAAAAGCTGTGCAGCTTGGAAATGAAAAGAAACAAAATTTCGTGCTTCTTTCAGAAGAAGAGTTTAAGGATTTGGAAAAAGCGCGGAACAACATTGCATATCTTGAAAAGCTGTGGAAAGCAGAAGAGGATATTCGAGAGGGAAGAGTTGTTGTAAAGACAATGGCTGAACTTGAGGCTATGGAAAAATGAGTACGATTTCCTTTTCCGAAGAAGGTTGGCAAGATTATCTTTATTGGCAACTGACAGATAAAAAGGTCGTCCAAAAGATAAATAAACTATTAAAAAGCATAGAAAGAGATGGTGTTTTGCAAGGCGAGGGAAAGAGTGAACATTTAAAGCACGAGCAAGGGCAATACAGCCGCAGAATAGATGATGCAAATCGCCTTGTATACAAATTCTTTGATAATCAAATTATGATTGTAACATGTCGAGGTCATTACGGCGATTAAAGAATAGACCTGTTCGATAATATAGTTTTGACAAGGGGCTTAAGCCCCTTGCTACAGCAAAAGTTTTTAGTTTCCGAACAGGTCTAATATTAAAACGTTCCAAAAAAGTGAAAAGAGGTCATCAATCTGCGTTGATGCGCCCTAAAAAATGAAAAATCGCCATAAATGCAGATTGATGAGCCCTAAAAAATGAAAATTGCTCATAAATGCAGATTGATGGCAAGAAAAAAAGTGAAAAGAGCTCATCAACGCATGTTAAAAAAAATTTGTTGCAAAAAAGTGATTGAAAATTTTTGTGATTTACGCTACTTTCTGTTATATGAAATCGTTTTGCAAATTTTTTCTCATCATTGCTTTTTGTTTTAGCGCGCTGCTTCCTTGCTTTGCATCGGAGATTACGGAGATTCAGTTTACAGGGCTTAAAAAGACAAAGGCGAAATACCTAGAGCGCGTGCTAAAGGATTTTTACGGCAAAGAGATGACTGAGGAAACGAAGAGCGAACTGGAAAGCACGTTGCAGCAGCTGCAGCTGTTTGAGGAAATGGAAATCAGTGTTGACGAGGAAACGGGGAGCGTTGCGGTCGCGGTAAAGGAGAAAATGTCTTTTTTGCCCGTTCCGATTGTCGCCGCGTCGAACGGGAGCTTTATGGCGGGCGCGTTTGTGCTTGATACGAACGCTTTGGGCGAGCAAGATTCGTTTATGGTCGGCGGATTGTGGTCAATGACTTCGCTTTTTGCGATGGGCAGTTTTTCGGTGCAGGCAAAAGACATTTCTCACCCTGGTTTCAGCGTTTCGGCGACCGTTTCGCGCGGCGAGAGCAAAATCGACAGCGAAATTGAAGAGCGGCTGTTTGAATACAAGCGGTTTGGCTACTCTTTCGGCGCGTCGATTATGGAAAAGTTCAATAAATATTTGTCGATGAGCGCAGGCTGTTCTGCTTCTTATTTTAACGCGGACGAAAAAGACGATTTTGGCTCTATCGGAGTTGACAGAGTGCGAAAAATCACGCCGAATGTTTCTGTGGCACTCGGTATAAGTGATTGGAACGGCGTTTTTGTCTCTCAGAAGTCGATTGGCGTTTCAGGTGCGCTCATCTTTGCCGATTATTACGACGGCACAACGCAAACGGGCAAAAATGTGAGTGCAAAGGCGGTTTTTGAGCAGCCGATTATCGACACAGTGCGCATAATTGTTTCGTTAAGCGGCGTGTACGGCTGGGACGAGGATATTACGAGCTATTCGGGAGAGAGTGCGGCGAGCGTTTCGATTTTGGCGGACAATTTTTCTTCGGCACGCCTTGGCGGCGGCTCTGCGGGATTGGAATGGGCGTTTACACAGGGAAAATACGCGACGTTTTCGCTGTATGGCTTATATGAAGCGGCGGGATTTGTGAATTTTGACGATGAGAAAAAGTTTAATCAAGGATTTGAAGCGGGAATGAAGACGTATTTGAAAAAAATCGCGTTCCCTGCGCTCTCGTTCGGTGTTTCCTACAACGCAACCGAGCAATTTTGGGGCTATTCATTCTCTTTCGGCGCAAAATTCTGACAGCCACAGGCTGTTTTGTAAGAACATACGTTCTAAAACTCTCACTTTCTGTATGGCGAGGGGAAAAGGTGAGAAAAAAAAGATTGACAAGTGAAGTAATGTGTTGTATAGTATGATTATAAGGACATCGCGCCTTTAATCGCGAAATTTATACGGCTAGGGCAGTTGTTATTGTCCTAGCGATTTTTTTATGAATGAACTTAAACTATTTGAAATTGATACGGATTATATAGAATATTTATCGGGCTTTGAGCCTCATTTATTTCATAATAAAAAAATCACTCAGAATTTTTCGAGAAAATATGTTGGTATAATTTTGAAAATAAACGGCTTTGATTATTTTGCGCCTTTGTCTTCTTTTAAGGAAAAGCATAAAAAACTTTCGGAAACGCTTGATTTTATAAAGTTGGGAAATTATGCAGTCATTAACTTAAATAATATGTTTCCTGCCCCAAAAACGTTGTACAATCATATCACAATCAATGCAGAAAAAGATGTTTATTATAGAAAGCTCTTGCAAGAGGAATTTCGTATTTTGAAGCAAAAAAGCGAGATGATTGTGAAAAATGCGCAGAAAGTGTATGAACACAAATTGACAAACGACGGAAAATCGAAACTTTCGCAACGATGTAATGATTTTAAATTGCTTGAGGAAAAGTGTGTACAATATAAATTGTAAATTTAGTTTTTATTGATGCTGACAAGTGAAATAATGTATTGTATAGTATGATTATAAGGACATCGCGCCTTTAATCGCGAAATTTATACGGCT
>CALDID010000199.1 GCA_937901865.1 uncultured Treponema sp.
ACATTCTATGAAGTTTTTTATTTTTTTTCACTGTTGCATTTCATTTTGAAGTATATAGTGCGCCCGTATTCTGCCTCCAGCAAAACGCGCCGCGCCGTTTGAGCAGACTCATACATTGCACAAGCACAAACTTTTCAAGCCGTCCTTTCCGCATTTTCGCGCTCATTCCTCGCCCCTTTTGAGCACAAGCGCGATATACTCGCCGCGCTGTGCCGTGAAGTTCTCGCCGACGTAACTTTTTATGCGCCCGTCCTGTTCAATCGCCATTTCCATATTCTCCAGCGAAAAATGCAATGCTGTTTCCGTCGCGCATTTATCTCGCATTTCGCCTCGCTCCTGCAAAACTGCATTGGCAATTTATTGTGATAAAATATGCGATACAGATTGCAGGAGCGCGTTTATTCTAATAAATTACCCGCCGCAATCTGCAGGAAGTCATTTATTCTGATAAATTGCCCGCCGCAGTTTGCGGGAGCGCGTTTACCGCAATAAATTGTCCGCCGCAAAGTGCAGGAACACATTTACCGCGATAAATTGCCCGCCGCAGTCTGTGTCAGCGTATTTACCGCAATAAACGCATATTTTTGGCTTTGAAGTCGGCGGATGCCGTGATGAAAATTGCCTCCGTACCCGCAACGCCTTTTTCTCCTTGCAAATAATCTTCTTTTGCATTACACTGAATTTGTCGCGCCCTTAGGGTGTGTGAATTGAAACAAACAAATGTCATATCAAATTCCTTAGCTTATCGTTTGAGCTAGTGGACAAAAAACCCCTATAGCGCGACTTCGACTAAAAAATCAAAGTTTCGCACTTGGGATTTTGTACCACTAGGCGATTTCTCAAACGTAAGCATTTCTTGAGCTTCCCGTCGTCGCTTCGGGGGTGGACTATTATTGCGCTCCGTCCACTAGATACACTCTCTCAAGGTCGCACCCTTGCATAGCGTCGCTGTATCATCGGTTATCACACGACTGTGCCTTTGCTATACACCCTCTAGGCACTTGATTATAATTTGCACGGGCAGTGGCTTTCCTTAATTGGAGACAAACGTGCAAACTACGTTTTATTTCTGCTCTCGCATTTCCTGCAAGTAACACAAAATACCAACACTACAAAAAAGCATATTTAACGACTTAACGCGCTTTTTTGGATAAAATCAAAAATGAACTACTTAAAAATTGATGTCGGGCGGATAATCATTTTCTGCATAACTGTTTGCCCAGCCATCAACACTCGCGCTGTTCTGTTGAATGTTTTGATTTCCTCTGCTAGATGTCTGCGGCTGTGTGCTGTGTGTTCCTGCCACAAGCTCGCGATACCTCCCGTTTCGTTGCATTCTGCACGTTACCGTCCCCGTGTGTCCTTGCCACGATTGCCAGTTAAAATTCCCCGCTTCAATGCCGAATGCGTCAAAAAATTGCGTTACATTTTTACACCAATTCTCAACCGTTTGCTCATAAGTCATTTTCCCGATTGCTTGACGTGGCTTATCGTTTATCACAAATGTATTGGGCTTGGCGTGCTGTTTGCCCTGTATTTCAACAGTAACATCAACTTTTTTATCGCCACTTTTCCAAAATCCGCAATTAACTCTCACAATTCTTGCCTTATACACGCCTAACTCAAGCAGATTATCGCGTATAACCTTGTAACCGTCTCCAAAACTCATATTTTGCTCCTATAAAAACTGATAAACACCTCTCTTTATTTCAAAAAGAGTTCTTTTCAAAGACAATTTCTCAATCAATCCCGCCGTATTAGATTGATTCGTAAACGTCTTTAGTTCCTTTGCTGTAAATACTCTTTTTCCAAAATGCGCTACAATCTTATCAAGGTCTTTTTCTGTCATTGACTTTTCGCACTCTTCTTATACCGATTTTCTTACTCTGCGGCTTCTTTCACTTGCAAAATCTTTTCTCCGTCCATAAGCAAAAAAGCCTGTCGAGAGCACTACTTCCCGACAGGCTTATATATTCACACTTTACAGTGCTAAATCCTTAATCAGAATAATGTAGTGCAATTATTCTTTCTCCCTCAAAAAAATCGTGAACAACAGTGAACAGATTTTTTTGAGGGCAGTTTGTCAACTGCCCTCAATGCTATAGCATTGAGGATTTTTTTAATTTTTTGTTGTATACAGAAATGTATACAAAAGAAGTGTAAATAGAGAGATTGTACAATATCTAAAAAATATGCTACTATCTGGCAAAGTACGGTAGATAGCATAGATACAGGCTTTTTAACAGTTTTTAATTAGTAAATGTGATATAATAAGGCTATGGCAATTCGCGGAGAAGAAAGAAGAGCAAAGATTATCGAGATTTTGAGCAATGCAACCGCCGCCGTCAAGGGAAGCGAACTGGCGGAGCAATTCGGGGTCAGTCGGCAGGTCATCGTGAACGACATCGCGATTTTACGCACGGCGCACCCCGATTTGATGGCGGTGAAAGCGGGCTACACGATGATGAACAACACAGAAAATCGGCGCGTGTTCAAAGTGAACCACAGCGACGACGAAACCGAAGACGAGTTGAGCCTTATCGTGAGCGCGGGCGGCACGGTGCAAGATGTGTATGTGGAGCACAAAATCTACGGCACAATCAGCGCGCCGCTCAATATCAGCTCACTTCGCGATGTCAAAAACTTTATCGCGGATATGAAAAGCGGAGTGTCGACCCCGCTCAAGAACATCACGCACGGCTATCATTACCACACGGTCAAGGCGCGCAGCACGAAAATCCTCGACGAAATCGAAGCGGGATTGAAAGAGCGCGGCTATCTCATCGAAGTCGCCGCCACAAAGCCCGTCTACTCCCCCAAAGATTACAGCGAAATCTAAATAAGCACGGCGACCCGATTTTTCCCGAAACGTCGGCAGAAATGCGCGCGATAACCTGCACGGCAAGGCTGTTTTTTTTACAGAATCAGTCGTATTCGTAGTGGTCGGGGAAGAGAGAATATCCCCAGTGACTGCCCACATAGCTGCGACTGCGATAGATTCTTTTGTGATATGCCGTTTTCCTAAAGCCTGTGTATTCAATGCTGTTTTCCACAGTGCCGTCATCGCGCAGATAATATTCGATGAACGTTCGTGCCGCTTTGTTTGAGCGATTGTCAGTATCAAAATATATCTTTCCGTCAACACCCACAGGGGAAGGTTCGCTTCCAAAATACCTGCCGTAGCCGTAAACGCGGCTCTGATAGTTAGTGTAATATTCGGTGTTTACTTTTTCCCCGTACCGATAATCAACGCGAGGCTCTTTATCTCTATCTCTAAACCTAATCAGTCCTATTTGCTCTTCGTCATCGATTGCAACGCGAAGGGTTCTTATTCGCCCCAGTGCGCTATAATAGCGTTCAAAAGAAAAGCGACCGAAAAAGAAAAGAGCGCCGTTAGAGTCGATTTTTGTTTCAACAAAAGAATCTTCGTATTCGTGCGTAAAATCAGTTTGAACATATTTTTCCTCATCTTCCAGCAAGCGATTGAAAACACTATCGAAATACGATGTTCGCTTTGTCATATTGCCGCGCTCGTCGTATTCGTACCAGTGTTCGTCGCCGCTGCTGTTTTTGCAATGCACGATTTTTCCGCACTCATCGTAATCAAAAACATATTCAAGCGTGTCTTCGTCTTTTGTGTTGTGAATGAACGTGTGTATCACATTGCCGTTTTCGTCGTAGTCGTGCTGATAATAGATGTCGTAAAAATCGCTCAAAACGGGGCTGAACGCACGCTTTCCCTTTAGTTTTTCTTCGAGCGAAAATGAATTGCCTGCTTTATCGGCATAGCTTCCCGTCTTTTTGTGGATTATGTTTCCGCTTTGGTCGTATTCGCTTTTTGACAAAACGATAAGGAGCAATTTGTCCCTATCGACTTTTTTTGTCAGCGTTCCCCCAAGTTCTCGCTCCTTTTTCGCGCACCCACAAAACAAAAGCACCACCAATGCTGAAATTGTTTGTATCGTTCTACCAATCATATTTTTTCTCGTGTACCACACCGCACCATTATGCCTGTACGGTGTGGTACACCTACGCATGTACCATACCGTACATCTATGCTGTACGACACTTACCGCAAAAAGCCGTACTCATACACCTTTTCGGCAATCTTCGCCGCGAGTTTTTTCTGAGCATTGCGCAATGTTTCAATTCGCTGATTGTACTCAACGTTGTCGCTCTTGTTGTTCATTCTGCCTTTGCCGTCCACGCCTTGAAAATGCTTTCTGATATCGTAGAAGCTCGCGTTCTCGTTCACGCTGTCGCCCGCCGTCTTAAAATAATACCGCCACAGCTCCAACCCCGCAGAATACACAGCGGCGGCTTGTGCGGAGAAGACCTCACCCCCTTTTGTAAACAGCCCGTGGCTGCCTCTCCTAGCAAGAGAGGGGTGAACTCCAGCCGCCCCCTCGCCTTCTAGGAGAGGGGGTTGGGGGGTGAGGTTAGGTTTGAGGTCAATCTTGCCTACCATAAAATCCCGCAGGAACTTCGCCATAAAGTCCGACGCAAACGCTTTCTTTGAGCCGACTTCATTTTCTGTGAACGGAATCCAATGATTGATTTTTCCGCTGTCAGTGCTAATGCGGTTCTGCCCGTGAAACAGCGTGAACACAAGGCAATCAAACTGAAATTCTTTATCTGCTTCCCAATAGCCCGACGGATAAAGAAACTGGTCGCGGTCGTTTAGCCAAGATTGAGCAATACACTGACGAACTGCAAGATAAACAGCACAAGCAATTAGGTTATCTTTGCTAATATCAACAAAAATACCGTGTCGATTTGTCTTTTCATTTATGAAACAAACATATTTTTGATTAGCAAATGAAACAACCATATGTTTAAATATTTCATCATCAATTTCTTTTCTTGTCTTTATGTGGCAGTCATAATATGAAGAATCAATATCACCATATTCAAATTTAGTTCTAATAAAACCTAGTACAGTATGTTTTTGATCTGCTGTAAAATATCTTATTGGTATATTTTCATCCATGCTATATGTTTGTTAGAGCATCGGGAATCATTGCACTCAATTTCTCAAAAATTAAAAAATATCACAAATATTATAATTACTGATAAAATAATTCCAAAATTATCCCCATTTAATAATATATCTTATTCCAATCCTTTTGGTAATTGTAAATTTTATTATATATAATTTTTCAAATAGATAAAATAAACGATAATAATTCTGAATTTTTTTTTGATTTAGATATATATACTTCAGAAATTTATTTAATAGTAGTAAAAAATCCTAATTTAAAATTTGGAACTTTCAATATAAGCATAAAATATCTCAATAATAAAATGAATAATTTTAAAAATAATAATATTTCTGATTATATATATTGTAATAATATTGAATATTCAAAATGTAGAAATTGCCAAGAAGATAGATGTTTATTAATTCAATGTGGAAAAGAGAGTTTAAGATATGAGAATATAATTTTTGAAAAGTATGATGATATTTGTATTCCAAAGAATATATCTAATGAAGAAAAGGAAGAAGTATGTTTAAATTTTGATGAAGTAAATTCATACAGAATATTTAATGAATGTAATAAAATACCAAAAGTTGCGAAAGCAATTGAATATTTAGAAAGAACTGATAAAAAATATTCTTCAGATAAAATCGTTGATAATGTTATTGAATTATACTCAAGAAAATCAAAGGAAAAAAAAAGTGAAATTACAAAATTAATATTAGAAAATAAATTCCTTGATTTAAATTGGGAAATAATTTTCGATGATTCTTCAGATAAAACACCAAATATGTCACAAATAAAAATTCTTGTGAAATTTTCTTATTTAAATTTATCAAATCTTAAAAAAGAAGAATTAAATTTAATACTTAATGAAGATGAATTTAATAAAATGCTACTTGAATTAGACACACTTCAAAAAGGACTTTAATTTACACTTATTTATTTAATTAATTTATTTCATTGTTTTACAAGAGTATTAAAATAAATTATAATAATATTAATTTAATATTTTATGTTGATATGGGGATTGGGGATTGGGGATTGGGGATTGGGGATTGGGGATTGGG
>CALDID010000200.1 GCA_937901865.1 uncultured Treponema sp.
TCACGCTCGCCGTCTTTTCATAACGCTACCGAATGGGGAGCGAAAAGAGTTTGTTGCGCCTGTTCCGCTACGGTTCAAAAAAGTCTTGAAACATCTTCATAACTTGAGTTGCTAGAACTAATTGATTGCTATTATCGTCAAAGAAGAGTGTTATTATCAATGATAAAAATTATATCAGCACCAAGCAAAGAAAATCCATTTGTTGTTCTTCATAAACCCTCTGATTTGCCATCTGCACCGTTAAATGAAAATGATACGGATAATGCATTTTATGAGTGTGCAAAGCTCTTTCCCGAATTGCTTAGTGTTCACGGTAAAAAGCAATGTGAACACGGGCTTCTTCATCGCTTAGATACTGCAACAAACGGATTGCTCGTTATTGCCGCTAGCGATGAAGCATATACTGCTTTACAACTTTCACAACAAAATGGCTTATTTGAAAAAACATATACAGCCGTTTGTGACCATAGTACTCCGTTGTTAGAGGCTTTTCCTCCATTTCCAACGGAATGGAAAAATAAGCTTCGTAAAGGAGAGGAGTGTTGTATAGAAAGCTATTTTCGAGCATTTGGAGAGGGGGGAAGGGAAGTGCGTCCTGTTACCCAAGATTCTGGAAAAGCTGCTCTGAAAAAATGCGGAAAAACGCTGTATAAAACACATATTTGCATAAAAGATACTATTGCAATATGCCGTATTGTCGCAGGTTATCGCCATCAAGTGCGCTCTCATCTTTCTTGGGCTGGTTATGCCGTCAAAGGCGACTCTCTGTATAATCCTACTGCAAGTGCAAGTGATACTCTCCAATTCACTGCTACTTCTGTGCGTTTTCCCCATCCTCTCACGGATGAAGTAATTGAGTTTTCTTTGTAATTCTGATTATCTTTTTTAATTATAGCTCGATAAAAATAAAGTTGTAAGTGTTGACATTTTATTTGAGTTAGCTTATACTAACTATGAAAATCGTGAATGATTGGAGGAAGTTATGGACGAGAAAATTGCTCAAATCGTATCTGTATTCCGTTCAAGAGGTTGCCGCATAACAGAGCAGCGAAGACAACTTGTTTCTCTTATTGTGCATAATCCTGAATGTTCTTGTAAAGAATTGTATTATATGGCGCGAAATGATGATAACACTATTGGAAGAGCTACTGTTTATCGCACTGTGCGCACTTTAGAAGAGTTTGGCTTTATTCGCACAAGAAGCATCACTTTGCTGTAAGGTTTTGGACTGTTAAAACTGAAAAATGCTATACTTTTTATGCTTTAAATTCTAAAAGACAAACCATAATAATCACTGCCAGCGATATCATTGATAAAATATATATCCAGCTTGGCAGTGACTCATTTCCCCTGCGTTCTTTTCGGTTGTTTTTAGAGAAGAAATTTATTTTATTATGCGAATGTTTTTTTTCTTCATTGGGTGTAGTTGGTGAATTGCCTAAAGGATTTGCATATCCACAGGCAGGGCAGCCGTTTTTAAATAAATTTTGGTCTCCGACTTTGCCACATTTCGGACATTTTACAGACGCAAAAAATCTCCCGCATTTTGGACAAAATCTTGCATTTGCTCTTACTTCAGAGCCACAGCTTTCACAGAAAAATTTAGCTTTTTTGCTTTCGTCCATTTTAGATAGCAATCTCCATAGTTAGCGATGTTGAATTGGAAGATATTATCGTTGCTGTTGCAGAACAAATAGAGTCGTTAGAAAGCTGCTTTATTATGAGATTGTCGATATGTTTTTGTGCAATGCCAGTTAGCATATTCGTATTATCAGGAGCAAATGTGAGTATCTTTTTTTTGCCGTGCTTGGTAAACGAGATAACTTTACCTGTAACAATGCCTTTTTCTTTCAATTCAAACATACACTCTATAGTGCTATCAAAGCTACTATCAAGATTTTTTTCTCTTCTTAGCTTTGACGTGAAAGACTTCGGTGAAAAAAAACTTTTAAATCCAAGAATGTCGGAATCGTTAAAGATTTTTTTTACATTTAGAAACGAAGCTTTTTTCTGCTCAACTTCACTTAAAGGCGCAGAACTGAACAGAAAAAAGTCTATGGAGTCGCTTGTAATGGAAGACGCATATTGCACCAAAGTTTTCCAATGTCGCGGATAAGAAGATACATCTATCACTATTATATCTGGTGCAATTTCTTCTATATTATCAAGAGCTTTTAGCAACCAACGATAGATTATAAGCTCATAACCTGCCTTTTCAAGAGTATCACAGCATAAATCAATGAGCATATCGTTGTCTGCTATAATGAGTGCTTTCATTTCTTTTTGCTACTCTGTCCCCAAGTTATCGACGGCATAATTATCAATCATCCAAATACCATCACGCTGGATAAGATGATATGTATAGCGTTTCTTTTCGATGTAAGTAGGATACTGGAACCATTCAAGCACGGTTACTGTTCCTTCTGTTTGAGAATAAGAAGTTTTTTCAATCTCAAATCGCTGTGGAATAGCTACAATATCGCGGTCAATGCGAGAAAGTTTCAAATCGTTCTTGTAATTCACAAGCATACGGCTTCTCTCATCGGCAGAAGATGCACGATACTTTCTGTTCATTACAGCGTTGCGTATAAGCATTTTCTCTACATCAATATAGAGGAAGTATTGGTCCCAAAGAGAACGCTGGCGAGCAATAATTGTCTGCTCGACAACCTTATCAGGCGAAATAGATTCTGGCTGCAAGACAATAGCACTCTTGCTCTCTACTGGTAAAACCGCAGAAGCCGCTGCTGAAGGACTCGGACGTACATCTAGGCTTAAGCGATTAGAAGAAAGGGATACTTTGGTATTTTGGTATAATTCGGGGTAGAGTTTTAATTCAATGTAGTAAATAGAAGGCTCTTCTATTTTAAGATAGTCTTTTACATTTTCAACAAAAGAAAACTCTTCGCCTGGCTCTAAAACTACATCACGGAAATACACGGTTTGACTTGTAGCTCTTTTTCGGCGTAAGTTTTCTGTTTGCTGTAGTTCTCTGTTCTTTACGGTAAGACCTTTGAAATCTACGCTAAACATTCTGTCATCAGCAATCTTAAATCGCACTGTTTCTGCGCTGCGGTTTGTCATACTGACTTTTACATTGACTGGATTCATCTCTGCATCGCCAGGGTAATACATCGTTCTATCAAAGAATGCAATAGAAAGGTCAACCTTAGAAATATTTGTTGGCTCAACAGACGCAATGTATGTTGTAGTGTTTTGAGCTTGAGAGAAAACGCTCGTCATTCCAATAGTAAATATGGCTATCAATCCTGCTAAAGTACGTTTCACGACTTCATCTCCTATTTATTACATTTAATATCGGTATCTTGCCGCTGATACATTATGATTTTAATTTCGCTCTTACGCCTGTATTTGTGCTATCTTTAAAAGAGAGGGCAGAGAGATTTTTGATTTCTTTGAGATTGTCGCAGCCTAGAAAAACATAATCCTTTAATATAGAAATTTGCGTCCCTAAATACACCTTTTCTAATGCTTTACAGTTCGCAAAACATTTGCTCGGCAATTCCGAAAGCGACTGAAGTGGAGTTGGCCAACCGACGCTTTCAAAATATATTTCTTTTATCTTATCGCTGCCGCTAAACGCACCTTCGCCCAGCTTTACGAGTGTCGAAGGAAGATAGAATATATTGCGAGTTTCTGTTGTAGTATCACTATTTGCGCTTTGTAAGTTTTTGCATTGAGCAAAGGCGTATTTTTCTATTTCGATAGATTTTAGCGACTTTGAAAATTGAATGCTTTTTAGAGAGCTGCCATAAAACGCATACGAGCTTATGGTAAGTTGAGGCGCATTTATAGCTACTGTGTCAATGTCTGCGCCAAAAAAAGCACTCGTTGCAATCCTTGTGATGCTTTCTGGAATAGTGATATTTTTGTTAGTACCTGTGTATTTCAATAGCGTTTTTCCGCTTACTACAAAGTTGTTGTCATCGGTTTCTATCGAATCAAGCGAAGATATGTTTTCTATATAGCCTATAGCTGTTTCGTTTCCTGTTTTTTCTATGCCGATAGCATTTCCTTCTACCCATACTCTTTTGAGTGTATAGCAATCGGCGAAAGCATTATTTTTTATTGTCGTTATCACTTTAGGAATGATAATTGATTGCATAGTAGCATTGCCCTTAAATGCAAATGAAGCGATAGAGTCAATGCTGTAAACAGAGGTAAAATCCCTCAAATCTATTTCGCTTTCTTCTCCGATGTATTTGAGCAATGTAAAGGCTGATGAAAGCGATTTTTTGCCTATAGTAATCCGTGATGTTTCAATAGTGTTATACCATAAAATCGAGGTTAAAGGCTTGTTTCCGCTGCCGATAGAAATAGAGTTGCCGTAATAATAGGCTTCTTGCAATGATGAAAAAGAATTGAATGTATCTGCCTCTATATCCGTTATTGTTGCAGGGATTTTTATGCTTGTAATAGAACTGTAGTTATTTGAAAATGCCGCACTTTCTATTGCTACAACAGGGAGCGCAGAGAAGTATGACGGGATTTCTACTTTAGAGCTTGTTCCTGTGTATGCGCGGAGAATAAGAGAAGTTTTATCTGCGGACAGCACAAAATAAAAATCAGTATTTGCATACGGATAAGTGGTATTATATACTATTTCAATGCCTAAAGTTGCAGCGTCAATCGTAGTATCATCTTCTGTTTGAACATCGATTTCTGTTTTTTCCGTAGCTTCTTCTATCGGCGGTAGCTCTTGTGTTTCTTCGTTGCCAGCAACCTCAACAGGTGGGGCAGGCGGCTCGTTAAGAGAGTTTTCTTTGAGGATAGAAATGCGCGAAAAATCTTCTTGTGTTCCCTCATAGAAAATAGTGGCTAAAGATGTGCAGTCAGCTAAAGCGGAATAGTGGATAGTAGTGATTGAAGAGGGGATAACGAGCGAAATGAGCGACGAAGAGCCTAAAACTTGTATCTCTGTGATAGGTATAGAATTATATTCGCTTGGAATATTTATAATCGGTGTATTGTCTTTTACGCCACTGACAATATAATGAGAGCTATCCGCGCTTAAATATATAAAAATGTCTTCTAATACGAATGTTTCTATAGGTTGTTGCTCAATATCATCTGTAGAGGGTTGTTCTGCTGTAGTTTCTAGTGTGAATTGAGAACGAGATGTGCTAGAAGAAGTTGAGCGCGTAGAGAATTGCTCTGTGTCGTCTTCGATGGGAACCTCTGACGAACATGAGAAGAGAGTAGAAATCATAAAGACTGTAAGAACAATAGATACTAACTTTACTCTTCGCATTGCAATAATATACCTGTTCGATAATATAGTTTTGACAAGAGGCTTAAGCCCCTTGCTACAGCAAAAGTTTTTAGTTTCCGAACAGGTCTAATATATATGACTACCCTTTATAGCTTCGTATAATGCACCCTTTATAGCCAGCTAGTGAGTACCCTTT
>CALDID010000201.1 GCA_937901865.1 uncultured Treponema sp.
TGATAATTCTTCTGGATATAGTTCTGGATATTCCCCATTATAGAAAGTTACAACAAAGTCTTCCCTCTCATTTGTAAATACAGGCTCTGGTAAATTTGCTTCTTTCATTTTTTTATTCATGGTTGATATTCCAGTATGCCTATTCTCTAGTATTCCACCCAAAGTTTCTAGCAACTTAACGATTGTCTCATTTCTTACTTCCATTGCTTTTCTCGTTTGCAATAATTCAATTGTGTTTGATCCGTACAAATTTCCTACATTTCTAAACTCAATTCTATCCTTATAAACTGTTACTATACTATACACGCCAGTTTTGAATTGACTATAGTCTCTATGAATCAACATATTGGAAATTGCTTCACGAAGTGCTGATTTTAGAGCCGAAAACGAATGTTCCGATAATTTCGCTTCAGCCGTTTACGGTGGACGGATTTGAACACGCGGTAAAAGTGAAAGTGATGAACGTGAAAAACGCTGATGATTTACAGCGGCAAATCGGGTATCAAATAAAAAAATTCAATGCGTGCCGAAAGTGCCTTAAATGCGAAAGCCTGTGCAGAAGTTCGGCGATACACATCGGGGAAGACGGGTATGTCATTGACGAAGCAAAATGCGTGAAATGCAAAATGTGCGTAACGGAAAAATATTTAGCGGGCGGTTGTATGATGGAAAAATATTTGCGGACAAAATCGGGAGAGGGGAAGAAGAATGAAGTTTAGAGCGCACGAAACGTTTTTTATACGAAAAGGCTGGCTTTCTAAGGGAATGAAATATGTCAAACTGCGCAGCGATGTTTTTACTGCCAAAGACGAAAAGCCTATGGATATTTTGGGAATTGGCTCAAATATGGTATCTTCTTTGCGCTACTGGTTGCAAGCTGTGGGATTGACAGAAGAAATCAAGGGCGAAAAGGGCAAAAGAATACAGCGGCTGACGGACTTGGGAGAGCTTATTTTTGAGTATGACCGCTATATTGAAGAAAGCGGCACTCTTGCTTTATTGCAGTATGAGCTTGCGAAAAACAAGGAAATGGCGACGGCGTGGTGGTTTTTCTTTAATGAGTTTTCGCTTTCTCGCTTCATGCAAGACGATTTTGTTACTGCTTTGACAGCGTACATCAAAGAAAAGGGCGAAAATAGTGAGAAAACTGGCGAAAAAATGCCTGCATTGCGAGCATTGAATGATGATTTTAATTGCATTGTGGGAACGTATCTATCACCGCAGGACGAAAAAAACGAAAAAAAAAATCTCAAGGCGGCGGAATACAATATCACTTGTCCGCTTTCGGAGCTGCATTTACTCGATATGGAAAAGACGAGCCGAGAAAAAAGTTTTAAGAAAGTGAGTGCAAAAGGAGTTGACCCGTATATTGCGCTTTCGATTATCGCCGCGGAAAACGAGGGAAAAGAAGAGATTTTGCTTTCTGATTTGCGAGCAAAGGAAAACTCGATTTCAAAAGTGTTGAATCTTGACGTGGCGGCGTTGTTGGATATTTTATCGGAAATTGAGAGAAGAGGCGAAATCAAGATTATTCGCACTGCGGGGCTTGACGTGATACGGCTTTTAGACGCGAAAAAGAGCGAAGAATATATGCTGATGTATTACAAAAATCTGGACTTAAAAAGGGGATAGGAAAAATGAGCAAAATGCTAAAAGTCGCTGATGATTTTCAGTATTCCATAAATATTGCGTATGATTTGAACGACGATAAAAAGCTAAAAAACTTTATCCCGACGACATCGAGCATAGATTTTATAGAAGATGTGTTGTTGAGTACGAGGCGAGGCAGTACGAAGCGGGCGCGTATTTTAATTGGTGCGTACGGTCGCGGAAAATCGCATATAGTGCTTGCTCTGCTTTCGCTTTTGCAGGGAAAAACGTTGGACGCATTTGCAAAGGCGAAATCGAGATTTTTGGAGAAAAAAGTTTTTCAAACGGGCGATTATGCAAAAAATATGCTTCCCGTCGTGATTTCTGGAAGTTATGAGAGCATGACGCAGGCATTTTTGCAGAGCTTGCATCAGACATTGCGACGAAACAACCTTGCGGACGTGATGAGCGAAACGAATTATTCTGCCGCGCTTGACACGATACAGATGTGGAGGGAAAAATACAAAGCGACGTTTGACGCATTGGAAAAGAAAGTTGGCGATATAAAGCAGTATCTTTCTCGGCTGGAGGGCTTTGATTACGAGGCATATAAGAGCTTTTGCGCACTCTATCCGTCGCTGACTTCTGGCGGAGAGTTCAATCCGTTTATCAGTTCGGACGTGGCGGAGATTTACAGAAATTGCTCGCACGCACTCAAAAGCCGCGGCTATTCGGGGATTTTTGTGGTGTATGATGAGTTTAGCAAATATTTGGAGTCGTCAATAACAAATACGCACACGTCCGACACAAAAATGCTGCAAGATTTTGCGGAGATGTGCAACAGAAGCGGAGATGATGAGCTGCATTTGCTTTTGATTTCGCACAAAGAGATAGCGAATTATATCGACAAGCTGCCTAAGCAGAAAACGGACGGCTGGCGCGGGATTTCGGAGCGGTTTGAGCATATTCATTTGAACGACACTTTTTCTGAAACGTATGAAATCATTTCGCAGGCTATCGAAAAAGACGAAGGCTTGTGGAAAAAATTCTGCGAAAAGTATAAAGACGCACTCGACGAGGAAACGAAGGAATGTTATCCGCTGCATAAGGTATCAAAATACATTTTGCCGAGATTGTCGGAGAAAATCGCACAGAATGAGCGTACGCTGTTCACGTTTTTGTCTGCTCAGGGAAAAGCGACGCTGAGCGAGTTTTTGCAAAACTACGACGATGAGAGCTTTCGGCTTTTGACTCCCGACGTGATATATGATTATTTTGAGCCGATTTTGAAAAAGGATTTTTCGTTTGAAAATCACGGTGTCTATACGCTGACAGAAAAAATCTTGTCGGGGTTGGAAAAAAATGAGGGTGAAGAAAACTCAGAAATCGGAGAAAACGGAGAAAACGGAGAAAAAGAGCTTGAAGAAAAAATTATAAAAACGATTTCGCTTATCTGTATGCTTGAGCAATACGAAAAATTGCCGCCGACGTACGATACAATTTTGGATATATTTTCGCTTGATTATCCGAGAGAAGCGATAAAAAACGCAATAAGCGATTTAGTAGAAAAAAAGTTTGTCGTCTATTTGCGGCGCAGCAATTCGTATCTCAAGCTAAAAGAAGCCTCTGGAGTGAACATCAAGCAAGAAATTGCAGACGAAATAGAACGATGCAAAAGTTCTTTTTCGCTTTCGAGCGCGCTCAATCGCTTGCAGGCAAACCGCTTTTTCTATCCGTATCGCTACAACGACGAAAAGGAAATGACGCGATTTGCATTGTTCAGCTTTGCAGAATCGTTTGATGAGTGCGAACAGATTGCAGGGGAGAATAAAGCCGATTGCTATGTGTTTGCGCTGTTGAAGCACACAAAAGACGAAGTTGCAGAGTTCTCAAAACACTGTAAATCCGCGATTTTCGTTATTGCTACTGAAAAACCTTTTTCTGAAAATCTCCCTGATGGTGAGAAACAGCCTCTGGCTGTGGCTGCTGCGGTGGAAGCTGTGGAAGAATTGGGAAAAAAAGCGAAAGAGTGTGGCGACACGATTTTATCTGATGAATACGAAATCATCTATGACGATGTGCGCGAAATGGGGAATGAGTTTATAGAACGCTACACGCACCCCGAAAAGCAGTGCGCCGAGTATTTTTATTTAGGCGAAAGTGTGCCTATTCAGCGAAAAGCGGAGCTGTCGGACAAACTTTCTGATATGTGCTTTGCGCTCTATCCGAAAACGCCTGTTATCAACAACGAAGTGATAAACAAAAACGAAATAACCTCGCAAGTGTTTTCGAGCAGAAACAAGATTATTTCGGCACTGCTCAGGCGCGACATCGAGGAAAACTTGGGGCTTTTGGCGAACGGGCAAGATGTTTCGATAATGCGCACTATGCTTCTTCGTCCGCATATTCTTTCAGGCGAGACGCTGACGCTGCACACGGGCGATGACTTGCTTGATAATATGCTCGGAGTGATTGAGGCGTTTTTTGTTTCGTGCGCACAAAATCCGCGAAAGATGAGCGAGCTTTATGACGAGCTGACGGGGGAAGAGCGAAAAATAGGGCTGCGGCGCGGCGTGATTCCGATTTATCTTGCTGTGGCGTTTCATATATACCGAAAGTCGATTGTCATAAAATGCGATGGCGAAGAAAAGGCGTTGAGCCTTGAAACACTGCTTGCACTCGATAAAAGCCCAGAGGCGTTTGAGATGTCGCTTTTTGAGTGGGACGGCGAAAAAGAGGCGATATTGAGCGAGCTGAAACGGGTCTTTGCTGATTACATCGTGAAAAGTGAGGCGGAGGCTTCTGAAGTCGAATATGTGTATAAAGCGGTGTTGCGCTATTATCTGTCGCTTCCCAAATGCGTAAAAGAGCTGTATACAGAAAATAGCGAGAGAAGCACAGAAAAAAAGTATGCGGATTTTTTGGCGTTGTGCAGGAAAAATGTGGGCTGCGAGGAGTTTTTGTTTTCTGCACTGCCATCGATTTTGTCGGTTGACGAAATAAGCAAAGCAAGAAACTTCAAGAAACTTCTTTGACACACGGCTTGAAGCGTTAGAAGAAGAGTTGTTTAGCGAAATTTTGCGCATTTTTGGTGGAAATATAAAAGAATGGACGTTAGCGGAAAAATGGGAGAGCAAAGAATGTCCACATTCTAGCAAAGAAAGTCGATTGTTTTCGTTATTCTTGTCATATTCTCACGAAGAAATAGACAAAAATGAGTTTATCCGCTCTTTAGTTTTCGCTTCTACTGCGCTTGATTTGGAATACCTCGATAAGAAATCGATAGATTCTTTCAAAAAACGCATAGAAATGTTCAAAAATGCCGTAGAAACTTCTGTAAACGCTTCTGACAACGATATAAAACTTGAAACCGCGCCTCTTTCTCCGCGTTCAAAGCTCCTTTTTAACAAAATAAGCGACGCATTAGACACGTTTGCCGAGTCGCTTTCTATTGAGGAAAAAAGGCAAGTCCTGATAAATGCGCTTCACGAACTTTGCTAGGGGAGGCGGGCAGAAATGAGAAATTTTGACAATGCGGCGACCACGTTTCCAAAGCCGAGCGTTGTATATGATTTTATGGATTCGTTTTATCGTTCTTCCGTCGGGAGCTACGGGCGCGGAAATGGGGGCGTTTCGGCGGGGAAACTGATTGCGGACACGAGAGAAAAGCTGTGTGAATTGCTGCATTGCACGGCGAAACAGGTGATTTTTGAGCCGAGTGCGACGATTGCGCTGAATGTCATCATTCAGGGGCTCTTGAAAAAGCAAAACGTGAAGACGGTGTATATAAGTCCGTTTGAACATAACGCTGTTACGCGGGTTTTGCATTATTTTGAAGAGATGGGAAGAATAACGGTGTGCGTTTTGCCGTTTGCGAAAAATGGCGAAGCGATTGGCGAGATAGAAAAAGAATTTTCGCAGCAAAAGCCTGACCTTGTTATTATAAGCCACGCAAGTAATGTGTGCGGAGTTGTGCAAAGCGCAAAGGAGATTTTTGACTCTGCGAAAAAGTACGGTGCAATTACGCTGTTGGATATGGCGCAGACGGCGGGACTGGTGGATTTTGATTGCGGAAGCGAAACTGTGGATTTTGCGGTCTTTGCGGCTCATAAAACGCTGTATGCGCCGACGGGAATTACGGGATTTGTGATGAAGAGCGATTTTGATTTGCCGCCTGTGATTTTTGGCGGAACGGGTTTTGAGAGCGCGAAGCAAGATATGCCTGATGATGTGCCGCAGCGATTTGAGGCGGGAACGATGAATATTTCTGGCATTGCGGGCTTATATGCGGCGGTGAAGTGGGTGAGTGAAACGGGTGTGAACAATTTATTTGAAAAAGAGAGCGAACATCGGCAAAGGTTGCTTTCATTGTTTGAAAAATATCCGTTTATTCGCGTTGTGGGGAATTATGAAAAGAAAAAATATGTCGGGATTGTGTCTGTTGTGATAAAAAATCTTCCGAGCGATACGGCGGCGAGCGTGTTTGCAGAGCGGAATATTGCAGTGCGAAGCGGTTTGCAGTGTGCGCCGTTGGCTCATAAAACACTGGGGACGTTCCCTGCTGGCACAATCCGATTCAGCACGAGCTATTTCACGAATGATGAAGACTTTGCAGAGCTAGAGTGCGCACTTGATTATATCAAAGACAATCTGTAGGGGGAGAAAAGGGAACGAGGAAGAAAGGGGAAGAAAAATGAGTTTGAGAGATGTTGCGATAAAAGAAGAATACAGGACGCTTCACTATGATGTCGTAAAAAACTTTTTTATTCCGCTTTTGTCAAAAGCCGTCTGTTACAAGCGGGCTACGGGGTTTTTCTCTTCGTCGGCGTTGGCGGAATTTTCTAAGGGAATTTGCACGTTTGCGGAAAAAGGCGGAAAATTTGAGCTGATTACTTCGCCGAAATTATCGAAAGAAGACATCGAGGCGATGAAAGCGGGCTATAAAGAGCGGAAGAGGATTATAGAAAGCGCGATTTTAAGCAGTTTTTATGAGCCGAAAACAAAGTTTGAAGAAGAAAGACTGAATTTACTTGCACAGCTTATTGCAAACGGGAATCTTGATATAAAAATTGCGTTTACAGAGTCGGGAATGTATCACGAAAAGCTCGGCATTATCGAGGATAGCGAGGGGAATGCGGTGGCTTTTTCTGGGTCGATGAATGAAACGGAAACGGGATTTGAAAATAATTATGAAGCGTTCGATGTATATTGCTCGTGGAAAAGTGATACTGAGCGAGTAAGAACAAAGCAAGAGGCTTTTGACGCGATTTGGAGAGGCAAAGATGCGAAATTGAAAACGGTGGAGTTTCCAAAGGCGGAGTTTGTGGCGCGATATAAAACGCATGCCCCTCGATATGACATAGACGAACAGGAATACGGGGCAGAAAGTGCAAGCAATACGGCGGCGAATGCGGAGAGAGAAAAGCCTAATACGCCAAAAATGCCGCAATGGTTGAAATTACACGATTACCAAAAAGAAGCGGTGAATAATTGGGCAGTTCAAAATTATCGCGGTATTTTTGATATGGCGACAGGAACTGGAAAAACGCTTACGGGGCTTTCGGCTCTTACAAGATTGTTTGAAGATAAATCTCCTGAAAAACTCTTTGCAATAATTGTATGTCCGTATCAGCACTTGGTCGAGCAGTGGGTTGAGGATATTGTGAAGTTCAATATTCAGCCGATTATTGGCTTTTCTGCTTCGCCGCAAAAAGATTGGAAGAGAAATCTACAAAATTCAGTTATTGATATTCAATTAAAGAGTTTGAATAAAGATTTCTTTTGTTTTATTTGTACTAATGCAACTTTTTCATCAAAATTTGTGCAAGAACAGATAGAGAGAATTCGTTTTCCAAAAGTTTTGATTGTGGACGAAGCTCATAATTTTGGTGCTCCGTATCTTTCAAAATGGCTTTTGGAATCTTATCAATACAGGATAGGACTTTCTGCAACAATAAATCGACACGGTGATGCAGATGGCACGAAAAAACTCTTTGATTTCTTTGGCGAAAAGTGCATTGAATATGATATTGAGCGTGCAATAAAAGAGAAAAAACTGACGCCATACAAATATTATCCTGTTCTTGTTTTCTTCGATGATGACGAGCTTTGTGAATATAAAAAATTGACAAATGAAATAAAGAATAATCAGATTATTGATAAAAACGGACATCATATATTAACAGAATACGGAAAAATACTTGCAATTCAGCGTTCAAGAATTATCGCAGGTGCAAAAGCAAAAACTTCTGTTTTGAAAACAAAAATTTTGCCTTATAAAAATGCTACGCATATTCTTGTTTATTGTGGTGCAACAACTGTGCTTGCTCAAGCTGAAGATGAAACTTCTGTAGATGAAAAAGAAGAGCGACAGATTGTAACTATTTCCAAAATGTTAGGAAATGAACTTGATATAAAGAATCATCATTTTACATCAAGTGAAAGTGCAAAAGAAAGACTTGAGTTGAAAGAACGATTTACAAATGGGGATTTGCAGGCTTTGGTTGCAATAAAGTGTCTTGATGAGGGCGTGAATATTCCAAAAATAAAAATAGTAAATAATTTAACAAATTTAAGTGGTAATAATAATAATATG
>CALDID010000202.1 GCA_937901865.1 uncultured Treponema sp.
CTATATAATACAACTTTTCCCCTTGTTGTTTCAGCATACCTTTTGTAACACGTCCAGATTTTGACCAAGCCAAACCTGCCGCCACCACCAAAATTGATAAAAACGCTATTGCTCTTTTCATATCGAGCCTCCTAAAAAAATATCTAACATACGCTCTCTTTACAGCATTTTCGCCATATTTTCGCCGAGTGTGCGCAAAATGCCCCGTCCATACCCGTCGCCGCCACCAAGATAGCCATTCCAATAATCGCTTGAAACAATCGGCATTTGACTAAACATAAAATACTTGTTGATACGGTCGATAGACGGAGTTGCTCCCGCTCGCCAACACGTTGCCACCGCCGCTGCCACTTTTCCGCGCAAAAGCTGCCCGAAGTTCGCCGTCGCATAGAACGTGCGGTCAAGAAGCGCAAGCAGTGCACCATTCGGTCCTGCAAAATACACAGGCGTGCCAATAACAATACCGTCCGCCTTGAGAAACGCCTCGATAAGCTCATTGCATTGGTCGTCCGAAAACGCACAGCGATGTTCCCTCGCGCAATTTCCGCAACCAATACAGCCACGCACGTGCTTTGCGTTGAGTTGAAACCAAACGGTATCCACTCCGTTTTCGTTGATTGCGCTTTCAACTTCCTTGAGGGCTGCCGCCGTATTGCCATTTTTATGCGGACTGCCGTTCACTAACAACACGCTTTTTTTCTCTTCCATAGCCATCTCACAGCCCCATAACGCCACTTCGGTATCCGTCGAACGCACCCCGCTTTGCCTGCGTCATTAAATCCTGAATCTGAGAAAGCATTTCGTTTTTGTCTTCAGGAAGCCGTCCTCGAATTGGCACAGGAATCGTAACGTGTTCCGCCTTAAAAACAGTGTTAATGTTGATACAGCGAATAAACTCGTAGAGTTCCTCCAGCCGCTCCGTTTCAGTTGCCTCGGCAAACTTTCCTGAGGCAACATCGCGCGAAAGCGGCGTATCGGGGAAAAGCGTAAGCTCTGAGGCATAGACAAGAGAGGGATGCAAGCGGTTGATGATTTCGGCGGATTTTTGCGCGTGGCTCAAGCCGTACCCTGCGCCGCCGAGTCCACCGAGAAAGTTCATAATATAGCTCATTCCCGCTTCGTCAAGTCGCGAAAGCATTTCCACGACGAGTTCCGCTTTGTAGCCCTTGTTCATACGCAACAAAATAGCATCGTCGCCCGATTCGTTGCCGAAATAGAAATCGCAAAATCCCATTTTCGCCAGATTTTTGAGTTCATCGACGCTCTTGTTTCTAATGTTGTCAACTCTTGCATAGCCGCCGATTGTCTGCACACTTGGCAGATAACGGTGAATAAGCTCGCCGATTGCATAAAGCCTGTCGTACGGCAAGATAAACGGGTCTGCGCCCTGCAAATAAATGCGGCGGAACGGATAGCCAATCGAAGCAAGTTCTTTGATGTCTTCTTCGATTTCGCTCATAGCAGAAAAGCGGAACGGCGCATCTTTGTAAAACGTGCAGAACTCGCATTTTCCGTGCGAACAGCCGCTGGTAACCTGCAAAAAACCATCTTGCGCCTCAAAAGGCGGGCGGTTTATTCCACTGGAAAAGTGCATATAATGCCCCCTGTTTTGTTTTGTTCGTTATGAATTGTCTTTATTGTAAAAAACACCATTTCAGTTTGCAAGAACGCACTTTTTTGTAACCGCCACCGCAGGCGGATTTGTAAAAGCAAAGCCTGATTTTCGCCGCCCCCTTCAAAATGGAAATGGGCACTCTTAATTCCAATAATCCAAGAGATTTGAAATCGCACGCTGAAAAAGAGGCGGAGCTTTTATTCCTAAAATCAGTTTTCCGTTTTCGTTTAACAAAAAGCCGACTTCAATTTCTGCAATTTGCTCATTTTTGCTCCCGAAAAGCACAACCGTTCGAACAATCTTGAATTTGTAGCAAAATTGAGTTCCATTTATCTTTATGTACTTTCTGTAGCTCAGTATCTTTTTCAATCGCGTAAGAGTAATTCTTAATAAATGCCTCTATATTTACAAGTAATCGAAGATAATAATTTATAGTTGCAATAAGACCATTTATAATTATTTGGCAACCATGATTTCTAGCAACTTCTTGCACAATTTTATCAATTTCAACTTTTTCAGACTCTTCAATTCCCAAAACCGATAAAATATAATATCGCTTAGGATTCCACTTATATATTTTATCTTTTGCGATGCGAAGCATTTGTGCAGAAATTTTCTTATCAAGTTTTATCTCTATCGATTCAAATACATTTCCATCCTTAAAAACTTCTATATCTCCCGAAGCTTTGTTCGTTCTATCGCTTGCAGTCAAACTCGATAAAGGTGCAAGTGTACAATTTTCATATCTTTTTACTTCTGTTGCAAGACAAGTGTATATTGCATGAAAAGCAAGAACTGGTAATTTTGCTCCTCCGTGTGTGCCGTATTGAAAAAGAAAATGCTCTTTTAGTGCATCAACAATTTTTTCTATAGTTAAACCATCTGGATTTTTTAGCGGTACTATTTTTACACTATTTGCTTTTGAAATTTCATATACATTGTTCAAAAGCAATTTTAATAAATCTAATGCTCTTTCTTTATGTTTCTGCACATAGTCCAATGTATTTAAAAATGGCATTTTCAAATTTCCAATCGCGCCATTATAATTAAAGTCATACGGATATGGCTGTTCAAGACTTCTTGTCAGCCAACCGCTTTCTGCCATTGCTGGAAATCCCATTTTTTTGAGAATTGGTGTAACATGATTTGTGTCAAAACCTCTTCCACTAAATCCATTTTTCATTTTTTCTTGATGCAATCTTATATCTTGTTCAGGATGCAAATACTTATAATATAAAAGCGTTGTAAGAACAGTATACACGCCTTTTTTCTTTTCGCAGTTTTTGCCGATTTCTGAAACAGCTTGTACAATGTCTTTTGGAAGTCCTTTAACTACAGAAATCGAACTCTTCTTGCACTCGCTGATTATCGCTTCCAAGGTTATTTCGTTTTTCACTGAATTCACCGTTCTTTCCATTTGAAAACCCCTGTTCAATAATTGACTTTGCAATTTCACAAATCATCGGAATCACAACAGAATTTCCGATTTGTTTATATGCATTTGACTTATTCGTATCCCGTTTGAAATTATCTGGAAACCCCATCAGTTTATAACATTCATTAAGTGTAAGCTTTCTCACAATGTCGTTTTTTTCGTCATAAATCCAAAAACGTCCACTCGTTTCTTGAGAAGGAATTGTCGGATGAACTCCCTCTATCGAATAAATTCTGTTAGGCTGTCGGTGTACACGAGATAAATGCTCTGTATGTTCTCTAACACCTTTTTTCCAAATGCTTTTGTTTCTGTAGCCTACAAAAATAAGCCCGCTTTCTTGAATTTGTACAAGAGATTTATCGATTAAAGTATATTCTTTTTTTTCAAGATATTCAAAATCTTTGTAATTATCTCTATCAAGAATATCTTTTATATAAACAGGATTGCACTTTTTTAATTTTCCAAAATCAAAAACACCTTTTCGAGTGGCAATTATAATAATTCTCTCTCGGCTCTGTGCAACGCCGAAATCTTTAGAATTCAATATTTTATATGCTACATTGTAGCCAAGATTTTCCAGTGAAGAAATAATAACAGAAAATGTCTTTCCCCCGTCATGATGGGTTAAGTGTTTTACATTTTCAAGAAAAATGACCGACGGATTTTTTTTCTGTATTATTTTACATATTTCAAAAAAAAGCGTTCCTCTTGTATCTTCAAAACCTCTTTTTTTGCCACAAATACTAAAAGGCTGACAAGGAAAACCTGCACAAAGAATATCAAAATCAGGAATTATATCTACATCAACCTTTGTAATATCGCCAAAGGGTTTGTCACCAAAGTTCATTTCATAAACTCTTTGGCATGCTTCGTTTATTTCAGAACTAAAAACACATTTACAACCAAGTTTGTCAAAACTATATCGAAAACCACCGATACCTGCAAACAAATCTATAAACTTTATATTTTTTCGAGTTGGGATAAAGTCATCTATATTCACAATCGAAGTTTCTTTAAAAGTTGAGTTAATGCTTTCCATTAAAAATATTTTATAAAAAATACGAAAAATAATCAATTAAATACCGACCCTCTGCAAAAGCTATCTTAATAAACATGGGGTATTTTTATTTATTTTTCACTATACAAATATCTCATATTATGCAAAAAGCAGATTTTCCTGCGCTCTTTTCACCTCGTAGTTC
>CALDID010000203.1 GCA_937901865.1 uncultured Treponema sp.
ATGCACTTGCGTATCTTGAGAAAAACAAGTATTTTGCTGTTGTTATCGGCGATGTGTATAAGAAAAGCGAGGTTGTGCCGCTTGGTTTTTATGTGATGAATGCGATAAAGCAGCACTTCAAGGTGAAATTGAAAGGAATTATTGTCAAAAATATTGAGGGAAATCGCGGAAAAATCGGTTCTCTGGGGATTTGGAAATATAGGGCATTACAAAGCGATTATTTTTTGTTCAAACACGAATATATTTTTGTATTCAAGAAGGAATTTTAGATGACAAAGACTGAATTATTTTTGCAACTTGCACAGCCTGATGAAAAGGGCTTTTCTCGGTGGGTTTTGGCGACGGAATTTGTTGGCGAATATAAAGAATTACAGCTTGGAAACGGCGGAAGTTGGTGCAGAGCAAGTTCGTCGCTTGCAAAGAAATATCTCGTTGAATTTGACAAGTCTTTGACCTCGGGAAACTCTATTGATGCAGTTAGATTGAATGGTTTTAATACAAACAAGACGTTTAGCCAAAATATTCGAGCCGATATAAAGGAATTTTACAAAAATCAAAATTGTGTAATGCTTGGTGTTCAAGGAAACTCTGAAAACACAAAAATTGAAATCGACCACAAAGACGGACGAAAAGATGATTGGCGTGTTTCTGATGTAAAAACACAAAAGTTAGAGGATTTTCAGCCTCTTTGTAAAGCTGCAAACGACGCAAAAAGACAGATTTGTAAGCGATGTAAGGAAACTGACAAGAGGTGGAATGCAAAAAATCTAAAAGGAAATCCGTATCCGTTTTATGAAGGCGATGAAAACTATACGGAAGAGTTAGGCTGTGTTGGTTGCTATCAATTCGACCCCGTTGAATATAGAAAAAAGTCTGCGCTTCGCATTGCAAAAGAAGCCGTTGAAAACACGGTTGCATTTATCATGAATAAACTTTACGGAGATGAAAAATGAAATATAAATATACTGCAGAAGAACTTTTTGAATTGCCAGAATATAAAGAAAGTTTTTATGCTGATTTCGGCGACCCAGAAAAAGATTTTTCGGTGAAAGAAAAAATCGACAAGGATTTTGCGCATACAGAAAATTATTCCGAAAACATTTTTTACCACGCAGGAAACGGAACTAATGAGCTAGGTTTGGGCAAAGGACTGTATCTTGGTAAAGATAAAATAGCATTGCATAACTTTTACAATCTTGTCAGCGAGTATGGGAACTCTATGAAAACTTATGAAGGTAATCCGCATTTTCTTGATTTGACAGAGCCTCATTCGATTGAAAACTTTGAAAAAGAAGCTATTAGAAAGTACGGCGAGCAAAAAGATAAAAATCACTTGCGATTAGCGACAATCGATAACGGTTTTGACGGAATAAGATATTTTGACCCGAGCGCAACGGGCGAAGAATTTGTACTTTTTAACGCTGATAAAGTTAAGTTGATTCATGAAGAAGTTTTTGTGGAGTATGACAAATGAACTATATCGGGTCAAAGTTGAAATTATGTCAGGATTTTCTTCCGTCAACAATAAAAGGTGTATGCGGAGAAGATTTGTCTACAATGACGTTTTGCGATATTTTTGCAGGAACGGGAATTGTCGGGCGGACTTTCAAAACATCTGTAAAACAAGTTATTGCTAATGATATAGAATATTACAGCTATGTTTTGAACAAAAATTACATCGAAAATCATCTTGAACTTTCCAGAAAAGAAAATCTAGTGAAAGAACTAAATTCTATTCCGCTTATTGATAATGGTTTTATCTATAAAAACTATTGCCTTGGCGGAAACGGCGAGCGGCAGTATTTTTCGGACGAAAACGGAAAGAAAATCGATACAATGCGCACAAAAATTGAAGAATGGAAATCTGAAGAAAAGATTTCTAGCAATGAATATTATTTTTTGCTTGCAAGTCTTTTAGAATGTGCGGATAAAGTTGCGAATACTGCTTCGGTATATGGCGCATATCTTAAAAAACTCAAGAAATCAGCGCAAAAAGAACTGGTGCTTGAAAGTGCAGAATATGAATTGAATTGCAATGAGCATAAAGTGTTTAATAAAGATGCAAATGTGTTGATAAAAGAAATACAGGGTGATATTTTGTATCTTGACCCGCCGTATAATGCTCGGCAATACGGCGCGAATTATCATCTGCTCAATACGATTGCGGAATACAAGCCGTTTGTGCCAAAGGGAAAAACGGGGCTTCGCGATTATACAAAATCAAAATATTGCTCGGCGGTAACGGTGAAAGAAGAGTTTGAAGAACTCGTAAAAAATGCGCAGTTTAAATATATCTTTTTGTCGTATAACAATGAAGGCTTAATGAGCGTTGAAGATGTGAAAACTATTATGGCGAAATATGGTCGCTATGATTTGGCGCAGACCGAGTATCAGCGGTTTAAGGCGGATTCTAATCGCGTTAATAAGGCGGACTCGACGGTTGAATATGTGCATATTTTGGAAAAATAAGGAGTAACAATGGTGAAGGCAAATGGATTTTTGAAAATTGCGGTTGTGTGCGCGCTTGTTATGTGTTTCGCGAGCTGTCAAAGCACGAAAGTGGCGCAGATGAGCGTAGAACCGTATGCGCTGTTGAGCGAAGATAGCGTAATGTATGTGAAAATTCCAGTAAAAGAAAACAAAGAAATGTTTTTCAAGATATTCGACAGCTTTACTGAGAACGGAGAGAAAGTTCGCGGTGTGCTTTACAAGTATGTCGATGCGATTTACATGGTTCAGCGGTCAGACGACGGCGGATTCGAGGCAATTTGCAAGGGAAAATTTCCTCCGTCGATGGTAAAAAACGCTGCGAAGTATACTGAGTGGAATAATCACGATTTTACGGCTGAAAACGGCGTGAATTACAAGGTTTACGAAAGCGATTCTGGTATGCAGATTGCGTTTCTCGACAAAAACACGATGTGCCTGTCGACAAACGCAGAGGAAATCTTAAACCGATATGCCGCAGGCGCACAAATGACGGCAGACGCGGCGAAGGCAAAAGAGAAATTCGCTGAAATGGACAGCACAAATTTGCTTTTCCTTATGGCGAATGTTTACGACTTTATGGATAGAGAGGTTGCTGAAAGGCTTTTGCCGAATTTGGACTGTATGTACGGATTTTCGTCCCTGAAAGAAGACGGCTCGCTTGATTCTGACGTGTATCTTGAGATAAAAGACTCGACAGCGCAGGCTTTGAACGGCGTGGCGAGGGTACTTCATTTCGTTTTGTCGGTGACGGGCGAAAATATCGGCGTGGAAGTTGAAGAAGATAAAGAGAGAATACATCTTACACATATGAACGTTTTTGATTTTTAAGGAGTTTCTATGAACGTAGACAAGATTGTTTTGAAAGCAGAAGATTTGGACGGATATTTGTCAAAAGAGGATTTGGACGATTTATCCCGCTTGCAAGAAATGTACAAAGCTGCGCTTCCGCATTTTGCCGCCGAAGACAAAGCCGCGATTATCCGCGATTTCGACGAAATGGGACACGAAATGCAGAATATTTGCTCAAAGCACCCGAACTTGAAGGTGTATTCGTTCGACACCGAGGAGGGCGCGCACGCAGAGGCAAGCCGCGTTATCGCAAAACTCAGAAGCGTGAACACGGCGCACGAGGAATTTTTGTATTACAGCCAGAGAGCGTACGAAATGCTCTTCCGCTTGGCGTACACCGACCAGCACACCGACAAAAAGAACCACATCATCGTGAAAACGCCCGTGAAAGACCCCGTGCAGAATTACGCTGTGCATAAAATCCCTGACATCGACCACAAAATTGAAAACGCCGTTATGTGCGTTATGCTTCGCGGCGCGCTTTTGCCGAGTATGATTATGTCAAAGGAAATCGAGGAGTATTCGTCAACGGGCTACGTTACGCCGTTCGCGCTCTTCAAAATCAATCGCGACGATTCACGCCACGAAAACGATATGCAATACATTTTGAACCTGCGCAATTCGTTTTTCAAGCTCGAAGAACTCGACGGCAAAGATTTGATTTTCGCCGACCCGATGAACGCGACGGGCGGTTCTCTCGTTACGGTCGTGAAATACTTGC
>CALDID010000204.1 GCA_937901865.1 uncultured Treponema sp.
GGTCGGCTTCGCTTATGCTGCCCGCGCTTTCGATGTCTAAGAGCTGGTCGCGGTCGTTGTCGGGGGTGAACATATTGGGTCGGTACTGTCCGCGCCATGTGTAATCATCTGCCATCTTTTTCTCCTTATGGTTGATGTAAAATATATTTTCTCAAGCCCTACGGCTCGGGGGTTTGCTTTTTAGCATCGTCTTTCTTTTCAACTTTATGAGCTGATTTTAAATGAATTGCATTATTTATCGTTATTGATATATTTTCTAATTTCTGTTTCAAATCACTTTTTGGAATAGAAACAATTTTTGTAGGAAGAAAAGTAATCTCACAATCTATCGGAACAATGATTTCAAAGCCTTTCCAGTCGGAGCTATTTCCAACAAGATAAATATTTTTCAACAAAGTACAATGAGCAAAAGTCTCTTTTTCTATGCTTTTTGGTCTTTGATAAAAAGTCAGTTCTTCTATGTTCTTGCAACTTGAAAATGAAGTAGCTTTTATTTCCAAGTTTGAGGAATCAAACTCAACAATTTTCAAATTCTCTAAATTAAGAGGATTACTTATTGCTGATATTGAATCATTAAAAAAAAGTTTTTCTGTGTCTTTTGGTAATTCATAAGAGTCTGAATATGTATACCAAAATTTTTGAGCATTGGTAGAATTTGTTTTGGTCGTATCAAAAAGCAAAAATCCAATAGCAACTAAGAAGTAAATCACAAGAACTATAAATGCTACGAAAAAAACAACTTTCAATTTGTCACACTTCATCATTTCACCTCCACAAAAATAGGCTAGAATTGCAATTCCTATGCTGAATACGAGAACTACAGAAAACAAAAAATAGCGACAATCTTCATTCTTCATTTCCAAACTCCTCCTCGGTGTTATGGCTTGATTTGCATAAAAAGCGAAGTGTTACAAGAAGAATTGCTCCGAAAAAAAGCCAATGCGAAATGCTGAAAAGCGCACATTGCAGATTATTCAAACTGTTAACACGCGCTTTTAGAAACTTGCCGAAATGAAACATCACAAGAAAACTAAAAGCTGCTATGCCGATAATTCCAATAGTTGCATTCACTTTTGACACTGAATAATGCCCCGCTTTCGGCGAGAATACATTTTCGTCATATTTATTTCTTTTCAGTTTCGGCAGGCAAGCATGATGATAAAAATCGCAGATTTTTTTGCCGGATTTACCCGATTCAAAATCGTTAATACATTCCTCATAGCGTTCATAACAATATTTAGAACCTTTCGCCATCATCACCCACAAAACAGAAAATGCAACACCGAGCCAGCACACACCTGAAGCAATAGCGTGCTGTTGATATGTAATAGGCTTTGCAGTATATTCGATTTTCCTTGCAGCTTCTTGTTCATTTTTCCAATTAGAACCTTCATACCAAAAAAGAATTGTATTCTGCTCGTTCGGAAAATACATACTCATCACCATATTGCCATACGCACCTGCAATAGCAATGAGAAAAACGGCAAGGAATACTGACCGTTGCCACAAATGCGAAAGCTCGAAATCACGGCACGCCCAAGTGCGCTCGTAAACGTCTTTTGGCTCAATAAAGGCTTCGTCGTCTTCCTTTTTCCTGTACCAATCAAGGAAATCCTCAAATTTTTTTATTCTTTCGATACAAAACATTATCGCTCTCCTCACTTAAAATTATTTTGTAAAGTTTGTGTGTTGTTCAAAATATGACCCCAGTTGGAAAAGAAGTGCGAATGCCAATAGAAAATGAATGTTTCATTTCATCATAATCTAAAAATTGGTATAAAGTGTATCGAACATCGATAGAGGAACACGTATCTATTTTTGAGCCATCTGACCAATTTATTTCTATTAGTGTAGTTCCAATAGTATGAGATAAAAATGTTGTTTTAGATATTGTATACCAATCACTTTCTTTTTCGGTATGTGAACCATCCGCACCATAAGAAGTGTGTGAAGAGGTAACAATCTCTCCTTCTGTTTTCAAATAACCAATATCAAATATGTAATAAATGCAAGATATGTAATAAATGCAAGAAGTTAATATGTCAGCAAAAATATGTAATCGTTTATTTACCCCGATTCCGCCATAGCCACCTACTGAAAGAGTGCTATCAAAATCGTCTGTATCAATGCTATGTGGGGCCTCACCAATCCACAATCCCAAATCTAAGAACAAATATGATGATAACGAAATATCGCCATAAAAATGAGTAAAAAAAGCATCTTCAACAGCCCCAAAATTCAAGCCAAAACCTGATAAACCACCATTGCCAGCTTCTTGATATGCCCATTCATGACCGTTATTTATAGCGTCTTGAACACGTTGTTCCTTTTGTTGCTTCTTTTCATCTTTATGAGCCTGTTTAATTCGTTTGTTTTCAAGATTCCAGTTAATCAACGTGGCAGGATTATACGCAAAAATGCTATTCACTTTCGGCGAAATATCCTTTATATTAGAATTACTCTGCACATTGATAAACTTTACATCATCTATCGAAACGATGTATTCAGAAGCTTTTTTTACATCGCCCGCCTGAACAGAATACGTTAATATAGCACGAATATAAGGCACATTCATACGGAAAAAGCTGTCATAGGCTTCTACATTGTCCTGATATTCGTTATATTCCCTAACTTTTGAGTCACGGTCTTTATCATTCGCAGTCGGATATTTAGGAACACTTTTTCCTGTGATTTCTTTGTAAGAAAGTATTCCATTATGAGTAAAAATTGTCTTCCCTGCAAATACGAATGACAAAGTATAATTCCAGCCTTGCACTGCAACAGAACCGTCATAATTGCCTACGCGAAAATAAATATTTGAACTCTGCAAAGAATCTGATATAAACGACTTGGACTCCAAGTTTTTAATATCGGAGAGAATTTTTAACCTCAACTTTTCTTGAGATTGCTTTGCAGACGCAAGAAGCTGATTTTCATTGTCAGTCTTACGTTTTTTATATTTCAAGCGGATTGCTTCAATGTCGCTTTCAAGGATTTTCCGTCCTACGTCGTTTAAAGAACCGTCTGCATTTTGTTCAGATTTTCGCGTTTTCTGAGCCCTTCGTTCTGTAACTTCCATTTCACAAAGCCTGTTCTGCGCAGCATTGAAAGCTGTAATATTTTCATCAATCGAAGATTCATTCGCAGCAAGCACCTGTTTTTCGCCTTCAATAACGTCAATCATCTGCAAAACAGTCATATTATCGATTTTGTTCTGTCGGATTTTTGAGGCTTTTTCCTCTATTTCCTTGGATAGCGCGACAATTTTCTTCTGCGATTCATCGCTACGTTCTTTGCTCAATCGCTCTTCTTCAGCTTTTCGCTTTTCGTCCTCGCGAAGACGAGAGAGCCGTTCCTCTTCATTTTTCTGCTGTTGTAAAAGCGTTGCTTTCTGCACTTCAATGCGAGCGTTTTCTGCCTCAAGGTCGATGTAAGAGCTACGATTTTTCATCAGCTCCTGCTGTTCCGCTTCCAACCGCACCAGTTCCGCCTTGTATGTTTCCAAGTTCTCCGCCGATTCCGACGATGTTTCCGAAAATGAACCGTACTGCAAAAGCCTTTTTCCAGCCGCCGTCAGCTTCACGCCTAGCAAATATAGCAGACTTGCAGCTGCTTCGCCGTGCGCCCTTGTTATAAAATCGCTCTCTTCATAAAACGCCGAAGTAAAACTCCCATCTGTGCGCCCCGTTTCGATGTTCGTGATTATCGCCGTTAAGCTGAAAGTTTTGTCCTTTTTCGTGCTAACGAGCTTGATATACGACTTCGCTTGAATCGCTTTGCCCAACTCAATCGGATTTGCATCGTCATAAAACGCGCTTTCTGAATCTTTTTGCAACTTCAAAATAGTCGCTTTTTCGTCCGAATCAATAACGTCGATATTCGAATAATTCACAAAATCGCTGATAAAATCGCGCTTCACTTTCTGCGCAATCCACGCATCGTCCGCCTTTCCGTTTTCAACCGCTGACGTGAAAACAATCACTTTCTTTCCGTTTCCGCCGTCGCCGATAAAATAGCCACCGTCTGCCGCAAATCCCGCCGCACACACAAGCAGCAAGACAATCATTGCAAAAATCCGCTTTACACTCTTCATACAAAGACTCCTTCAGATATATTTAAGCCTAAAAATATAAAAAACGGCGCATTTCACCCAAAAGGGCAAAATGCGCCGTCTGTTTTCAAAAGAAACAATATTATCGAACTGAACCGAACTGAACCGAACTGCTTATACTGGAAACTACTTGCATTTTATTTCCCTCACACTTTATTACAATAACTATATCAATATTATATACTGTTTTTTGTATGGTGTCTAGGTATTTTTAGCCTGTTGCTTTTTTTCCGCCACAGAGCAAAAAGCTCTCAAAGCGCGTATAGCACACCTTGAGAAACAGCCGAAACTGTGCTATCATATCCCTATGGACGAAAAGCAGTTGGCGCGACGGCAGAGAATCCTTGAGAAAATCCAAGAGTTCACATTGCTTGACGATGATTTTATGACCGTCGCTTTTGACAACGACATTCCCTGTACGCAATACGTTCTGCGCATTATTATGCAAAACGATACGCTTATCGTGAAGTCGGTCAAGACGCAGTACGAAATAAAGAGCTTGCAGGGACGGTCGGTTCGCCCCGATGTGCGCGCAGAAGATTCGAGCGGCAAGATTTACGACATCGAGATACAGAACTTGGACAGCGGAGCGGGTGCGCAGCGTGCGAGATACAATTCCGCGCTGATGGACGCAGACGCGACTGTGCCTAAGATGGACACGGAGAGCCTGCCCGAAACGTATGTAATTTTTATTACCGCGAATGACGTTTTGGGTAGCGCGCTTCCGTTGTATCACATTGACAGATATGTCAGAGAACAGTCTTTCAAGCCTTTCAATGACGGCGCGCACATTATCTATGTGAACGGGAGCTATCGCGGAGAAGACGCAATCGGCAGCCTTATGCACGATTTTTCTTGCAAGAAGGCTAGTGACATCAAAAGCGGTGTGCTTTCAGACAAAGTGCGCCACCTCAAAGAAAGCGAAAAGGGGGTTTGGAATATGTGCAAAATTATGCAAGATTTCGTTATGGAAGAACGGGCAGACGCAAAGGCTGAAGGCAAAATCGAGGGCAGAGCAGAAGGGAAAATCGAATCAAAAATAGAAACAGCTACAAAGTTGCTCGAACAAAAAAAGATGTCAGAAAAAGAAATTGCGGACTTCTTTGGTTTTACCGCTGAACAGATGAATCTTGTGCGAGAGCAGATTTCCGCGCACTCATAATTCTTTAAGCCTGTTGCTTTTTTGCTTGTTTTCTGCTATACTGCCCGCATATTTTTTCAAGGAGTTTTTCTATGAGACTTGCACAGAGATTCAGACCACGCGTAAGCACAAAACTTACTCGCGCTAACGGCAAAAAACAGGCAAAAAGAGTAGCTGCAAATTACGCTCTCATTCAGTCATTACTTGCAAAATAACAGCCACAGGCTACGTTACAAGTCAAAGACGGATTTTTAAGCCACAGGCTGCTTTGTAAGAAAAAGTCTATGGAGGGGTTTTCTCCATAGGCTCTTTTTTTGTCTTTCGATATTAGACCTGTTCAATAATTGTCATTATCGGGCTCGACCCGATAATCTGAGGCACAGCCTCTTTCTCAA
>CALDID010000205.1 GCA_937901865.1 uncultured Treponema sp.
CACAAGTAAAAGGATTACTACGGGGAGTTGTTACAAAATGACATAAACTCATAAACCAGCATACTTTCCGTAACTCTACAAAATTACTTACGATGAACAAAAAGCAGACGAAAAAAAATTAGGAAAAAAAATAGTACAAAAAAATACTAATTTCATTTAAAATATTTTTAGATGAAAGAATATATTTAGCAAAAAATTCAAGAAACTCCTTTCCCCAATTTTTCTAACCCATCGTAGAATTAAAGTATCAAACCGATGAGCTTTAATCGCTTGTCATATTCAATAGGGGGAGTTCCTTATGAAAAAAATTATTGCTTTGGCACTTGCAGGACTTATGATTGTTCCTCAGGTATTCGCAGCTCCAAAGGCGAAGAAAATCAACAAGAAAACACCAATCGGTGTTTCTATGCCGACAAAAGACCTCCAGAGATGGAATCAAGACGGTGCTAACATGAAAGCGCAGCTTGAAAAGGCTGGCTACAAAGTCGATTTGCAGTTTGCAAACAACGACATCGCCACTCAGACAAGCCAGATTGAAAACATGGTTACAAAGGGCGACAAAATCCTTGTAATCGCGTCAATCGATGGCTCTGCTTTGAAAGGCGTTCTTGACACTGCAAAGAGAAAAGGGGTTCGCGTTATCGCTTATGACCGCCTTATCATGAACAGCGACGCTGTTTCTTACTATGCAACATTCGACAACTGGAAAGTTGGTACAATTCAAGGTAACTTCCTTGTCGAAAAACTCAATCTCAAAACTCGCACCGCAGATAATCCTGCAACAATCGAGCTTTTCACAGGCTCTCCTGATGACAATAACATCAACTTCTTCTTTGGAGGAGCTATGGACGTGTTAAAGCCATACATCGACAAGGGCGTTCTTGTTGTTCCGTCAGGACAGACTTCAAAGCAGCAGTGTGCTACGCTCAACTGGTCTACAGAAGAGGCTCAGAAGAGAATGGAAAACCTCATCTCTTCACAAGGATACGGTCCACGCGGAAAGAAACTCGACGCTGTATATTCTTCAAACGACTCTTGCGCAATGGGTATTACAAATGCTTTAGTAGCAGCTGGCTACACAAAGGCTGATTTCCCAATCATCACAGGTCAGGACTGCGACAAGCCGAGCGTAAAGAATATGCTTGCAGGCACACAGGCTATGTCTATCTTCAAAGATACTCGCACTTTAGCTGAAAAAGTGGTTGGCATGGTAGACGCTATTATGCAGGGCAAAGAGCCAGAAATCAACGACAGAAAGACGTACAACAACGGTACAGGTATCATTCCGTCATACCTCTGCGACCCAGTCTTTGCAACAGTAGACAACTACAAAGCATTGCTTCTTGATTCAGGCTACTACACACAAGCTGACTTGCAGTAGCACGCACACAGCGTGTTTTCACATACGCACAGCGTGTTTTAGAAAGGCGCGCTGTGTTGAAATGCGTAGTACAATAAACAAGCACAGTGTGATAATAAAAAATGCTGTGCTTGTTTTGTAAAAAAAGCCTGCGTCTTACAAAAACGCCTGTGGCGTAAAAAAACGGAGAGTTCCAATGGCAAAAACTTTATTGGAAATGAAGCATATTACCAAAACATTCCCTGGAGTGAAAGCTCTTGACGATGTGAATATTGCAGTTGAAGAAGGCGAAATTCATGCGCTTGTCGGGGAAAATGGTGCTGGTAAATCAACACTGATGAGTGTTCTAAGCGGTATTTATCCTTACGGAACATACGAAGGCGACATCGTTTATAACGGTGAAGTATGCCAATTTCAAAATATCAAAGACAGTGAAAAAAAAGGTATCGTTATCATTCATCAAGAGCTGGCTCTTGTGCCTCTTCTTACGATTGGCGAAAATATGTTTTTGGGTAATGAGAGAGGCAAAAGCTCAAAAATCGATTGGGTTCAAACGTTTTCTAAAGCAGACGAGCTGTTGCGCCTTGTCGGGCTTAAAGATTCTTCCCATACACTGATTAAAGATATTGGCGTTGGCAAGCAGCAGCTTGTTGAAATTGCAAAGGCTCTCGGAAAGAATGTAAAACTTTTAATTCTTGACGAGCCAACCGCTTCTTTGAACGACACAGAGGCGAAACATCTTCTTGATTTGCTCTTAGAGTTCAAAAAGCAGGGTATGACCTCTATTCTGATTTCTCACAAGCTAAACGAAATCTCGTATGTTGCAGACAAAATCACTGTTATCCGCGACGGAAAAACTATTCAGACAATGGACAAAACAAAAGATTCCTTTGCTGAAGACAAGATTATTTCTGCAATGGTCGGCCGAAGCCTTACAGACCGATTTCCAAAGAGAGTGAATCAGAAAATCGGAGATGTGTTCTTTGAAGTAAAAGATTGGTGCGTTGACCACCCTATTTTTGACGGCATTAAAGTATGCGACCACGTTAATTTTAATGTTCGTCGTGGCGAAGTCGTCGGCATTTCAGGTCTTATGGGCGCGGGGCGAACAGAGCTTGCTATGAGCATTTTTGGTCGCTCGTACGGCGCAAATATAAAAGGACACATCTATCTTGACGGCAAGGAAGTTAGTTTCCCTGATGTTAAGAGCGCAATAAATCATCACGTCGCCTATGTTACCGAAGACCGAAAAGGCAACGGCTTAATCTTGACAGACGCAATCAGTCGCAACACAACAGCGGCAAAACCCGAAAAGATTTCTTCTCATTCCGTCATCGACTTTGACAAAGAAAGAGAAGTGGCTAAGCATTATGTGAGAGAAATGCACACCAAATGCGCCGCAATCGATGAGAATGTAGGAAACCTTTCTGGCGGCAATATGCAAAAGGTGCTTTTAGGAAAGTGGCTGTTTGCAGACCCCGATGTGCTTATTTTGGACGAGCCAACAAGGGGTATCGATGTTGGTGCTAAATATGAGATTTACTGTATCATCAACAAGATGGTAGAAGAAGGAAAGTCGGTTATATTCATATCTTCTGAAATGCCAGAGATTTTGGGTATGAGCGACCGTATATATGTTATGAATGCAGGGCGAATGATTGCAGAGCTTCCAATAGAACAAGCGTCGCAAGAAAAAATTATGTCTTGCATCATCAATTCTGATAAAAAGTAAGGTAAGAAGGAGATTTTATGAGTTCAACATCTGCAAACATCAAGCGCATCTTAAAGAGCAATACCATCTTTTTGGTGCTTATCGCGGTTATGATACTCTTTCAAGTGCTAATCGTGGCTACAGATAACGGTTCTCTTTTTGCGCCGTCTAATATCACAAACATCATAAAGCAGAATTCCTATGTTGTTATTCTTGCAACAGGTATGCTTCTTTGTATTCTCACTGGCGGCAATATCGATTTGTCTGTTGGTTCTATCGTCTGCTTTGTCGGAGCTTTGGCGGGAACATTCATCGTAAACTGGCACATGAACATTTATCTTTCTATTATACTCTGTCTTATCGTTGGTCTTTTAATCGGCGCATGGCACGGGCTTTGGATTGCGTATGTTCACATTCCGCCGTTTATCGTAACGCTTGCAGGTATGCTTTTGTGGCGCGGTGCTGCTCTTATCGCATTGAACGGCTTGACCATTTCGCCAATGCCAGACAATTATTTAAGGTTGTTCAATAGCTCCATTCCTAGCATTTCAGACGCAGCATTTGACGAGATGGGCTATGAAGCGGCACAATCGAGAATCTTTATAGTAACAATGATTATCGCCGTTATCTGCTGTGCAGTTTTCATCATTGCGCAAATTGCAAAACGAAAGCAGCGAATTGCAAAGGGCTATGAAATTGAAGCGTTGCCGCTCTTTGCAGGAAAGCTCATTCTTTTGAGTGCGGTTATTCTAGTGGTTTCTAGCCTGTTGGGTCAAGATTCAGGTCTTCCTGTAATCCTTATTCTTATGGCACTCATCGTTGCAGTCTACGGATACTACACACAGAACACCGTTCCTGGTCGCTATCTGTATGCACTCGGCGGAAACGCAAAAGCAGCGAAACTCTCTGGAGTTGACACAGACAAAGTTATGTTCTTTGCATATACCAATATGGGCTTTTTGTCAGCAGTAGCAGCATTAGTGTGTATCGCACGCTTCAATTCAGCCGCTCCAACGGCTGGCACAAACTACGAAATGGACGCAATCAGCTCTTGCTTTATCGGCGGAGCATCGGCATACGGCGGAACAGGAACAGTCGGAGGGGCTGTGATTGGAGCTGTGTTCATGGGAGTTTTGAACAATGGTATGTCAATCTTAGGTGTTGACGCGAACTGGCAAAGAGCAGTAAAAGGTTTGGTTCTTTTGATGGCGGTTCTCTTCGACGTCATTTCTAAAAAAAGAAAAAGCAGTAAATAAGTAAGTAACTCCTTATTCCATCGCTTTTACCCAGATTCTAAAAATGAGAATCTGGGTTTTGTTTTTTATCAACGTTGCATTTCCTTCAGTAACAGTTTATACTTATCGTATGGGAAAACAAGATATTGCAGAGAAAACTCTTTTGTCTTACAACGATGTATTTGCAGATATTTTGAAAAATATGTCAGCAATTATACAATGAATGTGTTTAATCTTGCTTGGTTAACAGATGAGCAGATATATGCTTTTAAAAGTGATTTTAAGATTGTTGCTGAATATTTGCGCGCAGTTCGAGTTGGCGAGGCAGAGGATTGGGAACGGCAGAAAATAGAGCATGTTGAAGAAATATGCGATTTATTAAAAGCCATTTCGAATGATGATATTTTTGATAGTATGCAAGATTTTATTATCGATATGCAGAAAAACAAAGGAGGGTTTCAGATGAGTGAATTCGTACAGAAAATGATAAACCGCGGTCGCACAGAGGGCATTTCTATTGGTCGCACAGAGGGCATTTCTATTGGTCGCACAGAGGGCATATCGCAGGGAATGGTACTTGGTCGAAATGAAGGGATTTCGTCAATGGCTTCTTTATTGGCAACAATGTACGCACAGGGAAGAAGCAAAGATGTAGAGCGAGCTGTTACCGATAGTGAATACTTAAAGCAGCTGTTTGCCGAATATAATATACAGTAAAGTCGCTCTTTAGCGTACAGTATAGCTTCTATTTAGCGGAGCAATGTGATACTCTTGAGCGTACGGATGTGAGTGTCTTTAGCGTAGCGATGTGCCCCTCTTTAGCGGTCGCATCGCTCGCTCTATACTGTACACTAAAGAGAGTGTTTATAACGTGCGCTCCTCTACTGCGGCATATTTCGCTAAAAGCTTCATCGTGTCGTCGAATTGCTTTGGTGTTAATGACTGCTCGCCGTCGCACAGGGCTTTTTCAGGGTTATTATGCACTTCAATGATAAGTCCGTCCGCGCCAACAGCTACCGCCGCTTTTGCCAATGTCGGCACCATCCAACGAATACCGCAGGCGTGGCTTGGGTCAATGATGACAGGGAGGTGCGTTTCTTTTTTGAGGTACGGAACAATAGAAAGGTCGAGGCAGTTTCTGGTGTAGTTGTCGAATGTGCGAATACCGCGCTCACACAAAATAACGTTTTGGTTGCCGCTCGCCATAATGTATTCTGCGCTCATCAAAAACTCTTTGACCGTAGAAGCAAGCCCCCTCTTGAGCAAAATCGGTTGTTTGAGCTTGCCGACTTCTTTTAATAGGTCGAAGTTTTGCATATTGCGTGCGCCGATTTGGATAATGTCAACATCTTCAAACAGCTCAATCTGATTTATCGCCATAAGCTCGGTAACAATCGGCAATCCCGTTTCTGCCCTTGCCAATTTCAAAAGCTCCAAGCCGTCCGCGCCCAGTCCCTGAAAGCTATACGGAGAGGTTCTCGGCTTAAACGCTCCGCCTCGAAGAAAGCGCGCTCCTGAAGCCTTCACATCTTTTGCAACCTCAATCACCTGCTCTTCAGTTTCCACAGAGCAAGGACCTGCCATCACCGCACACGTTTTTCCATCTCCAATATGTGCGCCTAATCCTGTGTTTGAGAACACTGACACAACGGTGTTTTGCGGGTGAAAAGAGCGGCTTGCTTGCTTATAAGGAGCTTTGACGCGTTGCGCGCTTTCGACGAACTCATACGCCAAAAGCTCTTCTGGCTCGATTTTTGATGTGTCGCCAATCAAGCCCAAGACTGTCGTCGTCGTTCCTTTGGAAACGTGAACATCAAGACCGCGGTTCTTTAAGCCTGCCATAAAATCCTGCACTTTTGATTCTGGTGCATCGTTCTTCAAAACTACAATCATCTTCAAAACTCCTAAGGCATTGAAATATAAAAAAAGAACCCTCCAAAATACTGGAAGGTTCTCATTATTCTTCTAAAAAGAAGTATTGTACAAATATCAATTTGTACACGAACGAACACTTCCATATCGCAAAGGAGAATAGTAAGAATAGTAATAAAACTGTGCTACGAAAGTGTTGTTCTTAAACATAAGCGTACTTTAGCAGTAAAATACAACGCTGTCAAGCATATATATGCAACTTTTTCTCATTTTGTGCATATTTTATGCATATATGCAATCATGTGCCTTTTATGAAATTCGCTATAGGGATTTTATCTATGGCAAGCCGAAAATTATAGAAGAGAGGTAATCGATATGAAAAATATAAAAAAATTCGTCTTTATGGAGCTATTATGCTTGGTTTGCTTTGGCGTGTTGTTTTTTGGCATTTCAAGCGAAGCCGACGTTGATTCAAGCGTTTTTAAATACGAAAAAACTCCTGTATATGAAGAATGGACGGGAAAATACTCTCCCGAAGAGATAAACACACGAATACAGATTTACGACATCGGGCGCAGACTGGGGAAAGGTATTCACTATCAAGAAACCGTGCAGCACGACCCTTTTCCATTCACAAAAGGTAATCCTGCCTATAAATATTCTGCTGCGCGCATTTACAATTCTGAAAAACGAGGCGCAGACATCATTTACGTCGGCACAACAGCAACGGTTGACACAATAAAGTGTTTGAGAATGATTGTTTCAGGCTATCTGCAAGAAGCGTTTGACTTAGATGCAAAGGCTGCTGACGATATGGCAGTTACTGCAATTTATTGGAACACGACGGTATATAATAACACAGACTTTTTCTCGAAAGAGTTTGACGAGAAAGTGATGACGACATTCGGCGACAGAACAAAGAAAATCGGTTTGTCATCAGATTACAAAGAGTGGCCTGGAAACACTAAAATCATTATTCCGCACCAGTTCACTCCTCCTGTCTTGAGCGCAGAGCCTGTAACAACAGAGGAAAAGAGCAAAACAGAAGAAGTTGCCGTAAAGCAAGAAGAAAGCGTGAATCGATATGAAGAGTTCACGACAAAGGACAACGAAACAAAGCAAGAGAATGATTTTGAAGTGGTGAACGTTGATAAAAAAGCAAAGGGCTTAAAGTTGCCGCTTCCGATACTCATTTCTGTCATACTCGTAATTATTGCGATGATTGCGGCGTTTGTTGTATTGATAGTAAAAAATCTCGATGCCTTAAAAGACAAAGAAGAAACAGAAGAGAAAAAAGGCGCGTAAGTATTGAAAAAAATATGACGGATTATCCCGCATTGCGTCTTGACCACATTTTAATACACAACGGATTAGGCTCTGTGCGAAGTGTGAAAACCTTGCTCCGTAATCACATTATTTGTGTGAACGGAGTGAGAAACACGGACGGGAGAGTTCTTGTTTCTCCCACAAAAGACATTGTAGAGCTTGACGGGAAAGCACTTGAGCTGCACAACGATGTTTATTTGATGATGAATAAGCCGCAAAACACTGTTTGCACAACGCTAAGCGATAGACACAAAACAGTGTTTGATTTAATCGATGAAAAGTATCGAAGTATAAAAGGTTTGGGAAAGCTCCATTCTGTCGGCAGATTAGACGCAGACACAGAGGGCTTTGCGCTGCTTACAACGAACGGAAACTTTTCGCACCGCTTGACTTCGCCTGAAACACACGTTACAAAGACATATCTTGTTTATTTGCGCGACAAGGTCGATGAAAAGCAAAAAATCGAATACTCTGAAAAAGCAAAAGTAGGGATTGCAATGGCGGCGGAAAAGAAAGCAAAAGAAGCTCTCGCAAAGCCTGCAGTGTTAGAGTGGATAGCAGAAAATGAAGAGTACACTGCGTGCAAATTGACGATAAGCGAAGGAAAGTTTCACCAAGTGAAGAGAATGTTTTTAGCACTCGGCAATGAAGTTGTTTTTCTAAAGCGGCTCGCAATCGGCTCTCTGTATCTCGACGAAAGATTAAAGGTCGGAGAATACAGAGAATTGAGTGCAGACGAACTCGCTTTGCTTTTGTGAAATAAATGAAAAAGAAATTATTTTACAGTGTCTTTTAGCTTTGAAAGAAGAGTCTCTCCGTAAACAGTTGTGAAAACGCCCATAACACTGCTCGTCGCGTCTTGGAACGCCTGCAAATCGGGAAAAGTGATAATCATGCCAGATTCTCTCAATTTTTCCACACAAGAATCCGTTTGTTCCCGTACGAGTTTTCTGTCTAAATCCTGCGCTTTTTTCGCCGCATCGAGCAAGATAGCCTTGTCGTTTGCGCTGAACATATCCCACACATCTTTTCGGATAACAAGCGGCATTGCGTCATAACTGTGATTCGTGATTGCAAGATATTTTTGCTCTTCAAAGAGTTTTGCATTGTAGATAACGGGGATAGGATTTTCTTCGGAGTCAAAAAGACCATCGCGCAAGGCTTTTTTCAGCTCATTAAACGCATAGGGTTTCGGCTCTGCTCCGAGTGAAAGCATTGTTTCCATAACAATTTGGTTCGGAGGCGTGCGGATATGGAGTCCTTTCATATCGCTTACGCTTTCAACTCTTCTGTCCGTGGTCGTAACGCAGCGAAAACCGTTGTCGAAATGAGAAAGGACGACAATACCGAAATCTTCGAGAGTTTTATTCACCTCCGCAACTAAATCGCCGTCCATAAACGCCCACGCCTCGTCAAAGTCCGAAAAGAGAAACGGAAGGGCTGAAATACCGAGCTTGGTTGCGTAAACAGCAAAATTGCCTGCGCTCGAAACCGTCATATCTACTTTGCCGTTGATTACACCTTCGATAATCTCTCCGTCGCCGCCAAGTTCGCCATTCGGGTGAATGTCTATGCAGATTCTGCCGAGTGAGTTTTTTTCTACTTCGTCTTTGAACAAAAGAGATGCAACGCCGCGCGGGTCTTCAAGATTCGTAGAAAATCCGAGTGAAATCCGCGCCGCTTGAGCCTCTCTCTCTTCCTCATCGCTAACCGCTGCACTCTGCACAGTGTTTTTCTTCGCGCAAGAAACAGCCGACAGCGCAAAAACACACATTGCCGCCAATACAATTTTCTTATTCATAGACCGATTCCCCCCTGCTTCCCATATCCGCAGTATAAACAGCGAAATTGTTTTTACCGCTGTTTTTGACGCTATACAGTGCGATGTCTGCTTTTTTGAACAAATCCCTGTACGACACTGCTTGTTCTGGAAAAAGCGAAATACCTATGCTAGGCGTAACACGCACAGTTATTTCTCCGTTTGAATACTCTTGAGCAAGAATAGATTTTAGAGTGTTCGCCTTTTGCTCTACGACTTCACGGGCGTTTTTCGTCGTGGTTTTCAGGCACAAAAACACACAAAACTCATCGCCTCCGATTCTGCCGATAAAATCTTTTTCCGAAAAAACGAGCGCGAGTTTATTTGCAGTATCACAAATCGCTTGGTCGCCGAAAGAATGACCGAGCCTGTCATTGACCTGCTTGAAATTATCCAAATCAATGATGAAAAATGCAGCGAACGCCGTCTGCTTGTTCTCTGCTAAAAACTTCGATACGCTTTTTTCCATATAAGTCTTGTTCAATAGCCCAGAAAGCCCGTCTGTTTCTGCCTGCGTTTTCAGCTCCAGCTCGTGAATTACCTGCGCATTCACATTAACAAGGTTTCCGATGAACTTAATCGGCGTTTTTTCGTCTTTATCGAAAATAAGTGTTCCTGACAAGCGAAGCCATATATATTCGCCGCTGACCGCTTTCATTCTAAACTCCGAATTGTAATTCGTACCGCCCGACTTGAAAAAAGAGCGCAATTCGTCAAACAAGCCGCTCTCGCTTTCGTGTATTCGCTCCTCGATAAGCGAATATTCAGACGGAGAAATGCTTTTTAGGTTCTTGCCGAACAGAAAATCTGAAGAGCCTGTAAACTCGATAATTCGCGTCGAAAAGTCGTATTCAAAAATCAGCGTCTGAGTGTTTTCGCTCGTGATTGCGTAGCGAGAATTATCTTTTTCGATTTTGATTTTCTGAGTGATGAGCTGCACGAGGAAAAACGTGATGACCGCAAAGACCAAAAGCATTACGGCGATGAGCGAAACGGTAATGCGAGAGATTTTTTTCTGCTGAGAGAGAATGTAATCCGCCGTAACCGTGGAAAGCACATACCAATCATTTACGCCGACAGGAGTGTACACGACGATTCTATTCTCGTTTCGTATGGAAAAATTGAAAATTCCAGTGCGGTTCGATTGAATATCTGAATAAATCGCGCTCAGCTCAGAAATAGAAATCGCCTTGTTGTCCTTGAAAAAATCAAACCAATTATCAGCAAAGCAAAGGCGATTCTTGCTTTTTGTGCCGATTAAAATCGCGCCTGATTTGTCGCTGATTATTGAATATCCCTCGCCGCCGAACGTATCAACCGAAAAAAGCGAGTCGAGTATAGAATACGCAAATGTTCCCGTGATAACGCCGACGACTTTTTTCTCCTCTGCGCCTTTTTTCTGAAAAATCGGCACGGCAAGCGTAAGCACACGCTCACCGTCTTCATCTGTAGAAATGTTCGATGAAATCTGCGCTTTTCCCTGCATTGCCTTTTTGAAATAATCTTTCATCAAAATATTTCCCGACGATTTGCCGTCGTAATTGACCGTCATTCCGCTAGAAGTCGCGACAGCAATCCGCTTGAACTCTCCTACGCCTTTTGTGGCGATAATCGTCTGCTTGACGGCGTTATAATCGTCCATATCCACGTCTTCAAAATACCTTGCCTGCGATTCAAGCATAAAAAGCTGGTCGTTGAGCTTGACTTGGAAAGTGCCTGCGTACAAAAACGCGGTTTCTTTGAGAAAGTTTGTAGAACTCTCCGAAACCGTGCTATTGACTGCACTATTGAAGCGCACGAACGAAAAAATCGTTACGGAGATGAGAAAAACGGCAAAAAAAATGTATGGGCTAAAAAAATGATTGTCCTTCATATCGCACCTCTTTTCATATTATACTACAAAAAGTATGAAAATGGAGAAATGCGATAAAAATTTATGTTCAGCAGAGGACGGTGCTACAGAAAGTATGCTTGTAAAAATAATGGTCATGCTGAACAGGATTCAGCATCTATTTCAGGGCAGTGTTACGAAAAGTATGCTTCTTTATGTCATTCTCGTGCTTGACACGGGAA
>CALDID010000206.1 GCA_937901865.1 uncultured Treponema sp.
CCGTGCCCTGTATTTGCCTCTTTCAAGAAGTTTTTATAGCCCCAGCCGTTCTTTGCGGTGCAGAAAACGAGATAAACAAGGCTTCCAAGCGGCAAAAGGTTGTTGGAAACGATGAAATCTTCTATATCTTGGATATTTCCCACGCCTTTTACAGCAAAACCGCTCCACACATTGAAGCCGAGCGCACACGGCAGGCTTAAAACAAAGATGATTACGATGTTAATCAGCACCGATTTGCGTCTTGACCAGCCGTTTTTGTCCATTGCGAATGCAATTATGTTCTCAAACACGGCTATAACCGTCGAAAGAGCCGCAAAAGACATAAAAATAAAGAACAAAGTGCCCCAAATGCGCCCGAAATACATCTCGTTGAAGATATTCGGCAGCGTAATGAAGATAAGTCCCGGTCCCTGCCCCGGATTTACGCCAAAAGCGAAGCACGTCGGGAAAATAATAAAGCCCGCCATCAACGCGACGAACGTATCAAGCGCAATTATGTTAATCGCCTCGCCTGTGAGAGCTCTTTCTTTGCCGATGTAAGAGCCGAAAATCGCAAGCGCGCCGATTCCGAGCGAAAGCGTGAAAAAACTTTGCCCCATCGCCGCAAAAATGACCTCGCCGATTCCGTTTTCCGCCATTTTGTGAAAATCGGGCTTCAAATAAAACGCCAATCCTGCCCCTGCGCCCTTCAATGTTACGGCGCGAACGACAAGAATGAGCATTAAGCACAGCAAACTTGTCATAATCACCGTGCTCGCCTTTTCAACGCCCTTTTCAAGCCCTCGCAAACAGATAACGAAGCCGATGATGATAACGATTGTCATCCACACGACTTGTTCGACGGGGGAAGCAAGCATTGAAGTGAAAACGCCGCCGATTTCCTCCGCGTTCAGTCCGTCGAACGTGCCAGACGCGCTTTTGAAGATGTAAGAAAACATCCAGCCTGCAACGGTTGTGTAAAACATCATCAATAAATAGTTGCCTGCCGCCGCAAAATAGCCGTAAATGTGCCATTTTGTCCCCTTTGGCTCAAGAGCGTGGAAACTTCGGACGGCAGATTTGCCCGAAGCGCGCCCAACAGCGAATTCTGCGACCATAATCGGCAGCCCAAGCACGACAAGGAAGATTAAATAGAACAAAACGAACGCCGCGCCGCCGTATTGCCCCGTGATAAATGGAAAACGCCACACGTTCCCCAAGCCGATAGCGCAGCCCGCGCTTGTCATAATAAAGCCTAACCTTGATTTAAAATTTTCTCTATGCTCCATAGCAATGAATTGTAGCACAATTATTTTTTTTTGACTATACTAAATTTTTTTTCAGGCACAGCCTGTTTTTCCCAAAATCGCACAAACGAATTCGGCGAACACGAGTGAATTCTCCCAAAAATGAGGAACGATTTGAGCGAACTCGACTGAATTCTTCCAAAAATGAGGAACGAATTGGCAGGCACAGTCTGTTTCGCCAAAATCGCTCGAACGAATGAAGTGAACTCAACTGAATTCTTTGAAAAATGAGGAGCGAATTACTCGAACACGAGTGAATTCTTTGAAAAATGAGGAGCGAATTGGGCGAACTCAAGTGAATTCTTTGAAAAATGAGGAGCGAATGAGTTACTCTGAACTGTGCGCTGCTTTTGCCGCGAGATGCTCGAAGAGGGGGAGCGGCAGAACGGCGATTTTCTTTTTCGCGAAAAGAGAGCTTTTGATGAACAAGAGCCAATCTTCGCCCGTTTCGCTGTTGCTTTCGGCTTGGCGCACCCAGTCGGGCAGCGAAATCGCCTCGCAATTCTTACATTCGACGCAATACGGGAACTTTCTCCGCGCCTCGCCCGTCAAAATCACGTCTACTCCGTTCAAACTCGCCTCTCGGCTCTTGATTTCACTCGCGTCGTCGCTTTGATTGAACGGAGTATTCGTAATTCGGCTAATCATTTCGCAGATTTCCTTTTGCCATTCGTGTCCTTTCGCTTTTGCGCTCCGTTTTTGGATTGGTTTCATCGATTTTTCGATTTTTTTCGCCAAAGAATTGCGTTCTTTTGACTCTGGAAGAGCCTTCAAGGCTTCAAGAAGAAGAATTTTCTCTTTTGTGTTTACGTTTAGCGTCATAATTTACAGCAATCCTGTTGATTTTAGAGCGACGATGACGAGAAAAACGGTGAAACTCGAAAAAAGTGTTGACCAAACGAGGATTTGTGTCGCTAATTCGCCGTCGTTTTTCATTTCGCGCGCCATAATTGCGCTCGCAACTGCCACTGGTGAGGCAAAAAGGGGGATAAGTGCCGCAAATTCACGCGCCGAGAACGACGGAAAGAGCAAATGTGCCGCCGTTAAGCCCAAAAGAGGCGCGAGAATGAGGCGCATAACGACTGCAGGGACGATTTTGTCTATCAAATGAGAGGCAGAAGAGAACTTAAACTGTCCGCCGAGGATAATCAAGGCGAGCGGCGTGGTGATTTTTGAGAGATTTTCGATTGTTCGGTAGATGAATTTGACTTCTCCGCCCTTGAGTGTCCAGCCGTTGAGGTGCGGACGGAGCAAAAGACAGATAAATCCTGCAAAAATGCCTTGCAAAAGCGGGTTTTTCGCCATTTTTTTCAGCACAGAGCCGACTGATTGCCGAGAATCGCCGTCTTTTACCCAAATAGAGAGCAGAATTACGGCGGAAATGTTGAAAATCGGCACAGTTGTCGCCAAAACTATCGCCGCGCTTGCACTTCCCTCCTCGCCGAAGAGGTTGACGACGAGCGGAACGCCTAAAATTGCGTAATTCGAGCGGTAAAATGCCTGCGCCATCACTCCTTTTTGCCTGTCGTCGCGCACAAAAAAGAGTGCATACAGCACGCCTAAGGCAATCAGGGCTAAAATTGAGCAGGCGGAAAAGAGTGCGAGGTCTTTATACGCGCTGTCGAACGAAGAAATATTGTAAATGCTGATGAACATCGTGGAAAAAAAGCAGAAACGAAAGCAAAATTTGTTCGCGATGCGCAAAAATTCGTCGGTGAAAACATTTTTTTGCCGCAAAATGTAGCCGATGACAACCAACAAAATCAACGGTAAAATCGCATTGAGTGAAAAAACGAGTGTGTCAAACATATTTTTTATTATAAACGACGAGATTAAAGAAAAACCTTGTATTTTTTAGAAATGTGCGTTATAGTATAAGAAAGTTAGCCCCAAAAGCTAGCATTGAGGAGTTGAAAATGGCTATAAAAAGGTTAAAGTCTATTGCTCGAATCAGTGAAGTGCTTTCTCTCGCGTCGAAGTCGCAGGATTTGTTTGATGCAAGCGAGGAATTGGCGAAAGATGAGTATTTAAGCGAGAAATTCGCATCGCTCAAGGTTTTGACGGCGAAGGGTTTTGATTCGTTTAACTCGGAAAAGGCGAGTTCTGCGCTCAGCGAGTTCGACAAGGCGAGAGACAGCGCAATTCGCGGCGTTATGACGTTGGTGCATGGCTACACGCAGTTTCCCGACGAAAAAGTTAAGGAAGCGGCGGTCAAAGTCGAAAAGATGTTTGCAAAATACCCCAAGCTCAAGACGGAAAGCTATTCAAAACAGACGACATTGCTTGACGGATTACTTTCGGATTTGGAAAAAGAGGACGCAAAGGCGTTAATTGCCGCGCTCCCCGGGGTTGATTCGCTGGTGGAGCAGCTGAAAACGGCGGCGAAGGACTTTAAAAACGCTTCTGCAAAGAAAAATGCGGATAAAGTCGCGGCTTCTGCCGTTTCAAGCGCGTCATCTTTGAAGAAACCGCTGTTGGATTTGCTTCACGGGGACATTTTGCCGTATCTTGAGGCGATGGCGAAGGCGAAAAAGGGCGCGTATAAGTCGGTTTTGGATTTGCTTTATGTCGAAATCGACGATTTGAACGCGGAAATTCAACGCCGTGTGCGTGCAAACGAGAAAAAAGCGGCTGAAGAAAAGAAAAATGCGCAAAATCAGTCGAGTGAAAACACAAAAAGCGACTTGTAATCGCGCATATTCTTAGACGCGTACACAATGAGTTCGTCTTGAGTGGTCGGAATGGCGGCTTCAAGGGCGAACTCTTTTGTTTTTTCGTCGTATTTGAGCGGCACAAGACCTCCATTTATCAAAAGTCCGATGTCGGCGTAGTCTTCGCTTCTGATTTTGAACGTGATTTTCTCGCCTTTTTTGAGCGTTCCCGTTCTTGGAGAGAGCAAAAGCGTTTCATTCACCTCGTTATATGAGTGCATTGTAGGGAATTTCTTGATTTTCGCGCCGTATCCTGCGTAATTTTCGCCCGCTTGCATATCAAAATAGAACATATCGATGAAATTATTGCCTTCGCCTGCCAATTTCAAGACTTTTTGCACGGCGGCAATGCGTTTTTTGTCGAAAAGGTCTTCAAGATAGTAAAATCGCTCGTTTTCTGCGACAAATGCGTACGAGTTTACGAGAAAATCATACTCTTCTATCTCTATTGCGCCCTCGTCAAGCAGCTCTTGCGCCGTCGGCAAGACAACATCTTCCCACTCAAACTCGCTGAAGAGCATCGGGATAGCTGTTTCGCCCTTTTTTCGCGCCAAAATGCGACCGCGATACTGCTTTTTGTCGGCGACATCGAAAAAAGCAGTGAAATAAATGCCGTTTCTGTCTACCCACGATGAATTTTCAAGCGTTGCGCCGCCTTTTTCCGCAGAATATGCGTCAGACAGCACGACGACAGACGTATCTTCGTTCAAAAACTCAAACGAAAGCTCTTTTTCCATCGTGTTGAGGTACTTCGGCGGCTGATTTTTGAACGAAAACCCGTATTGAAAGAACAATGCTGGCAAAAACGGCTCTGATTTGAACTCTTCTGCGCTCTTTGGGGGCGAAATAAGCTGGTCTTCTGCGTCTAAAGGGTAGTGTGAATAGAAAAATTGCTCTGGAGTGAGCGATAAATACGCCGAAGAGTAGTGTTTTACGAACATCGCCATATCGACGAAGCCCGCGTCGAACATAACATCGATGAGCTGCCACTTTGTGCCGAGCTTTACGGCGTTCCATGCGTGATTTCCCAAGCCCGAAACGGTGTTTTTCCAGCCGAAACCTTTGGAAAATCCTGCCACGCCCCTCGATTCCACTCCAGATAGCTCACACATCTTGTTCATGAGGTTCACATAGCCCAAACACACGGCTTTTTGGCTTTGCAAGACGGCTTTATAATCCTGCGGATTGTCTGCGCCGAAAAATGCGGTGTCCGAATCGTAAGAAATATTGTCGCAAATCCAATCGTGAAGCAATTTCACTTTGAGTTTTGTGCTTGCCGTGTCGTTCGTGAGGTATTTTACCAAGCGAGAGAGTGCCGCCTCGTCGCCTTGAAAGACGCGTTCCGTGATTTCTTTTGGAACGGTGCGGACTTTTTTCTCCATTGAGTCGGCGAATGCGATGTGGGATAAAAAAGCGGTCATTACTATTATTTGGAAAAAAATTTTCATATTTTTGCTCCTAAAAATCCGATTTCTGCAATTTCTTTTTATAAAATTCTTGTCATTTTTGTACTTTAATACGGCAATATTTCATAAATCCTTGTCATTGTCGTACTTGATACGACAATCTTTATAGAAGATTATCGGGTCGAGCCCGATAATGACAGTTTTTTGCTGATGAATTATCGAGCTACGATACGATAATGACACGATTTTTCTAGCATACTTTCCGCAACACCTCAAAAAAATCTATTTATGTCTAGTATTTTAACACAGGTTTTGTTAGAATTGCAGTGTTTACTGAGGATTTTTTATGAAATTTGAGAAATTAGCGTTACACAAACACTTGATTTTGGCTGTTTTAGCGATTTTGACGGGGCTTGTTACGGGTGTTATCTGCGCTGTGTTTGGAAAAGGGCTGCTGTTCATCGAGGAGTTTCGCAATAATCATTTAGTTTTGCTCCTGCCGTTTTTGGCTCCTGCGGGATTTTTGCTCATCAAGGCGTATCACAAATGGGGCGGACAGTGCTATAAAGGAATGGGCTTGGTGTTTGAAACGGGCACGGGAAAAAGCGAATATTTGCCGCGCCGCTTCTTGCCGTTTGCGTTTTTATCGACGTGGCTCACTCATTTTTTCGGCGGCTCATCGGGCAGAGAGGGCGTTGCCGTGCAAATCGGGGCGAGCATTGGTTTTAACTTAGGCGAAATCTCTGGCGATATGCGATTGAGAAAACTATTGCTCATCTGCGGTATGGCGGCAGGGTTTACTGGATTGTTCGGCACACCGTTCGCGGCGGTTTTCTTTGCGATGGAGGTCTTGGCGGCGGGAAAAATGGCGTATGAAGCGTTAATTCCTGCGTGTTTGTCGGCGGTCTCGGCTTTGATAATGCACCATTTGCTAGGGCTTCACGAAGAAACCGTGAAACTCACCGAGTCTGTCGATTTTACATACATCGAGGGCGTGAAAATCGTCATCGCCTCGCTTTTATTCTGCCTTGTGGGGCAAATCTTTGCGCGATTATTGGAAAAATGCAAGAATAAATGGTTTCATCGCCTCATTCCAAACCCTGCTTTGCGCATTTTCATCTTAGGCGCAATCGTCAGCGCGGCTTCTTTTCTTCTGCACAGAGGTCGCTACAGCGGTTTAGGGCTTCAAATTAACCAAGCAGTCTATTCGGGCGGCGAGGTATACGCGTATGACTGGCTTTTAAAGATGATTTTCACGGTGTTGACGCTCGGCGCGGGCTTTCAAGGCGGAGAACTCACCCCGATGTTCTGCATTGGCTCATCTTTCGGCTATGTTTTAGGTGGATTTATCGGCTTGCCGAGAGTGTATTGCGCCGCGCTCGGTTATTGTGCGGTCTTTGGCAGTGCGACAAACACGCTTATCACGCCGATTTTAATCGGTTGCGAAACATTCGGCTTCGATAACTTCCCGTATTTCGCGATTGCAAGCATTGTTGCCTATTCGTTCAACGGGGGCTTCTCGCTTTATCAAAAACAAAGACCCTATGACACAATTCTTAGGCTGAAAAAAGCAAAAAATGCTTGAGTAAGATGTGATTTTAGAGTAATCTGTTATTATGGCTTATGAAGTAACCGCGACAAGACGGCGACCGCAAAAGTTTGATGATTTAGTCGGTCAAGAATTCGTCGCAAATACACTCAAAAATACGATAAAATCGGGTAGGATTGCGCACGCATATTTGTTTTCTGGTCCTCGCGGCTGCGGAAAGACATCTTCTGCGCGCATTATGGCGAAAGCTCTCAACTGCGAAAAAGGTCCGACCACTGAACCGTGCGGAGTATGTGCGGCGTGCAGGGAAATTGCAAAGAGTTCTTGCTTCGACGTGCGAGAAATAGACGGCGCGAGCAACACAAGCGTGAACGACGTGAGAGAAATCAAGGACGAAGTTATCTTTCCGCCGCAATCGTGCCGCTACAAGATATATATCATCGATGAAGTGCATATGCTTTCGACGAGCGCGTTCAATGCACTGTTGAAAACCATCGAAGAACCGCCTGAATATGTGATTTTCATCTTTGCAACGACGGAATTGCAGAAAGTGCCTGCGACGATTAAGAGCCGTTGTCAGCAATTCAACTTTCATTTAGTGCCGATTGAGCGTTTAAAGAACCTGCTCAAAGAGGCGGCGGACGAAATCGGGATAAAAGCCGACGATGAGGCGTTGTATTGGGTCGCAAAGGAGTCCACAGGCTCGGTGCGCGATGCGTATACGCTCTTTGACCAAGTCGCAGCGTTTTCAGACGGGGAGATGACGTATGAAAAAATCCGCGATAAGCTCGGTTTGGTCGGCATTGAACAGCTGAACACGCTTTTTGAGCTTGCCTCTTCTGGCGATGTGGAAAAAACGCTTGAAGAGCTGGATTTGACGCTGCAAAACGGCATTACGATTGAACAGCTCATCACAAATGCGGCGCAGTATGTGCGTTCTCTCTTGCTGATTAAAGCAGGAGTGAGAAAAGAGGCGTTGCTAGGGCAGAGCGCAGAGAGATACAGTGCGAAAGTGCTGGAAAATTGGGATAAAGTGAGGATTGAGCGCTCGTTATCGCTGTTTTTGTCTTTGTATCGCGACATTCGCTATTCGCTCTCGCCTCGCTATGAGCTGGATTTAGCCTTTAGCCGATTGTGCAGCTTGAAAGACGCGGCGAGTTCGGGCGAAATCAAGATGGCGATTGAAGCGGCGCGAAAGGCGTTAATGGCAGGAGGCGTGGCGGAGGGGAATATTGCTCCGACACAAAGCGCGGTGAATGTGCAAAGCAATGCTTCGATTCCGCAATTCTCGGCTCTTTCGCCGAAAGCTGTGATTGTGCAAGAAAGTACACCTGTGCAAAGTGCGCCGAAAGTGCAAGCAGAAAAAGTAATGCCGAGAGTAACTGCGGCTTCCCCTGTCGAGATAAAAGACGTGGAAGAGCTCAAGCGAAAGACGATTGAAGAGCTGCAATACAGCGAGGCTCTGGCGGCTGGGGCGTTGAGCGAGGTGCGATTTGAGAGAAAAGGGGAGAAAATCACGGCTTTTGCGCCGAGTGCGTACCAGAGCATGCAGATTGACACGTTTAAAGCGGTGATTTTGGGCGCGCTCAAAAAAGTGTCGGGAGACGAAAAACTAGAATTTGATTGCGCAGTGGAAAAAAAGGAAGAAAAAGAAATCGTAGTGCTTCCGAAAGCTGTGGAAATAATCAGAGATGAATTTAGAGGTACGATTGTGGGGGGAAAAGTATGAGTCCTTTTGATATTTTGAAAAATGCAGATGCCATTCAGCAGCAATTCAAGCAGCTTCAAGACGGCTTGGAGGAGGTGAGCGCAACAGGTTCTTCGGGCGGAAATCTCGTTCGAGTAACACTCAACGGCAAAATGGAGATGACCGATGTCAAGCTAGACCCGATTGCTGTGGACGCGAGAGATATACAGATGCTTGAAGATTTGATAGTTTCGGCGCATCACGACGCTATGAACAAGCTGCAAGAAGAAATGCGCTCACATTACAGCGATTTGCTCGCGGGGCGATTTGGAGAGAATTCGTGAACGCGATTGATGAGATTGTGGATAGCTTTTCTCGCTTGCCAGGAATTGGAAAAAAGAGCGCGGCGAGAATTGCAAACAGCCTTTTGAATGCGCCGAGTGCGTTTATGGAGCGGTTTTCTTCTCAGATTTTGCATTTGCAGGAGCGAATAAGACCGTGCAGCATTTGCGGAGCGTGGACGGAAAGAGACCCTTGCCCGATTTGCTCGGATTCGCTTCGTGAACGCAGTGTGATTTGCGTGGTGGAGAGTGCGCAGGACGTGCAGACGATTGAAAACTCTCATACGTTCCGTGGGCTTTATCATGTGCTTGGCGGCGTTATCGCTCCATTGGACGGGGTTGGTCCTTCTCAACTGCGCATTGCAGAATTGCAGCAGCGAGTGGTCAATGAAAACATCGCCGAGGTGATTATTGCGACAAACCCGACGCTTGACGGCGACACGACGGCGTTATATATTCAGAAATTGCTTGAAAACAACGATGTAAAAGTTACAAGATTAGCAAGCGGTATCCCCGCGGGGGGAGATTTGGAATATGTTGACCGATTGACGCTAGACCGCAGCTTTAGAGGTCGAACTTCTTTTTAGGAAAATGATTTTTTATCTTGCACTGAAAAACATAATAGCTCGAAAAAGCTCTGTTGTGATTGTGGCGTTTATTGCATTTGCGATAATGCTGCTTGTTTCGACGAATGCGGTGTTTGACAGCACGGAAAAGGGCATTGAAGACGCGTTCACGGCTTCTTTTTGCGGTGATGTGGTGATTCGCCCTGTGTCCTCTTCTCCGCTTTCGCTCTTTGGCGACGAAACTCCCGTTACAGGCGAGCTTTCTGATACGCCGTTTGTCATTCCCTTTGACAAAATCACCGAAATCGTCTCAGAAAATGCCGATATCGCCTCTTTTACGCCTCAGGTGTCGGGCGCGGCGGCGATGGAGTTCAATGGCAAGCGGACTCCTGTATCTCTTTTTGGCGTTGAAGCAGAAGATTATGTGAAAATGATGAGCTCAATTCACATTCTCGAAGGTGAGCCGTTCCCGAAAGGCGAGCGCGGGCTTATGATTTCCTCGTATTATGCGAATATGCTCGGCGCGAAAGTGGGCGACACCGTGCAATTCAGCGTTGCAGACGGGATTTCGTTTAGAATACGCGCGGTGAAGGTGTATGCGATTTATGAATATGAGGTGGGCAATCAGACATTGGACAAAATCGTCTTGATTGACACGATAACGCTGCGCGCGCTTATGGATATGAGCGACACGGTGCGCTCTTTAAGCGACGAGGAGGGCGAAGAACTGACGGAAAACCTCGATGACCTCTTTGCCGAAGCCGAAGATACGGACGTTACGGGAGAAGCCGTTGTGCCGATAGAAGAGATTTTAGCTTTGAGCGCAAAGGCGAGCGGGGCAGAGGAGAATGAAGCGGAGTCGATGTCGTGGAACTTCTTGATTTTGCGCTTGAACGACGCATCTCGTGCAAAAGCCGTGATACGAGAGCTGAACCGCACGTTTAAGGCTCTCGATTACCCTGCCGAAGCGGTGAACTGGCGAATAAGCGCAGGAAAAACGGCGTTGTATCTGTATTGGATGCGCCTTATTTTGAATGTGGGCATTTTAATCGTGCTGTTTGCAGGCTTTATCGTCATAAACAATACGCTTGTTATCAATGTGTTAGACAGAATTCGGGAAATCGGCACGATGCGGGCTATCGGAGCTTCTCGCCGCTTTGTGTGCGCAATGTGCATGAGCGAAACGCTGCTGTTGGCGATGAGCGCAGGAGTGGTGGGGCTGTGTGGCGGCTTTGTGCTTTCGCGCGCAATAAACGCATCGCATTTTCAGCTTGCGAACTCGTTTTTAATTCAGCTCTTCGGCTCTCATTTTATCTTTACGACGATGACGCTTTCAAATATCGTTCATTCGTTTTTGACCTCTGTCGTTTTGGGGCTTGTCGCGTGGATTTATCCTGTGTTGACGGCTCTCAAAGCAAGCCCTGTTGAAGCTATGCATGGGGGAAAATAATGTATCAAATCACGTTAGGCTTGCGTTCTCTTTTATATCGCAAGAATCAATATGCCTCGCTGCTTTTGGTGTGCTTGGTGGGCGTGGGCGTGTCGTTGTTTTCGATTTTCTTAATCCGCGGTATGCTTTTTTCGCTTGAGTCGAAGGCGAGATTGTATTACGGCGGCGATTATCAATTTATCGGCGGCAAAAATAATCTTTCGTTTGACAAGGTTGAAGAGTACATCGAAAAACTTGAATCGATTTTCGGAGAAAATGCAGTTGTTTCTCCTCGATTTGACTGCGATGCAAAGAACGCCGCGCTGTATTTTGCGGGCGTGGGCGTGAGGCAGCGAGTGATAAAAGGGGTGGACTTTGAAAGAGAGAAAAAACTCTTTCAGTCAGTGAATTATGTGGCGGGAAATGCAGAGGATATTGCCGGCACGAATGGGATTTTGCTTTCAGAGCCGATTGCCGAAATGCTCGGAGTGAGCATGGGCGATGAGATTACGCTTATGCTTCGCACGGGCGCGGGGTATTTGAATACGATGACGCTGGTGGTCAAAGGCATTTTCCGCGACAGCTCGCTTTTCGGAATGTACACGTCGTATATGGATATAGGCTTTTTGCGAAAGGTGTTCGGTGCGTCTGACGAGTGGGCGAACCGCATCGCGATAGATTTTCAAGGCAAAGTGCCGAAGAAGACGGCGGAATATCAAGCTCTTTTGGAAAACGAGTTCACGATGTATCGCTTAGTGGAAGACAAACAGATTTTCTACAATGAGTTATTGACGGGAAAACTCAAAGATGCGACGTATGCGCTCACGCCGTTGAGTGCGAATATGCAAGAACTCAATGTGCTTATTCGGGCAATGGAGGCGATAGCGTCTTTTGTGATTATAACGCTTGTCGTGATTATCGTGGCAGGTATCGGCAGCACATATCGCGTGCTTGTGATGAAGAGAATAAACGAAATCGGTATTTATATGGCGATAGGAATGAAAAATTCGTCTATTGTTTTGACTATTCTTTCAGAATCGCTTTTTTTGCTCTTTGCAGGCTGCGTTTTGGGCTTGCTGTTTGCGCTTTTTCTATGCGGCGTGCTGTCGGCGTTTAATTTTTCGTTTATTCCTGCGTTCGATGTCTTTTTACAAAATGGGCATCTCTTCCCGATTTTCGACGCAAAGGCAACTCTCTTTGTTCCCCTCCTCGTTATCATTTTGACTGTCGTCGCCGTTTTGTACTCGATTCAAAAATCAGTGCGGATTATGCCTGTAAAAGCCCTTGCTACTACTGAATAGCAGCTACAGGCTGTTTTTAACAGGCACAGACTGCTTTGTATTAGACTAGTTCGAAGACTATAAGATTTTGACATAGCAAAGGTGAATGCCCCTTGTCAAATCAAGTTTATCGAACAGCTCAATTATTTTTTTTCGGAGGAAAACGATATGAAAGCAAGAAATCTTGTAGCGTTGATATGTACGCTTTGCACGCTTTTGCCAGTGAGCGCAATAGAAGAAACGGAGGCGAAAAAACTGCTGAAAAGTGCACAAGATAATACGGCGTTTTATGAAACGGACTTTTCGGGAGTGTATTCTGTCGTGCAAAAAAAGCCAGGCGAGGGAGATAACATCAATAATGCGATTATGTACAGGCGCGACAGCCAGGCAAAGTGGACGATTTTAATTACAGGACCTGCAAAGGAGCGAGGCAAGGGATATTTGCAGTATGACGGCAATATTTGGTTTTATGACCCTGCCGACCGCAGATTTACTTTCACGAGTTCGCGCGATAAGTTCCAAAACACTAACGCAAACAATTCGGATTTTGCGCCGCAGCATTACGAACGCGATTACAACATCAAAAATACGAGTGAAGTGAAGCTCGGTAGCTATCAGTGCGTATTGTTTGAGCTTAGTGCAAAGGACGGAGTTGAAGTGGATTACCCGACATTGAAGCTGTGGGTTACGAAAGACGACGGCTTGATGAGAAAAAAGGAAGATTACAGCCTTTCGGGACAAAAATTGCGCACGACGGCTGTTCCACGCTATCAATCGATTAAAGGCGCAGACGGAAAGCGGACGTATCATATTCCTGTGGATATGGTGATTCAAGATAATCTTCGAGGCAAGAAGATTAACGGCAAAATGCAATATGAGCAAACGGTGATTTCTATTTCTAACGTGAAATTCGACAAAGTGGATAACTCTGTTTATACAAAACCGTATCTTGAAATGATGTCGATTCGCTAACAACAGCCACAGGCTGTTTTGTCAGGCATAGCAGCCACAGGCTGTATTAAAAAGGAAAAGGAGCTATGAAAAAAATTTATTACGCTTTCATTGTTTTAATGTCGTTTTCACTGTTTGCACAATCGATTGATACTGTTTCTGAGGAAGCGGCAGAGAGCGCAATAGATGAGAGTGAGAATACAGAAGAAACTTTTTCTGACGCAGAAGAAGGCGAAGAAGATACCGACGAAAGCGACTTTGATTTGCTGTTTGAAGATGCCGAGGATAGCGATGCTGTTATTACGACAGAAGAAAATACGAAAGGGACTGTTGTCGCAAAGATTGGCGATGTGTCGATTCCGCTTCGTTGGTCGGGATATATGGAGTCCTCGCTTGGCGGCGGTGGCGTAAGAGAGAACAGAACGAATGAATATTCGGCTTATTTTGCATTTCAGAACTATCTTTATTTAAATGCACGCCCTGATAAAACACTTTCTCTATATGCTTCTCTTGTTACAACGCTTCCGAGCTCTTCAAGAGCGTTTTCCATTTCAGAAATGTATTTTACCTATCTATTATTCGACAGCGTATTTATTTCCGCAGGGCGAAAAGACACTTCGTGGGGATATGTGCGCCTTATCGGTACGGTGGACGATACAGACGATAAAGCTGATGTTGTTGCAGGCACAGCATACAAATATGGCGGCGTGTCTACAGATATTCTTTCTGATTCATCGAGCGGAACATCGGGGTTAATCCGTATTCCGTTTTGGACAGGCACGATTTCTCTCTGGGGATACTATGCCGATAGTTATGGTTCTGCTTCTAGTATGAGTTCTGATAAACTTTCGTTTGCAGTATCTATTGAAGAAACGATTTTCAAGACTTCAATAAATCTTTTTGCACGCAAATACCCGAATGTCGCTCCTGACGGCACAGTGTACACGGCAGAAAACCGCACTCAATTTCATATAATGGGCGCGGAAGCAAAGCGAACTATTTTTGACGCTGATGTGTATGCACAGTGCATTGGTCAAGTGAAAAGCGCGGGCGATGTGTTTAAAAGACACGATATAAAAGGTTTTAGCGAGCTTGTAACGACGGCAGGTCTGTATAAATGGTGGGACAAACACGACCCTAATGTTGGCTTTAATGTTGAAGCGCAAGACATTTATTTCCCCGAAACGTCTAATCATAATCGCTGCATAGCCTATGACGCAGGAATAAAGCGGCTTGGAAAAAGAAAGAACATAAAAATAGGCGCGTCGGGCTATCATTCGATTACTGATAAGAACGGATATGTAAAGCCTGGCGTGATAATCACGGGCTTATTTCCTCATGCAGAGTGGGATAATGGATTGAGAATTGATTACGGAGAAAGCTCTTCGTATGTTTCGCCAAAATACACATTCGGTTCTTATATAAAAATTACGCTTAATTACTAGAATTTTTCAAAAAAGACTAGAATTTTATAAGAGAAAGCGATATAGTTTCTGTTATAAGGGAGGACTTCTTTATGATAATAATAGAATCTGCTTTAATCGCGTTCGTGTGTTCTGCGCTCCTTATCCCTCTCGTTATTCGTTCATGCAAGAAACACGGATGGTATGACAGCACTAATGAAAGAAAAATCCATAAGGGAAATATCCCCCGTCTTGGTGCTGTAGGTTTTATTCCAGCCTCGATTATAGGCTGTGTTTTTTTCTGCCTTACCTATCCTGAAGCTCGTCCGCTTGAGTATATTCCATTAGCTATTTCAGCGTTTATTATCTTCTTCTTTGGTGTTCTTGACGACTTTATTGAGATGAGAGCAAAGAAAAAACTAGCTGTGCAAATCATTGCAACGCTCCTCATTCTTTTAAGCGGAAAAACATTTAAGACAATCGGCTCAATCGCACTTCCTGCACCTGTGAGCTATGGATTAACATTTTTGTGGATTGCGGGAATGATTAACGCCTTTAATCTTATTGACGGAGTGGACGGTCTTTGCGGCGGTTTGTCTGCAATTATTCTTTCAACGCTCGGTATCATCTATTTGCACACCTCTCCAACGATGGCGGCATTCTGCTTCGTCATTGCGTCAGGTATTGCAGGCTTTTTGCTCTATAATAAGCCAAAGGCGAAAATCTTTATGGGCGACGGCGGAAGCCAGACACTCGGCTTTTTAATTGCCGCATTGCCATTGTATAATTCTGCGTCTGGATTTGAAACAAACAAGGCTTTCTCTATGGTTCTGCTCACCTGTATCCCTGTTATCGACACGGTGGCGGCTATGATTCGCAGAGCAAGAGAGCATCGCAGTTTCTTCTCTCCAGATAAAGCGCACTTGCATCACAAATTGATGAATGTCGGCTTGAACTCTGTGCAGATTTTGCTTTTGCTTTTGTCTATCCAGGCTGTTCTTTGCGCTGTTGTCGCTTCATCTCTTTTGCTTGATAAAACAAAGGCTGTTGTGCTTATTTGCAGTGTGTGGTTTATCGTTTTGGGGGCATTTATTATGCTTCATTACTACAACAGAAAGATTGTGCAGAAGCAAAAAGAGGTTGAAGATGGTGCGGATTGCGCTTCGCTGAACATTGCGATGGCTCAAGGCGCGAGTTTGGCTCGTGTTGCGTCTATGATTACCCCCCCCCCGTACAAGTCAGAGTCTAACTAAGGTATTTAGCATAATAAGAAAAGGCTTCCTGCTCTCTTTCAGTTCGAGAGGGAAGCCTTTTTTATATCACAGAAAAAAGAATTATGCAGAAAGGATTTTGCCGTCGCTTATTTTTATGACGTGATTCGATAAAGCGACAATTTTCGCGTCGTGCGTTGAAAACACAAACGTCGTCTTTAGCTCTTCGTTTAACTTTTTCATAAGCTCTAAGATTTGCTCCCCGTTTTTGCTATCGAGGTTCGCAGTCGGCTCATCAGCTAAGATAACAGGGGCTTTTGTAACAAGGGCGCGCGCGATTGCAACTCTTTGCCTCTGCCCTCCAGAAAGTTCGCTTGGTGTGTGGTTTTGCCAATTCGTCAAGCCCACTGTGTCCAAAAGATACATAATCCAGTCTTCTTTTTCTTGCTTGCTCATCGTTTCATTTGCGTGAGAAGAACCGAGTTTTAAGGGAAGTTCGATATTTTCTTTCACATTTAAAACGGGAATTAAATTGAACGTCTGAAAGATAAACCCAAGATGATTGCGTCTCATTTGCGTGAGCTTTGAATCGATTTTCATCGGAGCTTTTGCGCATTTTTCAAGGTTAATGCCTTTATACACGTTCTCACCGTCCAAAATCACCGAGCCAGATGAAGGCAAATCGACAAGACCGATTATATTCAAAAGAGTGGATTTACCAGAGCCAGAAGGTCCAGAAATCGCCGCAAACTCGCCCTTCTCAATCACGAAACTTGCATTATTCACCGCATTCACTTGCACTTTATCCATTTGATATGTTTTAAATATATTCTTCAATTCAATAGCATTCATAGTTTTATTATAGCACATTATTTTTATTTGTAATAGCTTTTGTTACATAACTTTGCCTTTTTTGCTATAATATGGCTATGAATACTTTGCCACATATCGTTTTTACCACTGTTCTTGTTGAAACATCTCCGCAGGCTCTGCCATTGGGGGCGGCTTGCGTTGCCTCGAGCGTAAAAAACAGCCCACTCACCAAAGATAAGTGCGACGTGTCTTTGCTCGATTTTTCAAGAGAAGACGAAAAGTATCGCGGAAAAGACGCATATATAAAAATCACAGACGAACTTTTATCGATACAGCCTGTGGCACTTACAAAGCCGCCTGTGGCGGTGTGTTTTAGCGTGTATATGTGGAATAGGGAAATTCTGACGGCAGTGTGCAGCGAGATAAAAAAGCGAAATCCGCATATCTATTGCATTGCGGGCGGACCTGAAGCGACAGCGAACCCGTACAGCATGACAGGCTTTGACTTTGCCGTGTGCGGGGAAGGAGAAGTGGCGGTGCCAGAATTATTGGCGCAGTTGCTCGAAGATGTTAGCGTGAAAAAAATGCCGAGTGTTCAAGGCGTGTATATTCCGAGCGAAAAGGAAACGCAGCCCCTTGTTCGCGCACTTCCGCCGAAAAGCGAGGAAGTATCCTCTCCATATCTTGACGGCACGATAGACGTGGCAAAATACGGCGGTGCACTCTGGGAGCTTGCGCGCGGCTGTCCATTTAAGTGCGCATATTGCTACGAAAGCAAGGGCGAAAAAAAAATACAGTATTTTCCGATAGAGCGGCTTGAAAAAGAATTAGACCTTTTTCGCAAAAAGAAGATTGCGCAGGTGTTCGTCCTTGACCCGACGTACAACGCCGACAAAAATCGCGCACTTGCAATGCTCAAGCTCATCAAGAGCAAAACACCAAACACGTTCTACTATTTTGAGGCACGCGCCGAATTCATCGATAGACCGCTTGCAAAGGCGTTCGCTTCGATTCCGTGCTGTTTGCAAATCGGATTGCAGAGCGCAGATGAGGAAGTGCTAAAAAAAGTACACCGCACACTTAACAAAAAACTTTTCACAAAAAACATCGGCTTCTTAAACGAAACAGGGGCAATCTTCGGCTTTGATTTGATTTTCGCTCTCCCATGCGACACGTTTCAAGGCTTTTGCAACAGCATTGATTTTGCGCTTTCGTTGTACCCCAACAACCTTGAACTATTTTGTCTTGCCGTCTTGCCAGGAACAGCCCTCGCAGAATCGGCGCACGATTTGGGCTTGACGTGGCAGGACAAACCGCCGTATTTGGTAACCGACAACACGACATTCCCCGCGCGCGACATCGAAAAGGCGCGAAATCTCTCCCGTGCAGTGAATCTCTTTTATACGCAGGGGCGGGCTGTGCCGTGGTTTTTGAGTGCATTGAAGCCGCTGAAGATGAAAGCAAGCGCGTTCTTTTTGCATTTTGTGAAATACTTGCAAGAAAACAATTTTGAGAACGCTGGCTCTTCTGCGGCGATTGCGGCGAATGGCGAAGTTCCCGAAGAGCTGGATATACACACAATCGAGCAGGCGCAAAAAGCATTTGTTTCGCTGCTGTACAAAGCGCATCATCTTGAAAGCCTTGTGCCGCTTGCCCTTGATGTCATTTCGTTTCACGGCGCATTATCGCGTTGCACCGCTGACGGCAGTGAAAGTACGTTGACTCTGCATTATCACGCCGACGATTTGATGAGCGAGTATGCGACCGATTTCCGCTTTTTCGCCGCGAATGCGAAGCCGATGAAATGCCGTGTGCGCGTGTTTACGTCAAAATACGGCGCAGATTATAAAATCCTCTAGCGAATAGGAAGTGTTTCAAAAGATATGCTTAACCGTATGTCATTCCCAGACTTGACACGGGAATCTATCTGGTCAAGGTGAGATAGTAACACGTTTTTTCTAGCATACCTTTTGTAACAGCTCCTTTTTTTATCTCTAATTTCAAAAGTGCGCGTTCTTGCTTTGCGCTTTTATTCCGCCACCAATGATAATGAGAAATGCCTTCATAGTGCCATAATTCACATTGTTTTTTATAATCAAGCCAATTTTCTATTCGCTTTGCCTCTGATTCAGCCTCGCTATTTGGAATCGAAAGACTATCCCAGTATAGTTTTTCTTCACATTCGCGAAGATACGATTTTGGAATATTCGGACGATATGTATAGACGTATCTTCCGCTCCGAAAATTGATTTTTTCCACATATTCCGAAAAATATTTTTGCGCGGCAGGAGAGAGCTTCTTGAATTGCTGTTCCGAAATATCCAAAAGCGTCAGTTTCCCCTTTTGATACAGTTTGTTTTTGAAAAAATATGCTTCCATTTTTTCAGAAGAAGGATAATCGTAAGGCGTGTTATGTGATTTTAGGTTGCAGAGGCGAAACGGCTTTTCACTAAATACGAGAACACTTGTTGATGCCGCAATGGCTTCTGAAAGTCCTTCGTCTTTGTTTTTCATAGATTCCACAAGGGAGAGATGCAGTTTATAGCCAACTAGTATTTTTGGGATTGTGACGAACTCTTTAGAAGTGCGCATTTCTTTTTGCAACGCTCGCTTTTTTTGCTCTAGCGAACGCAACTTTCGGCTTCATACAAAAAGTATACTATACACACATTAAATCCGCAATCACCCGTTTCCGCAATATTCTTCGCATTTTGCTTCGAGCAGCTTGAAGTTACAGCAAAAAGGAATAATGCGCCCTGTCTTCATTTGCTTGTCATATAGTTTCGTTGCTTTTTGGATTATTGTATCAATGATTTTCAAGCAAAACGAATATTCAATATTCAAAAGAACCTTGTATTTTGTTTCTGCTAAAGAATCGTTTTTTGATGGATTTAAGTTTACTTCGGAATAAAGCCCCTCTTTTATCGGTATCATCTTTTTTAAATCTAGCACTGAAAGAATATGTTTGACAGTGCCGTCTGTATTATCTGTATAAATGTCATGATTTCCAAGCTCTGCTTTTTGGCAGGTTTCATATACGAGAAATCTATCAACGTCTATATTTTTCCATGCCTTATGTTTTTCCTTTGCGGAAGAAAGTGGCAGTACATATTTTTTTCCGTTTTCGTTTAGTAAAATCCCGATGTAAGGCTTCCTCTCATAACCGACTGGCTTATAATAAACTTCAGTGCAAACTTCATGTAAGTATTTTAGATAATCTTGATTGATTGTGATGAATTGCAAGTTTTTTTGTAAAGAAAACATTTTCTGCTCCTTATAAAAATTAAGACTGCCTGATAATCAAGCAGTCTATCTTTAATCTTCATCTCTTTACGGATTGAAACCGCAGGTTAATGGAGACCTTCTATATGTAAGATGATACCACACTACCTGCGATTAGTCAATCTCACACCACAGGCTTCATCGCGGTCATATATGCGCGGAGCTTTCGTCCGACGACTTCAATCGGGTGATTGCGGATTTCGGCATTTACGGCGACCAACTGCGTATTCGGCACAGCGGTTGAAGTGTTGCTCAAGCCCTTGCCGATAACCTCCGTTGTAACTCCTGCCATAAAGTCTTTGAGGAGCGGAACAGCCGCGTTCGCAAACAAGTAGCAGCCATATTCCGCCGTGTCAGAAATAACGCGGTTCATCTCGTACAAACGCTTGCGGTCGATGAGGTTCGCAATGAGCGGAACTTCGTGCAAACTCTCGTAATACGCGCTTTCTTCCTTGATACCAGCGTCAACCATCGTTTCAAACGCAAGCTCACAGCCCGCCTTGACCATCGCGACCATCAGAATACCCTTGTCGAAATACTCCTGCTCGCTGATTTCCTCGCTGCTCTCGGCTGTTTTCTCAAAAGCGAGCTTGCCCGTTTCCTCGCGCCACGTCAAAAGGTCGTGGTCTTTGTTCGCCCAGTCCTTCATCATCGTTGAGCTAAACTTTCCAGAGATGATGTCGTCCATGTGCTTCTGATACAAAGGAGCCATCACTTTCTTGAGCTGCTTTGAAAGCTCGTTCGCCTTGATTTTCGCAGGGTTAGAAAGTCTGTCCATCATATTCGTGATGCCGCCCCACTTCAAAGCCTCGCTGACCACGTTCCAGCCGTGCATAAGGAGCTTTGTCGCGTACTCTGGCGCAATGCCCTCGCTGACCATTTTGTCATAGCAAAGAATCGTTCCCGTCTGAAGCATACCGCACAAAATCGTCTGCTCGCCCATAAGGTCGCTCTTTACCTCGGCAACGAATGAGCTTTCAAGAACGCCCGCCTTGCTACCTCCCATACCGACAGCCAACGCCTTTGCATACGCCCAGCCCTTGCCTTCAGGGTCGTTTACAGGGTGAACAGCGATGAGGTCAGGAACGCCGAAGCCGCGCTCGAACTCGTGCCATACTTCCGTGCCAGGACCTTTCGGCGCGCACATCACGACGGTAATATCTTTGCGGATTTGCATTCCCTCTTCAATCATATTGAAACCGTGGCTGTACCAAAGTGCAGAGCCGTGCTTCATTCTCTTCATAACTTCTGTGATAACAGGAGTGTGCTGCTTGTCTGGAGTGAGGTTTCCCACGAGGTCAGCCGTCGGGATAAGCTCGTCGTAAGTGCCGACCTTAAAGCCGTTTTCTGTCGCGTTCTTCCAGCTCTGCCGCTTTTCCGCGATTGCGCTTTCGCGAAGTGCATAGCTTACGTCAAGCCCGCTCGCGCGAAGACACATACCTTGATTCAATCCCTGCGCACCGCAGCCGACGATAACGATTTTTTTGCCCTGCAGCGCCTTTACGCCGTCCGCGAATTCCTCTTTCGCCATTGAACGACAATGCCCAAGCTGCAATCTTGCCTCACGCCACGGAATTGAGTTGAAATAATTCTCACCCATATCAGTTCTCCCTAGAAAAGTGTTTCTTTGTTTACGAGAATGAGTATAGCACAAAAGAAGTAGTGCGTAAAGTGAAATGATTTCATTGTGACATTGCGTTTACAGCACGAAAGAGCATTAGACCTGTTCGGAAACAGTATGTCATTGCCGTACTTGATACGGCAATCTAT
>CALDID010000207.1 GCA_937901865.1 uncultured Treponema sp.
TGGCAGGAAAGCGAAGAAAAACGCCTTGCAGAATGGAAAAAGTGCTTTACAACAGAATACAAGCAAGTAATTCGCCAAACAGAGATTTTGACAAAAGAACTGGCAAAAAGCGCAAAGAAAATCCGAGAAGCCATTTTGAGTGTTTTGGAAATCGAAAACGAAAACGGCGATGTTCACAAACTCTTCAAAAAATTCAAAGACAACCTTTTGCACGATATGGACGAAAAACAATTCGCCGATATGTACGCGCAAACAGTCTGCTACGGACTTTTCAGCGCAAGATGCTTGAGCGAAGAAACAGACATCTTGAAAGCAATCGACAATATTCCAGACACAAACCCGTTTTTGAGAAACCTTTTGAAAGAAGGATTTTTCTTGCAAAACGACAAAATCGACGAAATCGAACTCAACGGCATAATCATGCTTTTGCAAAACACAGACATCAAAGCCATAACAAACGAGTTTAACCGCCAAACACGACAAGGCTTTGAAGACCCTGTAATCCACTTTTATGAAGATTTCTTGACTGAATACGACAAAGAAACCAAAATGGACAGAGGCGTTTTCTACACACCGCTCCCTGTGGTCAACTTTATCGTGAAAAGTGTGGACAGCATACTAAAAACACAATTCGGCATTGCCGACGGTTTGGCGTGTGATGACAAGAAAGTGCAAATCCTTGACCCTGCCACAGGAACGGGAACATTCTTGCGGCAGACAATACTCAAAATCAAAGAGAACTTTGACCAAAAACATAAAAATCTTTCAAACGAAGAACTTTCAAAAGAATGGAACAAATATGTAATTCTTTCGCTTTTGCACAGACTTTACGGCTTTGAGCTGATGATGGCACCTTATGCCGTGGCACACATGAAGCTGGCAATGGCACTCAAAGACACAGGCTACAACTTTGCAGGCAAAAGCCGCCTAAAAGTGTTTTTGACAAACAGCCTTGAAGAAGCGGGTGACTCAAGCGGAATGCAGAGCCTTTTTGAAGAAGACGCGATTGCACAAGAAGCGATGAGCGCGAACAAAGTGAAAAAAGAAGCTCAAATCAACGTGGTCATCGGAAATCCGCCCTACAGTGGAATATCTGCAAATAACAATGATTGGATAGCAGGGCTTTTAAATGATTATCGTACTGTAAATGGTAAGCCTCTTGGAGAAAGAAAGGTTTGGTTTAATGACGATTATTGCAAGTTTATAAGAATGGCTCAAAGTATCATTGATAAAAATGGTTCTGGAGTGCTTGCTTTTATCAATCCGAACGGCTTTATCGATAATTTGTCTTTTAAAGGAATGAGATGGAGTTTATTAAACTCTTTCGATAAGATTTATATTTTGGATTTGCACGGAAATCCAATGCGAAAAGAAACTGCTGCTGACGGTGGAAAAGATGAAAATATTTTTGATATTACAACAGGTGTTTCAATAAATCTTTTTGTGAAAACAACGAACAAAAAGAAATCGCTTGCAGAAGTTTTTTATGCAGATAAGTTAGGACTTCGCAAAGATAAATTTGATTTTTTGAATAAAAACTCTTTTGATGCTATTGATTGGCAGAATGTTTCTACTTGTGAACCGAATTATTTTTTCAGACCTTTGAATGTTACAGAACAAGAGAAATATTATGATTCAACTTTTTCTGTAAGAGATGTTTTCGGACTTGATGTAACAGGTATTGTAACAATGGGCGATACTTTTGCTCTTGCTGAAACTCCTGAAAAATTGGAACAGAATATTTCTGATGTTTTGAACAACAATTATTCAGAAGATGAATTAACTGAAAAATATCAGTTAGGAAAAAACTATTCCCATTTTGTTTTATCAAACAAAGATAAATTGAAGTTTGATAAAAACGCAATAAAAAGATTTCACTATCGTCCATTTGATTTCAATTATATCTACTATGATTCAAAAATCCTTTGGAGAGATAGATTTGAAGTTATGAAACACATGCTAAAGCAGAATATTGGCTTCATAATTTCAAGACAAGCAATTACTGATAATTGGAGTCATGTTCTTGTATCTGAATATATGATAGACAATCGATTGATATATTCAAATAAAGGAATTGCGAGCTTCTTTCCTCTCTATCTCTATGACGAAGATTATGGAACATGTCAGCCGAACCTCAACGAAGAGATTGTTGCCAAAATCGAGAAGATTGTGAAAGAGAAGATTGAGCCACTTTCTTTGCTCGATTACATTTACGCCGTGCTTCATTCGCCCTCGTACCGCACCAAGTACAAGGAGTTTCTCAAAATCGATTTTCCGCGTATTCCGTTCCCAAAAGACAAAGAGCAGTTCGCTTCTCTTTCCGCTCTTGGCTCAAAGCTCCGCTGCCTGCATTTGATGAAAGCTCCAGAGCTGACAGATTCGGCTGTGCTTGGCTCTTGCACGCTCTTCAATGCGGACGGCTCTGCAGTTTCCTCTTCCAGCGACACCGTAACGCAACGAAAATACGACCATGACGGCATGACGGGCAAAGTGTGGATTAACAAGACGCAGTATTTTGCGAGCGTGGACGAAAGCACTTGGGCTTTTTACATCGGTGGGTATCAGGTGGCGGACAAGTGGCTCAAGGACCGCAAGGGACGCACGCTCTCTGCGGACGACAT
>CALDID010000208.1 GCA_937901865.1 uncultured Treponema sp.
GAAGCTGAAAAATCCTGCCGAAGTTTTTTGTTGCACTTGACTTTGCATTTTAATTAAGCCCCTTGTTAAAGCCCCTTGCGGAAACAGAACGCAGGGTGCGGTTTGATATAAACGGAGCAAAAAGCGCAAGGAGATTTTTATGCGGGAAGGATATTTCAGAATCGAGTTCTACAAGAGAAACGGGACGGCGGACGGCGAGGTGCGGCTGTAGGGCGGCCTCCTTTTTTGTGTCTATAGAAATTTTGCATTATGATGAGGAGAAACATTATGAAAATCAGAAGATTATGTATCGCGCTTTTGCTTGTCGCGGCGGCGATTGTAAAACAGCCTTTGGCGGCGGCTGCGGCGGACAACGCGATTGCCGTTACTGCGCCGAAAGCGGTGAACATCGGCTCGGACGGCGAGTGGATTCCGCTGTTCGTGCAGGGCGTGATTACGGCGAACTTGGCGCAGTATTCCGGGCTGACCGTCATCGACAGGCAGAACGCCGATATGGTGCGGGCAGAGCAGAAACTCGGCGAAAGCGCACTTTACAGCGATGCCGACGCGCTCGAACTCGGCAACCTGACGCACGCGAGATACATCGTTACGGGGTCGATTACGGGCAAGGGCGCAAGTTACGCGCTGCTGTTCAGCATTACGGACGCGCAGACGGGCGAAACAAAGGCGAGCGCGAGTGTGCCGAACTGCCTTCCGAGCGCGCTGGAGAACGGCGAGGCGGCAAATCAGATTTCCTACGACCTTATGAAAGGCTACGGAATCAAGCTTTCCGCCGAAGCGGTTTCGGCTCTCACGAAAGGAGCGAGCGTGATGACGGCGCAGACGAGCGCACAGGCGAGCGTAGCGAAGGGCATTGTCGCCGAGCGGAGCGGGTCGAACATTGAGGCTCTCACGTATTACATTCAGGCGAAAAAGAACGACGGCAAACTCAAAGAGGCGACGAGCCGCATGTCCACCATGTCAACTGTCGTCGCGAGCGGAAATTTCGGCGCGAACGCAAAGAACCTAATGAAATTGCGCAACGACTGGGACAAACTTTTGCGCGAGGCGGCGGAACTTATCGCGGCGAACCCGCCTGAGTTCGAGCTGCGCTATTTTACCGATGTGGAGGCGCTTGAGCTCACGGAGAAAAACTACGAAAACGGCACGATGAGTTTTGTGGTCGGAATGCCGTACTTGTGGCAGGTTGACACGGGCGAGGAAAACGAGAAACTGGCGGCGGAACTGCTCGAAGCGCTGGGCAAAATCCCCGAGAGCAAGAACTGGGGAGCGAAAATCAACGGCTTCCCGTGGAGTTACGGCAAAGAAATTGCGGAGAACGGCGGCGGCAGCTGGCTTTACTTCGCGGCGGAAGGGAAGCCAGGGTATTTTTACTTCGATGTGTCGCTTCTCGACGCGCAGAAAAAGAAAATCGCGACGGAAAGTGTGGCGCTTTTGGTCAAGTTTTCAAAGCGGTTTCATACGTTCCCTGTGACCAATGACAGGAAATGTATAGAAAAGACGTATAATAACATTACGATGTACGAAACAAAACTGACATTCAGCGACGTTCCCGTCGGCAATGCGGATACCGATACCATTTATGTTGATGTCGAGCAGAAATACCGCAGGAGTGTTTCCATCGTTCCGTCGAAGTGCATTTCAGAGAAAGAGGCTATCAAAGCGATGAGCAGCGGCGGCTCACTCCGCATAGGGGGATTCGTCCGGCTGGTGGACTTGATTGCGGTATTAGAAAAAGCGGCTCCGTCCCAGAGGTGCGCGCTTGACCTTTGTGAAACATATATATTCTGGGATTATACGAATAGGAGCCTCAGAGAAATAAAGAATGTATTTTTTGATTCCAAATATGTTTCGGAGGTGTGGCTGCCTGAGGGTATTGAGGAAGTCGAAGGACTGTCCGGAATTTTGTTTTACCACTCCAGCGGCAGGGATATGAAAATCGGTCTGCCTGCGAGCGTGAAGAGTATCAGTTATAAGGCTGTGTGGGGAGACTGGAAGATTGTAGACAATCTCTACAAATGGGACGCCGATTGTCTTCCGAAATTTTACTACGCAGGAACGGAGGAACAATGGAAATCGCTGGACGTATATTTTCATAGAGAAAACAACGCATACATCCGCCCCAACGTAGTCTGCAATTACGACCCTGCCAAAATTGCAAAAGCGGAGGCAGAAGCAAAAGCCGAGCGCGAACGGTTGGAGGCAATCACGGAGGTTGCCGTTCCCGACGGGCAGACGGAGATAGCAGAATATGCGTTCAGGAACTATTCAGGTCTTGAAACGGTAACTATCCCTGAGAGCGTCACGAAAATCGGGAGAAATGCGTTCAAAGATTGTTACAGCCTCAGAACCGTGCGGTACACAGGAAGCAGGGAGCAGTGGGAAAAGGTAAAAATCGAAAAGAAAGGCAACGACCGGCTCAAAGAAGCGCGTGTTTGGTATAAATTCGCGGAGAGCGACGAAGCAAAGGCGGCGCAAATTTCCGAAATCACGGAACTCACCGTTCCCGACGGGCAGACGGAGATAGCGGAGTGCGCATTCGCCGGGTATTTTCATCTTACAACGGTAACTATCCCCGCGAGCGTCACGAAAATCGGGAAGGACGCGTTTGTCAACTGCAAGTATAGGATAATTGTGCAATACAGGGGCACAGAAAAGCAGTGGAAGAAGATAAAAATAGAGGACGGCAACACCGTGCTCAAAAAAGCACATATTTGGTACGAATACAAGGGGGACTGAGCAGACCGCGGGGAAGGCGGCGCAGGGCAGAGGCGCGGCAGGAGGCGCACGGGAAATCCGCTACGCCTACGAACTGCGGGCGGTCAAATGATTTGTGAAGCCATCCACAAACGCAAAGAGTGAACATCTCACAAACGGCTTTGTGAGGCGTTCACAACGAGCGTTGTGAGGTGCGTTAGACACTCGTTGTGAGAAGGCGCATACGGGCGTCTAACGCGGACTTAACAATGGGCTTAAGCCCCTTGTTAAAGCCCCTTGCGGAAACAGACCGCGGAAAGCGGTTTGATATAAACGGCGCAAAATGCGCAAGGAGTTATATGAGCGGAGCACTAGGAGAAATCTGCACTCAATTTAAGGAACTGCTGGACGAACGCTTTAAAAGCGGCTTGTTCACCACGGAGGACACAATCCGCTACCTGTTCTTCCACGCCTGCACGAAACACGGCGTAGAGCCCAACGGCGTTACGCTGGAGGACAAGGCGGCGTTTTCTGAGGGCGAAAGCGGGAACGAGGAGCTTGACACCTTTGTGGAGGCTAACGAAAACATCGGTCTTGAGCCGCTTGCCATCGAGTTCAAGTACCACCGCAAGGGGAAAAACACAAATCCCCCGCGCTGGTGGCTTGCCACGCTGCTCTGCGACTTTTACCGACTGCAGCACCTTGCCCCCGGCTATGCGGCGGCGCGGCGGCTTTCCGTCTATGTGGCAAGCAAGGAGATGGAAGCCGTCATAGAAGGCATGGAAAAGAAGGGCGACTGGGGAAAATTCCTCGTTGACCTTATGCGGCTTTCGGCGGACGGCAAGGAACACACCGTAACGCTCCCGGGCGAGGGCAGCATAACGAACAAATATTTTATAGAGCGGGCAAAGGGCTTTTCCGAATGTACGGTAAAGTGCCTTATGAACGAAGGACTTGCGGGCGGCAACACGCTCCGCATCTTTGAGATTGTGAAATAGCGCGGAAAAACCGCGTAAGGAGTTTTATATGGGATTTAGATGTGCACGGTGCGGCACCTATGTGGGTGACGATGAGCAGTATTGGTACAATGATTACGGCAAGTTCTGCAGCGAGGCGTGTGCCTCGTTTGTGCGGGAACAGCGCGACCGGGAGGACGAAGACCGCGAGGCGGCAGCAGAAGCAGCGGCAGCTCAGACGCGGGCTGCACCGCGAGCACGAGGCAATGCTTGCAAAGTGCATAAACATTGGCGGCGCGTACTACAGCGCGGACAAGACCACGCTCGTGGAACTTGACAAGAATGTGCGCGAGCTTACCGTGCAGGAAGGCACGAAGTTCATTAAAAAGTATTCGTGCTATGATTGCGACCAGCTCAAGAGCGTTACCTTCCCCGAATCGCTGGAAGAGATTGAGGAGGCGGCATTTAGCGGATGTTCCGCGCTCACTTCCGTAACATTTGCACAGAACGGCAACCTCAAAAAAATCGGCAAATGGGCGTTCGACCGTACAGGAGTTACGGAGATAGACATTCCAGAGGGCGTGGAAGAAATCGTGGAGATGGCTTTTCTCGATTGTCATGCGCTCAAACGCTTGAACATTCCCAAAAGCGTAAAAAAATACGGTAAAGGTGCTTTTGGAAGGTGTACCGCGCTTACCGACGTAACCATTGCGGACGGTGTTGGCGAGATTGGCGAAAGTGCGTTTTATGAATGTACCTCGCTCGCTTCCGTTGCAATTCCCGCCAGCGTTAAAAAAATGGGCAAATGGGCGTTTGGGGGCTGCACCTCGCTTAAATCTGTAACCTTTGCGGACGGCTGTACGGTAATCGGCGAGAATATGTTTACGGACTGCACTTCGCTTGAATCAATTACGATTCCCGACGGCGTTACGGAAATCCTCCCCGACACATTCAACGGCTGCAAAAAACTGCAATTCGTTTCATACAAAGGAACCCTCAAGAATATCGGCGAGCGGGCGTTCAAGGACTGCGCCTTGCTCACCAATGTGGACGACCTGCTCAAGCACGTTGACGGGGAAGGTCTTGACGGCGGCGCGTTCCAGAACACAGGCATTACCGAATTGACGATTCCCGCAAACGTAAAAACAGGTTCATACGACGAGGAAATTAACGGCGAAAAATACACCCGCGGAGCGTTTGCCTGTTGCGAAAAGCTCACCAAAGTAACTATTGCGGAAGGAAAAGTGGCATTGGGAACTGCTCTGTTCGTGGGTTGCAAAAACCTTATGAGCATAACGCTGCCCAGTTCCATAAAGAGAATCCTCTGGGGTGCGCTTAAAGACTGCTCTTCGCTTACGTCAGTTGAGATTCCGAGTGGCGTAGAACTCATTGAAGCAAGCGCGTTCAGCGGATGCGAAAAACTTCCGTCCGTCAAGATTCCTAGCAACATCAGCGCAATCGAGAAATCGACGTTCTGGGGCTGCAAAAACCTTACAAGCGTTACGATTCCAAATAGCGTTACCAAAATCGGGGAATTTGCATTCCAAAGGTGCGAAAGCCTTGCAAGCGTTACATTTCCGAGCAGTGTAAAAAGCATTGGCAAAAGCGCGTTCTCACATTGCGATTCGCTTACGTCCGTTTCCGTGCCGAACAGCGTAAAAGAAATCGGTGAGGACGCTTTCAGGGAATGCAATTCGCTTGTGTCTGTTTCCGTGCCGAGGGGCATAAAGGAACTCGATGCCTTTTACGGCTGCAAGCGGCTCAAGCGGCTCCCGATTGGCGGCGGGCGCACCAAGGCAAACAGCAAGTACGAGCCGCATACACCTGTGGAAAAACTGCAGGAAAAGCTCTTCTCACGCAAGGCAAAGAAGCGGGCAATCATCATTCTCGCCTGTCTTGCGCTGGTGTTCCTCATCAAGTATGCGCTGGGCGGCGAGGCGCGCTTTGCGAAAAAGGCGCAGAAGAACTTTGACAGCTGGTACACGAGCGCGGCGGACATCATCGTGGGGCAGACGTTCACATACAACAGGGTGGACTCGTCAAGCGGCGAAATAAGCGTCAAGACCCGAGTGCCGTTCGCCAAAGACGGCTTTGCATACGGCGATGAGCTGTACACGGTAGACACCGCCGCCCGCACGGTCGATTCCGAGACCCGCGACGGCGATAAGTACCGCTACGCCTACTTCCCCGACGGCAGCGCATACTATTATGTGAACGACGACGGCACTGCGGGCATGGCGTACCCCAAAGATGGCGCACAGTTCAACGCGGCACAGGCAACGGAGGTCATCGGAAAGACATTCAGCGGCAAGTGGAGCGACAGCTTTACGGCAAGCATAACGTTCGGCGCGGACGGCAAGGCAACGGTCAAGTTCTCGGACGGCGACAAGGGCAGCGGCGCGTACATCGCAAGCGACGAGGACAACATCGTGCTCTACAACCACCGCGACAAGGGCGTATGGCACAAGTTCGTCTACAGCGACGACAGCGACGATGTAACGTTCAAACGCTACTACGCCGAAAAGCTGAGGAACGGCAGGTTTGACACCTCGGTCAGCACCGACACCCACGACGACTGGAAAAAGAAGTAGCGTGATTCCTGCATAGCGGAAACTCACACACAACGTACTGGCTCATGGCTGGTGCGCTTTTCTTGTGGGCAAAGGGCGCGGAAAATGTAGTCTAAATCTGACACTACGGAGAAATAGCTGTACGAATTCTTACAAAAAACACAATTTTTTTCCAATTCCGTGTAATTACCTATATTATTACTGACAAAACCAAGGAGAACACAATGATTTTATTCAAAGATTTCCCGAAAGCAAAGGCGGAGGACAAGGCGCGGATTTTGCGCACGGCGAACTTTGTCATCGTTACAAGCATAGAAGCCAGACGAGAGGGGCTTTTAGCCCTTGAGGAATTTAAAAAGGACGACGGCACAATCCGCTACCCCGACGGTTTCCGCCCGCTCGCAGAGAATCAGGACGATGCCGTTTCGCTTGAAGAGAAGTTCTTTTATCCTATGCTAAGGCAGATAGTGGACGGCACAGACCAAGAAGTGCTTGCCACAAGTTTTTTCTACCTTGCCTCAGGCTCCGGCGAAAAGGACGGCGCGCTCCTTTCTCTCATGATGGGCGCGGAAGGGCTTTTGTGCGTGCAGCGCGGCGACAATCCTGTTGTCACGGGCGACATCATGAAAGCAATGATGGGACCGCTCCTCGCCGCCGATTTCAAGCTCTGGTACGATGACGATTTCGACTGGCACGAGGACGACCACCTGAAAGAGCTGTGCGATGCAGACATCTTCCCCGCCGATTATACCAGCGAAAAGGCTCATTCCGAAACTGCGGCGGAAGAGCTCGGCTGCGCAAAGACAAGCGATTTTGAGGTGAAGGATTTTGGCGACAACCTCCTGAATCGCGCACGAACGGACTTCCGCACCTACGCCGCAACGCTCCGCGAGCTTATCCTGAAGCTGGGGAACGAAAAGAGCCGGGAAGCGCTCGGCGACTACGGCACCGAAGAGCATGTGCAGATGCTCTTGAAGGTGATGTTCAGCTCCTCATTCGGCATAGGAGAAAACAAGCTGTCTTTCGAGGGCTTTTTGGAGCGCATGATGCTTGACGATGCCGTCAATGAGGAACATCTGATTTCCGCCGTCCGCCGCATGGACAAAACGGAGCGAGGCGACCTTTACAAGCTGCTTGAAGAGCGCGGCTTGGAGGAGCTTAAAGACCGCCTTGAAAAACAGCTCTATGCCGTCAAGATGCTTGCAAGCCTTTCCAACCTCGAAGTGCAGAAAGTCCTCCGCGACACAGGCTCCGGCACTCTTGCCCGCGCACTCGCTGACGACGGCTCTGAATGGCTTGGCGCGGTAAAGGAAAAGGTTCTTTCAAACATGAGCCAGCGGATGCGGGCATATCTTATGATGTCGGAAAAATCGCTTGCCGAAAATCCTCCGTCAAAAGAGGACATTGACAATGCCCGCCTTGAGATAAGCGACATTATGAAGAAACTGGAAAAAGAGGGCGACATCAGAATACGAACGGAGGCATAATATGTAAAGCGAAAACTGCAGGAACAGCCCCGCCATTATGCGGACGAACAGCACTGGCGCGGCGAAAAGCAATGACCTATTCGAACTGCCTTTTGGAAGCGATTTTCGCAAAACTGCGCGACCCCAAGCATATACGCATAATCCGTTTTCCGCGCCTTATTACGCGCCGTCTGCATTTCGGCTGGACGGACGGCGGTTTGTTTCTGAAAGACTACAGCTTTCGCCCGATAGTGTCGCGCTTTTGCCCTGCAAGGTCGGTGAAGATGCGGACATCGCGAAACCCTGCGGCGCGGAAAAGCTCGGCGGTGTCGTCGGCATTGTATTCGCCCGATTCTGCGATACACACCCCGTGCGGCGACAAATGCGCGAACGCTTGCGGCACAAAATTGCGCATAATCCCCAGCCCGTCATCTTCCGCCGTCGCATTCCCGAACAAATCCACATCGCCGTCGAGCGCCAGCATCGGCTCTGCTCGCCCGTCGCTCAAAAGCGCCACAGCCTCGCGGTGCGGAATGTAGGGCGGATTCGATAAAATCACGTCGAACTTGAGCGGCACGGCTTCAAACAAATTGCTTTGCACAAATCGCACGCGCTCAAGGTATTCGCTTTCGATAAGCTCTGTGGCGTTCTTTTTCGCCACGGCAAGCGCGTCGCCGCTGATGTCCACGAGGGTAACCGACGGTATCATTTCGCGCGGGAACAGCTTTTGCGCGATGATTTCGGCAAGCACCGTCAAGCCCACGCAGCCGCTTCCTGTGCACATATCGCAGATGGTGAGAATGTGCTTTGCGTTCGTGCGCTTTGAAAGCTCCTCAAGCGCATTTTCGACCAAAAGCTCCGTGTCTGGCTTGGGGATAAGAACCGACGGCGTTACGAAAAAATCGCGACCGAAAAACTCCTTTTTGCCCGTGATATACGCAATCGGCAATCCCGTCTTTCGCTTTTCGACCCCCGCGCGAAACGTCGCCTCCTGCGCTTGTGTCAGCTCTTTGCCGCGCGAAAACAGCACCTGCGTTTTGCTCAATCCCGTTGCCCATTGCAATAAACATTCTGCGTCCAATCGAGAAGAATCCACGCCAATCGCGCCGAAAATCTCTGCCGCGCCCCATTCTTTCGCCTGTTGTATTGTCATATTTTGATTATCGGGAAAATCCTAAGGCTTTGCAATCGCGTGAACCATTTGAGAGACGATGTTTAATTCCGTGCCGCCGAAAGACCTGTTGCGTTTGCGATTGACGCAATCGGCATATTTTGCTTTAATGCCCACAGATATGAACTCTTCCCTAATAACATACGCCGTTTCGCTCCACTTTTCCACAGACGCAAGCGACATTATCTCGCAAGCGGTTCGCGACATTGCAGAGGCGACGGGCAATGATTTTATCATCGAAAACAAGATTCCGCCGCACATCACAATCGGCGCATTTCACGCAGCAAAGGCAAACGAAGCAAGGCTTTTGCAACTGACAGAAGAGTTCGCGCGGAGGCAAAAAGCGGAAGATGTTCATTTCACGCAAATCGACAACTTCAAAGGCAAAGTGCTTTTCTTGAAGGGCGAAAAGAATTTGTTTCTTGCTGAAATGAACCTCCACCTTCACAGCCTTGTCTTGAGCGAGTTTGAAAGCGGCGAAAACGGCTATTATCTGCCAGAAATCTGGTGTCCGCACACCACGCTTGCAACAAGGTTGAAGCAAGGGCAGTTTGAAAAAGCGCAGGCTGTCGCAGAAAAAATCCCGTTGCCGCTAAAAGCAAAGGCGTGTGAAATCGGCTTTTACCAATGTTCGCCCTTTTTGGAGCTAAAGCGATTTGCACTAACAAATGTGCATCGGACAGAAAAAAATGTTGAAAGTTGCATAAAACTACTGTATAGTATTTAGTATGTACGGCACAATGCAAAATAATCCTGCAATTTTCGCAAAACCTCTTGACTCACGCAGCGCAGCCCTCATAATTGCTTGTGCCTTGTGGACGCATAGCGTCTTTTCAAAAAGATACTTCAATCTACAATACAACTATTTCTCATTATTTCTCACATAATCGCCTGTATTGGTGCGCTTTTAGCATATCAGTACGGGCTTTTTTTATTTATATATCACTTTTTGGAGGAAAAAATGGCAAATTATGCTTTTAAAGACAACATATTTACCGAAGACCCAAACGACAAAGTTGCTCAGTTTGTGGGCGTAAAATCGTACACTCGCGATGAGATTATCGAGCGGGCTGCCGCTCATGGCAACGTTACGAGCAAAATCGACCTTGAAGCCTCGTGGAACGCGATTGCAGACGAAATCCGCAAAATCCACGAAGAAGGCGGCACGGTTTCAACCGAGCTTTTCAGCACATCGCTTTCCATTCAGGGCGTTTTCACCGACGCAACCGACAGCTTCGACCCAAAACGCCACACAGTCCGCGTCAATGCGACCGCAGGCTCTCTTATCAAAGAAGCCGTAAAGAAAATCAAGCTCACAAAAGTCAAAGTCAATCCAGCCGCTCCGAACTTGGAAACGGTGCGCGATTTCTTTGCGGACGAGAATACCGCGGTTGACACGGTGAAAATCGGCTCGGTGATGATGATTTCGGGCGCGCGGCTCAAGTTCGACCCGACAGACGCGGAACAGGGCGTGTTTCTCGTGGGCGAAAAAACGGTGCGTCTTTCTCGTGCTGTGGAAAACTCAGCCTCAATCGTCAAAGTGATGATTGGCGCGGACGTTAGCGCAGGCGCGTACAGCGTGGAAGTGCGGACGAAGCTCGGCTCTAATGCGCAGGCGACAAAAATTCTCAAGACAGGAGTCTTTGAGCGTCAAATCACGATTGTCGAGTAAAGTTCACGACGGCTATCGAGCAGAGTTCACGACGAGTATCGAGGGCTTCCACGACGAGAGTCGAGCGAGTGCCACGATAATCGTCGTGGAGTAACAGCGATTTAGACGGAGGAGCGATTTGATGTTCACTGCAAAATCGGGCGGCTTTGTTCCGCAAAAAATGGGCGATAAGGTGCTGTTTGTCTGCAAAGACTGCGGATATGGCTTTTATGCGCGCGATATGGGATTTTTAACTTCAGTGATTAAGGCAAAATGCCCAAAGTGCAATAGCTGTAACACTGAAAAAGACAAGAGAATACTTTATTGATACGGAGGAAATATCAATGAGCAAGTTGTATGAGAATTTGGCTCGCGTTATAAACGAGTCATCAATGACAGAGGGCGAGAAGCAGAAAGCGCTCAAGAGTCTTTTGGAAAGCCAGAACGCAAAGCCGAATGTGCTTATCACGGGCGCGACAGGCTGCGGAAAGAGTTCCACAATAAACGCGCTTTTCAACGCGGAAAAAGCAAAAGTCGGCACTGGCTCAACACCTGAAACAATGCAGATTGCAAAGTACGAGCTTGGCAATCTCACTCTTTGGGACAGTCCTGGCTTGGGCGACGGAGTGGAAGAGGACAAGCAGCACTCAAAGGGCATAATCGACCTTTTGACCAAAAAAGACGAGAACGGCAATCTTTTGATTGATGTGGTTCTTGTTATTCTTGACGGCTCAAGTCGCGATATGGGGACTTCCTACGAGCTTATCAACAAAGTCATTGCTCCGTGCTTGGGAGATGGAAAGAACAAACGCCTTTTAATCGGCATAAATCAGGCTGATGTGGCGATGAAGGGAAGATATTGGGATTCTGAGAACCACAAGCCAGAGCCGCCGCTTGAAACTTTCCTCAAAGACAAAGAAAAATCTGTTCACGACAGAATCCTTGACGGTACTGGCATTGCTGTTCAGCCGATTTCGTATTCTGCTGGCTTCAAGGAAGAGGGAGAGCCGCAAGAACCTGCTTACAACCTTTCAAAGCTGCTGTATTACATCATCGACAATATCCCTGCCGAAAAGCGACTTAATGTTGTGGAAAACATTAACACGAACCGCGATATGTGGCAGAGCGATGACGGACTGGACAACTACCGTGAGAAAACAAAGGATAGTATCCTTGATAATCTTGGTTTAGTTGGTCAAGTTGTCAAGGGAGTAATAGAGGTCGGAAAAGCTATTTGGGAAGGTATTTCAAGTTTCTTTGGTTGGTTTTAACTAAAACAAAAAGGACATCGCGGCGGCTATGGCTTACATAATCGCCACGGTGTCTGAACGGAAAAAATGTATGGAAACAGGCATCGCAAACTACCGCATAGACGATATGCAAAGCAAAATCAAAATGCCTCCGCTTGATATTATGCTTGTGGGCGTAACGGGTGCAGGGAAATCTTCCACGATAAACGCTCTTTTTGGCAATGACGCGGCAAAAATCGGCTACGGCACAGACCCAGAAACGAAAGACATTCAAATATTCAATCTGAATAAGTATATTCGGCTTTTAGACACGCCGGGTCTTGGTGATTCTCCAGAGAAAGACCGCATATATTTGCAGAAAATCGCGTCGTATCTCAACAGGGATTACAAGCGATACGGTGAAAAATGCGGAAAACTCGTTGATATGGTGCTTGTCATCATCGACGGCTCAAGGCGGGATTTTAGCGAGATATATTCGCTTTTAAACGATACGATTTTCCCGAATATCAAAAGAGAAAACGTGCTTTTCGTGATAAATCAAGCCGACCAAGCAATGAAAGGACGGCACTGGGAAAACGGCAAACCCGACCAAACGCTCTCTGCATTTTTGCAAGAGCAAGCCGAATCTGTACAGAAGCGCATTGAGGAAAGCACAGGAAAGAAAATCCGCCGTCCGCTTTGCTATTCTGCCGCGAACAACTTTAATATCTATTCGCTCATTGACTATATTTGGAATAATATTGCTATTCAGCGCAAAATGGCGAATGGCGCAAACTACAAAGTTTTCTGCTCTAATTGCGGCGTAAGGCTGGAAGATAATGAAAACGCAAGATTCTGCTCAAAATGCGGAGCTAAGCTTTAAGGAGATAACAAATGAAGAAGTGTATTTCTTGTGGTCAAGAAATTGATGACGGCGCAGTGTTCTGCAACTATTGCGGCACAAAGCAGGAAGGCGAGGCAAAAAAGCAGTTTGCCGTAAGTTCCCGCGCGTTCTGCCGCATTTTCCGCCCGTCGTTTTTCGGCGGATTTCAGGTAGGCAAGAAAACTTTGCTAAAGTTCATCGCAGGCTTTTTGAGCCTTTCGCGCGAATTGAGCGAGAACGAAACGGCAGAGATAAACCGCGCGTTCGATACGCTCTTGAATAACGCAAGCGAAGAGTACGAGCTTTCAGAAAGTAGAAAAAAATACGCTCTTGCTGAAGAGCATTTCGTCAGAGTGGACAGCGAAAAGTTCCGCTACAATTTTGTCTCCGACTCTCTTATTCGCACTGTTGAGCAATATTACAAGTCGTCGGGTGTGGTCGGTACAAATCATTTCGGCAATGTGTGGCTGTTCGCTCTTCTTTGTGCGCTTGACGGCAATTATTCTGACGAAAAGCAGATGTTCTTTGCCCGCCTAAAGAACCTGTATCCTGTGTCGCGAGATGTTTTCTTGAACGCGATTGCGCCGAAGAAAAATCGTTACAACGATTCTGAAGATTTGTATTATACGGTCAAAAGATTGCTTGGCTATATTTCTGGAATGGAAAAGGCAAAGATAAGTGATTTAAGTTATTATTATGGCTCGTTTACTTTGGAATTGGACGGAAACAAGACTGAAACCACAGTTGACGAGTTCAAGAAGTTGTTCCCAGCAGACTTCGATTTTTACGGCATTGTGGAAGAAAAGATAAAGGCTCTTTGTGAAGCCGAATATCAGATACTCACGCTGGAAGACAGCGAAGGCAAATATTCCGAGATTGCCGACAAAATCGCGGAACTTTCTCAGATCGGAAGAGCGTCGTGTAGGGAAAGAGTGTA
>CALDID010000209.1 GCA_937901865.1 uncultured Treponema sp.
TATGCAATTCTCATCTTAAAAGCAAGGGGCAAAAACGCCCCCTGTATAAACATCGTTAGGCTCTGTTTATTCCAATTTTGTCAATGCAAGACTGTCGAATGTGATTCCTGCGTCGGTAATCAGCACGGTATGAGTTCCTTTTTTATCTCCGTCTTTGTACCACTGCATTGTGTAGGTAAGCGTTTTTGCGGTATTGTCAGCGGTAACACCAGTAATGGTGTATGTGTAAGCCGTTTCGTTGGGCATATAAGGTGTGGCTTTGTAAGTACAATTTGCGCTGTCGGTTATAGACAAAGTGTGTGTCATTTGACCTTGCGTTCCGCTGTATGTATTGCCGAATAAGCTAGAGAACACATGCGTCATTTCGTAAGTACCGCCGTTATGACTGCTACCGAGTGTTAGGGTAATTGTAGAATCGCTTGTTACTTTGACACCATAAATACCTCCGCTTGTAGAAGTAAGCATATATGTATCTGCCGCAACATTTTCTACAGTATAAGTGCCTTTTGTAGCACCTGTGTAGCTTGAGTTGTTGTGAAACCAAATGTAGTTGCTTTCATCGATGATTGCAAAACCTACACCGTTTGTTGTGTTTTCCCATGCTTTGCCGTACAAATTATCAAGTGAATATGTGTTAGTTATAGATGAAGATGAAGCAGGTTTTACAAATACGTTCGCAGAAGCACTCTTGCCTCCCGCTGTCGCCGTAATAGTTGTTATTCCCCCGCTAACAGCCGTTACAACTCCGTCAGAAACCTTTGCAACTGTGCTATCCGCAGTTGTCCAAGTAATTGTAGAATCTGTTGCATTGCTAGGTGAAACTGTTGCTGTAAGGGTTTCTGTATCTCCTCCAACAGTAAGAGTTAAAACTGAATTGTCTAGCGTAACGCCAGTAACGGCTATTGTATCGTCGTCGTCATCGTCGTCGTCCATATTGCATGAGGTAAATCCCCCCCCCAGTATCATAGATACTGCAAGGGATGCCATAAAAAGTTTCTTTAACATAACTGTTTCCTTCAAGTAATGCTATTACTGCTTTGTGAGTGTGGCAGGTGAAGCAATCAAATTCATCGCACGCACATAGAATGAGCCAGTGCTTCCGTCGGTCGTAAGACTTGCAGCGCATTTTGCAGCATTTGCTTCTCCAGATTTGTGTGAGCCATAGCAAGTCCATGTTCCGTCACTGTTTTGTACCCAACTGACATACTCATAAGAGCCTTTCATCTTTGATGAGAAGAAGTAGAAATCGGTTGCGTCAACATAGACTGTTGTTGAAAAGGGAATGAAGCCAATCGTCCAAGTTCCTGTATATGTTCCGTAGCACTCACTTGCGGAACCATTTGTGCTTGAGAGCAATGACTTTGGGGTGACAGAGCGAGCGACAGCACTTGCTCTTGACGATGAAGATGATGTGGCACATGTTTGCACAATCTTCATTGGCATAATCCCGTATTTGTAAGTTGCCGTTACGCTGATTGTCTTGGTTGATTTTACGAATGTACCAGTAACGGAAGTTCCTTTGACTGTATTTTCATCTCCTTCAGAGTCAGTTACGGTTTCGCTGAATTCGTCGAGGGTGAATGTGTAGTTTTCGTTGTCGGTCGTGGAAACAACCACATTATGAACCGTGAAAGACGGAATCGTCATAGCGTCAGTCCAAACAACATTCGGAAGTGTGATGTTGACCTTATCTTTAGCTCCCGAAACAGCCTCGATTTTCAATGTTTCAGAAGTCGTTGCGCAGTTGGTAACTCCGACAGAGCCATCATTGTCCACCTCATAACTTCCCGCTACAGCTTCTGCTACTGTAGCTTGTGTTGTTGTTTCATCATCGTCATCATCTGCGTCATTTTTGCAAGATGTCAACCCTGTTCCTACAAGAGAAACTGCAATCAAAGCTGCTAAAAAATATTTCTTTAACATAAATGTATCCTCGTGCCTAAACTATTAAATTATAGAAAAATAGATTAGACGATTTTTTTTATTGCTCTTGAAAAAATATTTTACTACCGGTCTGTAAAACACAGTTTTCAAGGACAATTTATTTACTTGAAATTAATTTGTGCTAGAAGTGAATAACTCTGTAATGTCGAGCGGCATATGACCAGGCTTGAATATGACTTGTAAGGTCAGCACTCCGCTCTCAAGTTTTGCCTTGAGCGATGAGCCACTTATAGCATAATTTCCGTCGCTAGATGTGAACTCGCCTTTAGAAAGATAGTAGACATCTCCGTTCTTTGTAACCGCACAGTCTGTAACATCGAACGACTTTATTTCCATTGCGCCAGAGTAAACAAGAGGTGGCGTTTTTACTGTAACCGTGTTGCCTTCTGTTTTCGTAATTGTAACGCTTGGCGTAACTCCCTCTCCGCTTGAGCCGTCCTCAGTCTGTATAACGTAGATTTTTAGTGTTCCTGTATATGTAGAACTATCTTCTGCCCACTCTGCGTTGCTTCCCGAAACGGTGAAATCTATAAGGCTTGTGCCACTCGAACTGCTAGAATCGTCCTCCGCTGTGTAAGTCTTTTTTTCCGCGCTTGTCCGCGTCATTTCAATCGGTCTTCCTGCCATTGCGTTTCCTGCGCCCGCCGTTGCATTGTTCACCATGATAGAAATAGAAGTCGCAGTGTTTATGCCTATTACGACATTCATTGAAGCCTTGCTCGTGTCCGCTTCGGCATAAGAGGCTGCTGTGTCGTACCAGTAAAGCGTATACTTGTTCGTCGCCGTCTTCTCCGCCGTGTAGTAAAAACTGTTGGTCGACATTCCGCTTGTGCTCATATTCCAATCAAGATGGCGTTCATCATAAATCACGAGTTCAGGCGTGAGTTGTGTTCCGCTCGATGCCGTGAAACTCGCGCCGTATGTGTAGCCATACAACTCCGAAATATCGTACTCCGTTACTTCGTCGTCATCTTCGTTATCATCGGGGTCGCAAGATGTAAATACTCCGAATATCATACATGCCGCAAATGATAGAAAAATCAAATTTGATTTCATCATAATTTTATCCTTACTCCTATGCTTAACGTTGCGCCGTCGGTCAAGCCGAAATACTCTTCTTGATTTTTTCCGTCAGTGCCGTTTTGAAAATTAAGATTGTCCAGCAGATTGTCGCCGCGGATATATGCTTCAATTTTGTCTTGCCAAAACAGCTTTGAAAGCGTCGCACTTGTCATAAAATAATCGGGAGTGTAATCTTCTCCGCCCGTCGTAACGAGTTGCCTGCTGTTCCATTCTGCGCTTGCAGAGATTTTTGCTTCCAAAACGGGAATCATATATCCTGCGCTTGCCGTAATTCTATGCGTTACGCGGAGGCTCAAATCCTGCCAGCCCTCATCGTCGTCGTATGCTTTTGCCGCAGTGTACGCATAGCCTGCTTTTGCCTCGAAGCGCGCATATTTGTATCTTACGCCGATGTCGCCGCCATAAGTAATCGCCTTGTCTACATTTTCGTAAGTTCTGATTTGCGGACTTGTCGTGTCATCGGTAACAACGCTCGTAATCATATCGGTGATGTAACTGAAATAGCCGCCCGCCGTGAGCTTTACAAAATCGCCGATTTTCTGTTCGATAGACGCATTGACGCTCTGCGATTTCTCGCTGCTCAAATCTGGATTGCCGTACAAGATAAAGTTGCCCTCGCCTGAAGCGTAATTGTGATAGAACACCCAGTATTTTTGCTTGAGCGTCGGCGTTTTATATCCCATTCCGTATGCGAAACGAACCGCAGTTGTGTCGCTCGGTGCGTATTTTGCCGAAAGTTTCGGGGTAAGCATAAAGTATGCAGAGCTGTCGTCCATTTCGGGAGCAAAATCCGCGCGGAAACCTGGCACGATGTCAAGTGTTCCGTCAAAAAGCGTGAGCGTGTCTTGCGCAAAAAGAGAAAGCAAAAGCTGCTTCTGCCGCTTCTTGAATGAATCTCCGTTCACTGTTTCAAGCGTGCCGTTTATGCCGCACAAAAACAGGTTTTCATCGTTGATTTGCCACGAAGCGCGCGCCTCGCTCTCAAAATCCACAAAAAGAGAATCCGTGTCGGTAACGCTCGAAGCCTCTCCTGCTGACACATCATAGGTCGTTTCGAGTGCATAGCTTTTCACGGCTGAAAATCCCGAAAACGAAAGCGCATTGTCAAACCTATATTCGCCCGTCAATCCGCCCTCTACTCGCGTTGTGTCATATTCCATCGTCGCGCCTGAATTGAAGCCTGTTGCCGTAAAATTGGATTTTTGGTCGCAGGAAGCCGCCGCACCGAATATCCCAATCTTGCCCCAATCGTCCTCATAGTTCGCGCTTGCCCTGCCGTAGCCGACCATTTTGCGCGGGGATTCATAGTAATCAAGATAGCCTCCCGAAAGCGCATAATAAGTGCTTTTTTGCTTGCCTGGCGTGAAGTCGAAACTGCCCGTAACAGCGGAGGAAAAGTGCTCGCCAGAAGCGGTCGCTGTTGCAGAAGTGTAATTGCGCCAATTTCCGCTTTTCATTATGCTGACCTCTTCGCTCGCGTCTGCGTGTATCGCAAACTCTCCGCCCTCGCTTTTCTTGGTGATGATGTTAATCACGCCGCCCATCGCGTCCGAGCCGTAAAGCGCACTCGACGCACCTTGCACCACCTCAATTCTCTCAATCATCTCCACAGGGATTTCAAACACCGCCGTTGCACCCCCGATGTCGCCCGTAACAGCAATGCCGTCCACAAGGATTTTTACATACGCAGAATCGAAGCCCTGCATAGAAATGGAATCCGTCGGATTTGCCGCGCTTGCTCCCGTAACAACGACACCGCTCAGGTTTTTCACCGCCTCTGAAAGCGTTTTTGCGCCGCTTTGCTCAATGTCGCTTTTAGAAATCACCTGCACTTTTTCTACGGCATTATCTACCGTCTGCTCGATTTTGCCCGCGCTCACGACGATGATTTCTTCTTCGTCGTCCTCGCTTTCTTGGGCGAATACTGCAATCGGTGCTACAAGCAAAAAAATCGCCGTGCCTTCAAAAATTGTTTTAGAAATAAAATTCATAAAAGACCTGTGAGTATTATGTAGTAGTTAATCACTGCTAACTAAAAGTAGACGTATGATAAACATTTCTGTCGTTAAATGTCAAGGAAACTATTGAGAAATAATTTCTTTAAAGAAATTGGAGATTTTAGAGATTTTTAGTAATTTCTTTAAAGAAAAAGGCGATTTTATTTTTTGGGAAACAGTTTCTTTAAAGAAAAAGACGATTTTGACTTTTTGGAAACAATTTCCGCAACGAAATTAGAGATTTTAGAGTTTTCCAGCAATTTTTTTTCAAAACACTTATGATTGCGGAGGTGTTATAAAAGGTATGCTGTCATTATCGGGCTCGACCCGATAATCTGAGGCACAGCCTCTTTTTCAAAACTGCCTACAGAAGATAGATTCCCGTGTCAAGCACGAGAATGACATAAAGAAGCATACTTTTCGTAACACTGCTTATGATTGCAATGCGAAATCCATAACGAAAATAATTGTCATTTCGCTCATTCCCTCTTTCATCTTCTTGAACGGCGCGGCTTTCTTTATCGCCTCAAGACACGCGGCGTTCAACAGCTCTGAATCTGATTTTTCGATAATCTCCGCTTCTTTTACACTGCCGTCTGTCGCAATGACAATTTGCACTTTCACTTTGCCTTCGATGCCCTGCGTTCTCGCCTTGTACGGATACGCTTTCTTTGCGGCAATGCGAGTGAGTGCATATTTTTTGTATGCGGCACTCATCTTTTTCACTTCTTCCGATACTTCGATTTTCTCCGTTTTTTCGCTTCCCTCTCCGTTTTGCACTGTACTTGCGTTGTTTTCTCCCGTTTCGCTGACTTCGCCTAAACTTTCTGCGCTGTTTTCTTCTGCAAAACTCGTATTTTCTTCTGTCGTTTCCTCTGCGATTGGCTCTGTTATCGCTTTTTCTGGCACTTGCTCTGTCTGGATTCTCTCGCTTACAACCTGCTTTTCTGCTGGCACGCTCGGCTTTGTTTCAGGCTGCTTTTTTGGTTGCACAACCTCGTTGGGAATGCTCTGTTTTTGCACTATCTGCGATTGTTGAGCCTGTCGCTTCTTGACGACGGAAACAACAGAGATTGAAGTATCATCTTCATTCATTTGCACGGAATCAGCGATAGTTTTTTGAAAATTCCACACAGGCAGAAAAAAGCAAAGCGCAATAATCGCCGCCGTGCAAATCGCGCTGCTAATCCAACGGGTCATGAACAATTCCTATTTTGCTGATGCCAGCATTCTGTATTTTCGTGAGCACTTGCACAACCTCTTCAAAGTCAACCGTTTTTTCGCACTCAAGCGAAAGCGCGATATTCTCATTTTTTTCATACGCCGCCCTCAAAATCCCCTCCAGCGTGTCGAGCGTTACTTTTTCGCCGTCAAGCTGCATTTCGCTTTTGTTCACAGCGAGCACTTTCACATTGTCGTCGGCTTTTTCCTCCGTAGAGTCTTCGCTTTTCGGCAAATCGAGTGGCAGAGAGTTCTTTTTGAACTGCGTTGACACCATAAAAAAGATGAGCAGGATAAAAATAACGTCAATCAACGATGTTATGTTGACCGAAAGCTCTTCTTCTGTTTCAAACTTCAGCATTTTCCGCCTCAAGCTCGGTTTCGTATAATTGCATTTGCATAACCCGCTTTTCGATAATGCGCTTGAATGTGCGATAAAACAGCAGGGCAGGAATCGAGATAACCATACCGAACGCCGTTGTAAGCATCGCCTCCCAAATGCCGCCTGCCAAATCTTGAATATTCACGTTTGCCCCCGCCTGTGCCATTTTGGAAAACGCGCCGATAAGCCCTGTTACCGTTCCCAAAAGTCCAATCGAAGGCGCGACCGAGCTGATAAAATTCAAAAACCACAGCCCGCGGTTCATTTCGTAATACAAAAGAGTCGCTTCTTTGTCGAATATTTTTTTTCTCTCGCTCTTTTCGCTTTGTGCAATTTTGCTCTTCAGCCGCCCAATCACGCATTTTTTTGCGCCTTTTCTCGTCTGAAAAAAATAAATGCACCGCTCAAGGCATTGGCAAAAGCAAAAGCACAGCAACGCCGCTAAAACCCAGTTAATCGGTCCGCCGAGATTTATAAATTCGATAAGTTTCATTTTTTCTCCTTTGCTCTTTCAAAATGTGCTTTTTTCGCTTTGTATTGTTCGTATTCTTTTGAAAAAGTACCAGTATTTTATCGCAATAAGAAGCAAAATAACCGCTCTGCCGATTCTTGTTCCCGTGTTGTCTTTGCGGCTCATTCCAATAAACGCACCGAAAAGCAAGAGCGTTGCAGGAATTAAAATACAGAGCTTTGTTTTCAGCGTCATTGCGCGGTTTGTCGCAAAACTCTCTAAATGCTTTTTGTAAAGCGATGTTGAGCGAAACCAGTTATCTAATCGCTTTGAGCCTTTGGCAAAACAGAACGCCGCCAATAGCAAAAACGGCGTTGTCGGCAAAAGGGGAAGCGGAACGCCTATCGCGCCTAATGCGAGCGCAATAAATCCTAGCATAATCCACAGCGGTTTTACAGCTTTCATGATTTTCTCTCCGAAGATACTTTGTAGATTTTATCCGCGATTTCAAGCGTGCTTTCTCGGTGCGACACCAAAACGACGGCTCTTTCTGCGGCGCATTTTTTTACGGACGACAAGATAATCTCTTCATTGTATGAATCGAGATTGCTTGTCGGCTCGTCAAGAAGCAAAATGCTGCTGTTATGCAAAAATGAGCGCGCAAGTCCTAAGCGTTGCCTCTCTCCGCCCGAAAAATTATCGCCAAGCTCGCTCACTTTCGTGCGGTAGCCGTTGGGAAGCGAGGAGATGAAATCGTGAATATTTGCTTTTTTCGCGGCTTCTTCGATTTCCTCTTGTGTCGCGTCGAGTTTTGCTATGCGGAGATTGTTTTCAATCGTGTCGTGAAAAAGAGAGGTATCCTGCTCGACATAGCCCTCAAGAGCGCGCAGAGAGGCTGTGTTGACAGCGTTTATATTGACGGCGTTTATTGCAATCTCTCCTTTTTGGGCTTCGTAAAATCGCATAAGCAGTTTGAGTATCGTTGATTTTCCGCTGCCGCTTTTTCCTTGAATTCCCGTAATTGCACCCTTTGGAAACGCCATCTGGATATTCGCTAAAATCGGTTTTTCTGCATTTTCATTCGCTTCATTCGGATACGAAAAGCTCATATCGTTCACTTCGATAAGAGAAAAATCTGAAATCGTTTCTCTGCCCGAAATCGCAGGCGCAACGCTTTTTTCGTCCAAGAGCGATAGCACTCGTTTTCCCGCCGCTACGGTTTCCGACAAACTGCTTCCAAGCCGAGCCACCGCAATGACGGGCGCAAATGAACTGAACGACGCTGTGAGCGAAAAAATCACCGTGCCGAAATCAATCGCGCTGCAATGGAATAGATAAAGCGAGAGTGCGAGATTCCCCATTGCCGCGACGATGACGAGAGCATCTATCAATGCGGCGGTAAAGCCTTCGTATAGTGCGCTGCTCTTTTTGCTGCGTGATAGCTCTTCGCTCTTTGTCTTTATCGCGCTGCATTTTTTTTCGCCTGTGCCGTACAAAATCGATTGCTGCAAGCCGCGAAGCGTGTCGAGCAAAAAGGCGTTCAGCCTCGAAAATTGCGCACGGTGTTTTGCTCCAGCCTTCATTGCGCCGTTTTGCACGATGAGCGGAACGCAGATTCCTACGGCGGCATAGAAAAACAGCATATACAGCGCGAGTACAATGCTTTTTGCTCCGAGGAACACAGCGACGGCGACGCTTGTCAAAAGCGCAATGCACACAGGAGAAACCGTATGCGCATAAAACAGCTCTAAAAGCTCGATATCCGAAGTGAGCAGCGAAATGAGCTCGCCTTTTTTCTTGCCGTCGAGCTTTGCAGGTCCTAATTCGCGCAATTTGGCAAAGACGATATTTCTGATTCGTGCAAGAAGCGTAAATGCGATGTAATGGTTGCAATACTGCTCTGCATAATGCAAAACGCCGCGCGCTACGCCGAGTGCAAGCAGAAGTTTTATCGGAAAATCCGCAGTGAGCGCAATGGAGGCGAAAACGGGAATAGCGATTGCGCATAGAAATCCTGTTGTGCCGAAAAAAATCGCTAAGAGCATTACAGGAAAAAGCGGCGCAATGAGTTTTGATAATCGAAAAAGTGTTTTCATTCTGATACTTCTCCTGCTTCAAAGCGATATATCTTGTCTGCCAAAGTGCAATTTTCTCTGCGGTGGCTTATGATGATGATTGTCTTTTTGCCTTTGAGCGATTCGATGAGCGACATAATGGCTTTTTCGCTTTCTGTGTCGATATTGCTTGTTGCTTCGTCAAAAATGTATACGAGAGCGTTTTTCAGCAATGCGCGTGCAATGGAAAGCCGCTGTTTTTGCCCTCCCGAAAGATTTGAACCGCCCTCTTTGATGTGCGTATCAAGTCCCTTTTCGCTTTTTAAGAAATCTGATAGCCGCACTGCTTCGAGCACTCTCCACATCTCCTCTTCGCTTGCCTTTGCATTGCCTTCCTGTAAGCAATCTCGCACTGTTCCCTCAAAAATCCAATCGCGGTGGCTTATGTATGTGGCGAATTGATACAGCGATTCTCGTTTTAGAGCCTTGATTTCGCTTCCGTTTGCCTTTGCACTGCCTTTGTATTTAGGATATATTCCCGATAAAATCTTTGCCGCTGTTGATTTTCCCGACCCGCTTTTTCCGACGAATGCAACACATTCTCCGCGTTTGATTTTTAGCGAACAGTTTTTCAGCACTGTGCGGTCAAAGTCATAGCTTACATTGTCCAGCTCAAAAGCGATGTCAGAACTTTCTCTTATCTCATACGTTCCGTTTTCAACTTCTTTTTCGCCTAACAGCGCAAAGATATTTTTGCTTGCAGTGCTGCCGTTCATTGCGGTGTGAAATGCGCTGCCGAGTCGACGAAGCGGGATAAAGAAATCTGCCGAAAGCAAAATGCACACGAACGCATTTTCAAGCGAAAGCGAGCCTGTGCGAAATGCGCCGAGAGAGGCAAGAATCCCAGCCGCTGCGCCTCCATACGCTACGATGTCCATAATGATTATCGAGTTGAGTTGCATCGAAAGCACTTTCATCGTAACACGCCGAAATGTATCTGCCTCTTTTGCCATTTGCTCAGCCTTAAAGCCGTCTGCACTGTAGATTTGGAGCGTTTGAAGTCCTTGCAAGTTTTCTAAAAAGTTGTCTGCAAGATTTGCATATTCTGCCCAATATGCGCCGAGCAATTTCTTTGCAATTCCTTGCACCACCGCCATTGAGATGGGAATAAGCGGCACACAAGCCAACAGCACAAAAGCCATTTTCAGATTCAAAAACGCCAAAATCGCAAATGTTGCAATAGAGGCAATCATACTATAGTAAAACTGCGGCAAAAACGCGCCGAACCACGTTTCTAATGTTTCCACGCCCTCGACTGCGAGCTGTATGATTTTGGCGGTTGCATTTTTTTCTTGATACGCTGTTCCTAAGCGCAACAGTTTTTCGTATATGCGGACGCGAAGCGTTGTTTTGACATCGCGAGATGCACAGTAAGTTGTGTATGCGCTTGCGATATTCAGCAGCACAATCGCACAGAGCGCACAGGCGATTACAATGACGGGAAAAAGAGCATTTTCGCCTTTGGAAGCTAGCAATTTGCTTACGGCAAAAATCATAACGGTATTGGAAAAAAGTAACAGTGTGCGCAAAAGCACGGTAAGCCATACAAACTTTTTTGCTTTTGGAACAATGTTCAAAAGCCGTTTATCAATCATCATAGTGTGAAAAATAACTAAATCAAAAAAAATCGTCAAGAAAAGCGCGGTAAAAGAGTTGTTTTATGAAATTTTTTATCAAAAACTATTTGCTCTCGTATCTGTTGTAATCGAGGAATCGTATAAAATGCAGATAGTTTACTATTTCGCTGTATGACAAAGATTTGAACAAGTCTATTGATACTTCTTTTCACGTCGTCCAAAAACGCTTACAGCTTGCCGATGGTATTTAATACATCTTACCGCCTGTAAGGTGTACATCTTACCGACGGTATTTAATACATCTTACCGACGGTATTTAATACATCTTACCGATGGTAAGTAATATACATCTTACCGATGGTAAGATTGATAATGTCGTTTATTACAGCAAAAAAGAAGTAAAAAATCATTGAAAATAAATCTTGTCAATCGTATACTATTTTTTATGAAAATAACTGTTACTGGTTCTGGTACAAGTTTTGGCGTTCCCGTCATTGGCTGTAAATGCGCAGTTTGCACATCGTCTGACCCGCATGACACACGCTATCGCCCAAGTATTTATATTAGCGACACAGATGAAAACGGAGGAGAAACTGCACTTCTTGTTGATGTGGGGGCTGAGTTTCGCTTACAGGCTCTCAAATACGGTATAAATCGCCTTGATGCTGTTTTATGCACTCATAGCCATGCAGACCACGTTCACGGGCTTGATGATTTGCGTATTTTTAGCCATACAGCTTCTGCTTCTGTTGAAAGCAAGCTCGGCGAAGAAACGAAAGGCGAAGGATTAGCGATTTATGCAAACGAAAACACGTTAAGTGATTTGCGAAATAGGTTTTCTTATATTTTCACACAAACGCAAGCTGGTGGCAGTAAGCCGAAAATTGCATTAAAGAGTGTTGAAGCATATTCTGGAGAAAATCCGCTTGAGATAAAAAGTCTTTGTATTATTCCTATTCCTATGCTTCACGGCACTTTGAAAACGTCTGGATATTTATTGTATTCAGCGACGGCAAAAGAGAGAAAAAGTCTTGCATATCTTACGGATTGCAGCTATATAAGCAGCGAATCGCTAGAGATAATCAAAAAATATGGTGGGGAAGTAGAACACGTTATCATTGACGGACTTCGAGAAAAGAGCCATTCAACGCACTGTTCTTTTTATGAAGCCCTCCAATATGCAAATGAGCTTTGTCCGAAAAACACTTGGATTACGCATATTTGCCATGATATGAAGCATACCGAGATACAAGAATATATCGATAGGCACATTGCTGATTTTGAAAATCTTTCTTCTGCAAAAGAAAATGGTGGAAATGTTTCGCCTGCGTATGATGGTCTAACACTATTTGTATAGCAAAGAGAAATAAAAAAGCCCGCTCTAGTAAATAGAACGGGTTTTCAGTTATTTCAGTGTGTTCTATCTCTCAACAGAGCTAATAGAACCGATTGAAAAACTTTTACTTTGCTTCGGCTGCCTTTACAGAAGGAACTGTAACCTTCTTGAAAACAACACCCATAGCGTCTGAAGTGCGGAGACAGCGTGTACAAATCTTTCTTGTAACAGTTGTTCCATTCTCAATAGTCTTGATTTCGACCAAGTTCGGCTTCCATACTTTGCGTGTATGGATATAAGAGTTGCTCACTTTGTTACCATGCTGAGAACCCTTTCCACAGTACTCACATACTCTAGACATCTTATACCACCCTGATAAATATACAAGTTGCGTTCCATTAGATTATAAAAAAACTTGTATCTTGTCAATATATAAAGAAATTTATTTGCTAGAAGCTACCCATACTCCGTTCCAATTTTTGCTATCAACGCCTTCTTGCAAGAGCAATGCGCATCTTTCACTGTACGAGCGAGAGGGCGGGTCATAGCGAGATAAGACATCAAAGTATTTTTTTGCTTCTAGGAATTTGCCTTGGTAAAATAGCTTTAATGCAAAGCTAAAACCTTTATACACTTTTTCTTTCTTTTTGTAAACAGCCTGTGTTATTGGTTCAAACACCGTTACCGCTTCTTTTTTTCCTACAACAGCTACTTTGCCGAGTTCTCTCCATTTCAGCGCACAGCCTGCCTTTACCGCTTCATTTTTTGTTTGAAGAGAACACATTAAGTATGTGCCGAATTGTTTGTTTAAGCCTTCTAAGCGGCTTGCAAGGTTTACGCTGTCGCCGAGCATTGTGTAATCAAAGCGCAAATTGCTTCCCATATTGCCGACGATAGCATCTCCTGTATTTATACCGATTCTTGTCCACAAGGGGCGACCTACTTTTTTTGTAAACTCTGCCGACAGCTCTTCAAGTCGAGCTTGACATTCAATAGCCGCCTCTATTGCTCTTTGTGCGTGGTTTTCTTGATTTGACGGTGCATTCCAAAAAGCAATAATTGCATCTCCTTCGTATTTGTCGATTGTGCCGCCGCTTGCAAGAATGATATTTGTCATTTCTGTGAGATATTGATTCAAGAGTTCTGTGAGCTTTTCTGGAGTGAGCTTTTCAGAAAGAGATGTGAAACTCTGTACATCAGAAAAGAATATTGAAATATGTCGCTTTTCGCCGCCGAGCTTCAAGTTGTGCGGATTTGCAATAAGGGAATCGATAACAGCAGGGCTTAAATATTGGCTAAACGCATTTTTTATAAATTGCTTTTGTTTTCCCTCTAAACCATAGCTTACTATGATTGAGCCGAAAATCGATAACACATAGCAGAGAAGAGGAGCTACAACAGGAATCCAAATGTTCTTTGAAAACAAGAATACAGAAAGGACGCACATTGCAGCGGGAAAAAGGATAAGAGAAAGCACTATCAAAAGCAATCCGCGCTTTGAGGCTGCATTAGCACCTCTCACACACAGCATTGCTAAAAGCGCGCAGATAAACATATATACATATACCGCAATTTCTGGCAACGGCGTGATAAAAGAATTATTTAGTATGCCGTCTAAAAGCGTTATGTGCACGCCTGCTCCTGGGTATACTTTAGAAATAGGAGTTGCACAAATATCAAAAAGACCTGGAGCATAAAAGATAAAATAGACGAAAGCGTCTTCAAAGTTATCAGGCGGAATCTCTGCTTCCTCTCCTTTCAAATATGCGTCATAGCTTTTTATAATGTCGTATGCGCTGTAGTGAGCATAGCGGTCTATACTGCCTTTATAGCGCAAAAGGAGCGTTCCGTCCTTGTCTAACGGTAGGGAAGATTCATAGCCATCAATGCAATCGTCTGTGGGTAAAGAACTATTCTCTTCTTCAAGCAAAAGAGGAGCTAATCCTAACGCTGCGTATTTTTCGCCATTTGCCTCGTAATAAAGCCTTGCTCGCCTAATCATATCATCGCTGTCTTTTGCGCTTACGGTGCTACCAATAAGAGCTGCACTTTCTTTTATTGATTGTATAGGCAAGAGAACTTCTGCGCCTGCTGTTGCACTATGATACATAGTGTTTACAACTTTTCCCCAATCTTTGCAGGCTTTTGCAAATGCTTCATCGTCAGCATTTCCATAGACAGAAGGCTCTGTAAACAGAACATCGAATGTGAGCGATTTTGCATTGCCTGCGTGAAGATAATCCGCTATCATACCGTATGCTTCTCTCGGCCAAGGCCAGCTCCAGCCTCGTTCTTCTTGAGCCCTGTTCAAGCTGTCTTGGTCTATTCCGATAAAGCAAATATCATCGCTCGGCATAAAGGCTGAAGCTGTGTAAACCATGCGCGCATCATACGTTTTATTTTCTATAAAGGTGAATACGCCTAATTTATAAAGCACGCTTACCAATGCAAATATACCAAAAACAACGATTGTTAGGTAAATAAAGGTTTTCGATTTTCTGTTCTTGATATTCATTGTTCTTTACTACTTTAAGTTTTCAGTTCCTCTTAAAAGCTGGACTTCATCTGTGCAAAGCGTTTTTTTCTCGCTGCTGTGGTGTCTGTCAGTTTATTATATTTGCTGTAGTGAAGCGATACATTTTTTAAGCGTGTCTTTGGTTCTGGGTGAGTCTTCTTGAATCCTTGGTCATTTTCCTTTGTGTTGGCTTCGATGAGCTTTAGCATAGAATCCATAGCTCTCGGATTGTATCCTGCATTTGCCATTAACTCTAAAGCCTTTGTGTCTGCTGCAAGCTCTTGCGATTTGGAATAACCGTGTTCTAGCATATCGCCCACAATCTCATCAACACTGTCGCTAAATCCGTCCACATTCTCTTTTGCGCCATCATTTCCGCCCGTTGCAGCTACTGCTAAAGAACCGCTTGTGCGAATAATTGCATTTGCCGCTCTACTTGTTTTAATCGCCTTTACGCTATGCTGTAAAAGAATATGAGAGATTTCGTGTGCTAAAACGGCAGCCACAGCGTCTTCTGAATCGGTGCATTTTAAAAGCCCTCGTGTTACCATAATATGACCGCCAGGAGTTGCAAAAGCATTGATTTCATTTGTGTCGAGTATGACGACGAAATAATCTTTGTATAACTCAGGTCTTTCGCTCAATGTTGTCATTGCGTGGCAGATGTTATTTAGATACTTTTGCGCCTTTGGAGAATTGTATACTTTGTATCGAGCAAGGATATTTGCCGCGACCGCTCTGCCTATGTAATATTCCTGTTCTGGAGTAATCACTTCTTGAGCCTTTGCTGCCGCTTCTCTTGCGTCTTTGAACGATGCCGTTACATTTTCTGCGCTTACTTTTCCGTCAACGCCCTCTTTTACCTTTTCGCCGCCTTTGTTTATAGCACCTGCGATGTTGTCAAGAACGTTTGTAACTTTATCCTTAAAAGAGGATTCACTTTTTTTCTCTTCACTGTCTTGTGCATATACGCAAAGTATAGAGCAAGACAGCAAAGAGAATATGATAAATCCCTTTTTTAAAAAATGCTTTACGTTCATTTTGTTGTACCTGTGTCGCCAGTATTAAGCATACCGTCAACCATAAATTTTCGCACATCGCTTGCTTTTACGCTCTGTTTTTCCATTGCATCAACAGCAGCATAATTCGTGTTAGAGTTCTTTTTATACTCTCCTTCGATGCTGTCTGAAAAGCCTTTTCCTGCCAATGCAAGCTCATTTGCACTTGCTGAAAAAGATGATGATACGATTTTGCGCTTAGACAAAGCTGATGAGCTAATCCAGCCTTTCACTTTCGGATTTTCTTTGCTCATTACTTCTGTCCAGCCATTGTTTTCGCTTACGATTTCGACTTCTTCTGCATATTTTAGAGAGCCTGTAGACTTTGCAAAAGAGCTTGCTTTTACTTTTACTTCTGCGCCTTGCACTGCAACATAACGAGAATCACCAACTTTCGCAAAGGCGCAAGAAGCAACCAATAAGATAGAACAAATGAAAAAAGATTTTTTCATAAAAACCCCCACTCACTATATAATAAATTCGACAAATATAAAAAATCAATAATCAAATTCTGTTTTATGCAAAGAAATGTGTTGTTTTAGCAAACAGAATATCTCTAATTTATACAAAATATATAAAAAAAGACTTCGCAAACTAACGAAGCCTTTTTTAATAACGGATAAGATAAGTTACAAAAGCGACCCATACACGATTCGAACGTGCTACCTACAGCTTAGGAGGCTATCGCTCTATCCAAGTGAGCTAATGGGTCATCATTTTCTCTAAACTATATCAAATCTCTTTTTCTTTTGCAAGTCTTTTTGCCCATGTCGCAAATAAATCAATCCAAACCGCGCATTCTTCTTGTATCTCTTTGCCACTTTTTGTTGCAGTTTCCTCTGTTGCAAGTGCGAGTCCGTGTCCGCCGCGTTGAAATAAGTGATATTCATACGGTATGTGATTTTTTTGCAAGGAAAGACAGAGCAAAAGAGAGTTTTCCGCAGGGACGGCATTGTCTTGTGTTGTGTGCCAAATGAAAGACGGCGGAAAGTCTTTGGTGATGAGGTTTTCAAGGCTAACCCAGTGAGTGTTCTCTTTATATTTTTCGCCAAGCACATTCATAATAGAGCCACGATGAGCCGCCTCTCCTGCACTGATTACAGGATAGCAAAGCAGCAGTGCATTCGGTTTTATCTCTTCTGCGCTATACGGAAGATACTTTTTTAAAAGTGGCTCTTTGTCTTCGCTTTTCTCGCCTCCTGCGTTTAAGCCGTTGTAGTACACGCCAAGACTTGCGGCAAGGTGTGCACCTGCGCTAAAGCCTGCAACGATGATATTGTTTTTGTTTATGTGCCATTCGGTTGCATGCGTTCTTGCATAGTAAACAGCTTCTGCGACATCGCACAATGCGGTAGGAAATTCCATAGGTGCGAGCGTGTAATACAAAACCGCTGCTTGAAAGCCCATTGCGTTCATCTGTATTGCAATCGCTTCTGCTTCTCTGTCTGAGAGATGTTCATAGCCGCCGCCTGGACAAATGAGGACAAGAGGACGTATGCGGTCAATGTCGAAATCGTAGTTGTCCAAAAGATACGTTTTAAGAACAGGGGCTTTGTCTGTTGTTTTTAGTTTTCCCTCATAGTGCCGAGGGAGCGTAATAGATTCGTGTTTCATATACTTGAAGTATATCATATTTTTTCACTGTTGCAAGTAATACTTTTTTTTATTATCATACAGGCACAGCCTGCTTTTCAAAAAGTGTAGCCTACTTTGTAAAAGGCATAGGCTGCATATAAAAAGCTGTAGATTGTAAAGGGAGAGAAAAAATGGTTCATAGAAAGAAAACTCCATTGTATGTATATGCTATTTCGCTTATTTCGATAGTTGTCTTTGTTACTTGTGTAGCTATTGTGTTGATAACGGTAGCGCGAAAGCCAAAAGAGCCGTCTGTGCAACCTCGCTCTATGACTTATTTCGGCTCTATGTGTTCGCTTAATCTCTTTGAAGACGGTACACAAGAGCTATATAATGCGCTTTTTTACCGTTTAGAGCAAATCGATGCAGAGTTTGACACAAAGAAAGTCTCGAGCGACATAAGCCAAATAAACGAGGCGGCAGGAAACCACGCAGTAGAGGTGAACGACGATATTATCTATGTTCTCTCCCGCGCGCTTTCGTATGCTGAATTATCAAATGGCTTATTTGACCCGACCATTGCACCTATCACTAATTTGTGGAATATCGGCACAGACGAAGCACATCTTCCGAATCAAAGGTATATCACTGCAAACTTGCCGCTTGTGGATTATCGCGATGTTGTCATTGACGGGAAAACTGTTTTTTTGAAGCGAGAGGGAATGGCTTTGGATTTAGGCGCGATAGTGAAAGGCTTTGCGACAGATGAGCTTTGCAAGATTTTGAAAGAAAGGGGAGTGAAAAAAGCGATTATTGACCTTGGCGGCAACATCTATGTGTACGGAAAAAAGCTAGACGATGAGCCGTGGTATGTGGGGATAAAGAACCCTGAAGATACAGGCGGAGACCCTGCGGTTGTTTTGCCTCTCAAAGAATGTAGCATAGTAACAAGCGGTGTGTATGAGCGTTTTTTCTATCAAAGCGGAAAGAGGTATCATCATATTTTTGACACAAAGACAGGCTATCCACTCGAAACCAATCTTTTAAGCGCAACTGTTATTTGTTCTTCTAGCATAGACGCAGACGCATTAAGTACACTTGTTTTTATACTTGGCATTGATGCAGGCATTGACTTGCTTGACAGAATGGACGGCGTATCGGGAATATTCATCGAAGATAATCACGAAATCACTGCAACAGAATCGCTCAAAGGCTTGCTAGAATCTCCTACCTATAAGTATAAAACCATACGCTACAAATAATTTTTTTGAACTATCTTTGAACGTTTTTAATTGGTATTTAATACATCTTACCATCGGTAAGAAAAATGTAGATTGTATAGGAAGTTGACAAATGAAAAGAGCGGGATAAAATAAAAAAAGAAGCGCAACCAAAGTTATGATTTCTCTTCAATACCTTTTTACACATACTCTTTCGAGTACAACCGCCTTAGTAGTCGGACACTAGGCGGT
>CALDID010000210.1 GCA_937901865.1 uncultured Treponema sp.
ATGCAAGGTGGAGTAGCAAAGTAAACGGAATCTCGGTTACTTTCAATGAAACAGAAAACATCGACACCATAGAGCTTGTCAAGACCGAAACTGACACGAGCATATCGTACTCAGTACCGAGCGGATATAGTGCGCAAACTTGGTACGTCGATGGCGACTGGCTTATCAATGGAATCGAAAGTACAAAAGGCTTCTCGGTTAGCAGCGATAATAATACGCTGACGATTACGCCGTCTTTACTTGTTCCTGGAACGTATGATGTATTTGTTGAAGTATACGCTACAGAAGGCATTGGCTATAGTTCTATTTCGATGCAAGTGAAGAAAGAGTAGCTTTTAACAGGAGGTATGTTATGAACAAGAAACTACGTTTTGTATTAACTTCTATTATAGGGCTGCTCGTTCTGTCTGCGTGTTCAGGGCTGTTTGACTCCGTTGAAGAGCACGATACGAGCGAGATTGGCAAAGCATATATTTTTGTATCAGACTATGGCGCACGTTTGATAGGGGCGCAGAAGCTAAGCGTAGACGATATGTCAAACATTAAGCTCATAGGCTCTTACCATAACTATACCACAGGCGAGAGAGAGAGCAAGGAGCTTTTGAGTGCAGATTCATACGCAGAATTGACAAGCAAGACGATAGAGATAGAACCGAGAACTTGGACTTTTTCTCTGACAGCGACGATTAACGGCGTAACATTCAAAGACGATGTAAGTTGCTGGAATATAATGGTGAATGCAGGCGAAACGGTAAGTCTGTCGTTCACGAATATGGCAGTGGACTACTCAAGCATAGACGGCTTTGGAACAGGTAGCTTTAGCCTTACGCTGAACATCGCAGATGGAAGCGCGACAAAAGCTATCGGCTATGTTAAGTCCTTCGATGAAGAAAGCACAGAGCTTTCGATAGAGAATAGCTCTGTAGTGTTTGCAAAGAGAGACCTTTCTTCTGGAATTTACACTATAAGAGTCCTCTTTTATGGCGGAACAAATGCTGACATACTTCTTAATACATATATGGAAACAGTAAGAATTGAGAGTGGGCATATCAGTAAGGCGGAGCGCACAATCAGTCTAAATTCGATGTACAGCATAACATACGAAAACACAGACGGAGCGACTCTTACAGAAGGTTCTTATGCGTATTCATATTCGCGACATAGTGAAATCACGCTCCCTAAGCTCTCGAAGAGTGGCTATGCGTTCGCGGGTTGGTATAAAACAAGCGACTATGCAGGAAACGCGATTGAAAGCATTGCGAAAGGCACAACGGGAGATATAACACTATACGCACTCTTTGTAAATGCAATTTATGTGAGTGCAAGTGGCTCGGAAAGCAACAACGGGTATACTGCTTCAACCCCAGTACCCTCGATTAACGTAGCATTGGAGAAAATCAACTCGCTGAATAACGTAGGGTTGGCGATAATCAGCTCGCTGAATACTGCCGACGTGGATTACACAATCTATATTGACGGCGAAATCACGGGGGGGCAATCTATTACAATGGCATTTGCAGATTATGCAAAATCGTTGACAATAGAGGGACTCACTGGCAACGAAACAGATATTTTGAATGGTGGCTTTACAGCAGATAACCCAGGAACAACTTTTTCTCTTTCTGCTGATATATCTGTTACAATCAAGAATCTTACGATCACTGGTGGCTATAATTATAGCGGTATTGTAATTGACTCTGGAAATGTAACTCTTTCAGAAGGTGTCAAAGTTACAGATAATAATGGATACGGTGCATATGTAACGAGTTCTCTTACAATAAATGGTGGAACAATTTGCAATAATACAGATAGTGGAGTAATGGTACAAGGAAAATGCTATATGATAAGTGGCGAAATTAGCAACAATACGACTAATGGTTATGGAGGAGGAGTATATATACAAAGAGGAACTTTTTCTATGTCAGGCGGTAGTATAACAGGTAATTCTGCTCAAGCTGGAGGTGGAGGAGTATTTATCGAAGCTCGACCAGATCCAGATATAAGCACTTTTTATATGACAGGAGGTTCTATAAGAGGCAATTCCACATCTCTGTATGGAGGTGCTGTATATGTATACAATAATGGGGATAATGGTAACATAAGCATTTTTGATATGAGTGGAGGTACTATAAGTGACAATGTTGCAGAAAGAGGAATGGGCGTATCTCTATGTGGAGAACCTTCTGAATTTAAAATGAGCGGTAATGCGTATATTGCAAGTGATAACGACGTGTGGCTTGCTATCAATTGCATAACCATTGCAGGCACTCTTACGGGCACGACTCCTGTTGCAACGATTACTCCGAGTTCGTTTAATCCAGATTTGACTGTCCTCAAAGTAGCAAACGACGCTGAAACGACCATTGAGGCAGAATACAGCAAGTTTGCGTTATCGGACTCTAGTTATTCTATAGGTGCAGACGGCACATTGCAGCAAAATTAGGCAGAAACTGAATTATCCGTGACCTGCTACAACGTATATCACAAAAATGTATTTCAACAAAGAAATACATATACGACAGGCGAGCTGTTTGCGGACAGAGGTGCGCCATTAACCAAGAGCGGCACGGATATTTCTGTTTCAAGGACACACTCTCAATAGCTACTTCGACTTTTGGCTAATGTTCTAAAAGGTTCACATAAAAAAGGGCTGCAATCAAGGCAACTCCCTCAATCAAGCCCCTCTCAAAGCCCTCTTCGCTCCCTCAATCTTTCATAACATAATAGACCTGTTCGATAATATAGTTTTGACAAGGGGCTTAAGCCCCTTGCTGCAGCAAAAGTTTTTAGTTTCCGAACAGGTTTAATCAATTGATTTTGAAAAATCAAGCATATAAACATCACCACGCATCATTTTTCACACTCTCCCATACAGTTGCAAGGCTTGCTTCTCGCATTTTTTGCAAACTTTGAGGTTCCCTCAGCGATACATTTTCTTCAGTTTCATCTTCCTGCCGCATAACAACACTGCTATGAAGTTTCACAAGGCTTTGCAGCACCTCAAAAAAACGGTAAATCAACATTCTGCATTGTTACAGTCATAAAATCCTCCTCTCCTTTCTCACTCTATGCCTTTTTTGCGGTGATTGCGTCGCTCAAGCCAATGGCATACACGCCAGCCGCGTTCGGTCGAGTCTTCACCACCACCGCATACGCCTTGCCGTCCTCCACTTCGTCAGGCACATACACCTCCAGCGTCTTCGGCATATTCTGCGACACCATCGGCGTTTTAAGCCAGCTGCTCTCGTCCGCGCTTGCCTCGCCGCTATCCAGTATCGGAGCAAAAAACACGCCGCTATTTTCTCCTTCGAGCTTGAGTTTCGCCCCCGTAATGCGCACGATTTTCCCTGCAATCATCGTCTTTGCTTCCACATCTTTCCACTTGCACTCAACCATACTAATCGCAGGCGACGAATCCGAAAGCACAATCTTGTCAATTTCGACATTCTGCACGCTGTCAATCACTTCTTTTGAAGCCGAATATTTCACGGTCAAAGAGGCAATATCGCTCGCATTTTTCGGCACACCCTTCATCGACTTCGTCAGAGCTAAATACAGCGTGCCTAAATCAAACAAATTCACCGCGTTTCCCTGCGACAAACTCGCAATAATCTCGGCTTTCAAATCCTTAATAAATCGCTTGCACGCATAGCGGTCGTACGTCGGCACTTTTTCGCAAATCGCGTTAATCAAATTGTCGATGTTTACCGTGTTTCTGCTCACCCTTCCAATAAAGCTGTTTTCTCCTAACGGTGATTTTTGAACCGATACACTAACCTTGCTCGTTGCATTTTCAAATTCCTGTGCAACCTTTGCCATTGTTTTTCTCCTTAACACATTTTTTTCGGGCAGTGTTACAGAAAGTATGCTTCTTTATGCCATTCTCGTGCTTAACCTTTGTCATTCTCGTGCTTGACACGGGAATCTATCCTCTTTCTTTATGTCATTCTAGTGCTTGACACGGGAATCTATCCTCTGTAGGCATTTTGAAAAAGAGGCTGTGCCTCAGATTATCGGGTCGAGCCCAATAATGACAGCATACCTTTTATAACACCTCCAACATTTCTTTTGCCACCATACCTTTCGTAACATCACCCAAAAAGCGGTTGCTTTTCTTTTAGTATATGAACTTTACAGAAAGAGTAAAGTAATGATTGACACAATCGTGCAATTTTTTTAGCCACTCTTCGTACTGACCATTAACTACATTATAGATTTCGTCTTGCTTGCCGTCGCTAATAGCCGCCTCATACGCGTCTTCAAACTCGTCATACTCTGTGTCGTTGTACCAATACGAGCCGTCTTTATATGAGAAAATAGAATCAGAAGAAGCTTCAAAGAGCTGATTGCTCACTCCTGCATTATGCACATATTCAAGGGTGTAGCCTGCATTAAAGATGACGCGGTGCTTTTGGTGAGAAAGCGGCAATGTATAAGAAGCAGAAATACCTGTTTGCATAGTGGTTTGCACATGCTTTTGGTCTAAGAACATAGAGCTGTTCCACGCACTCGGCAAATACCCTCTCTCGCCCCAGCCTGCGCTTGAGTTCGCTTTTGCATGGTTATTGATGCCGCCTGTGGTGTCGTAATAGCCGATATTCTGCATAGTGTAATACGCCGCCTCTTCCAACTCATATTCATAATCCCACCCGTCTTGCACCAACGTTTCATTGACATTTCCATGCATAATAAAGTTCGTAAGGAAATTGATGTTCAATCGAGGCACAGGCTCAAAGTTAAACGCAAACTTAAAGCTAAACGAGTTCGGTGGCACAGAAGAGCCAATGCTCAGACCGTTATTCGTGTAGTTTTGATAATTCACGGTAGCTGATTCTATGCTTTCTTCGTCGTCGGAAAGCTCCCAGTGCGTATATGTATACGGCGCAACAAAGAGAGCCTGCATACTCATCAGCTTCATCAGCGAATTGCTCGGCGCGTAAATCACTCCTCCCTGCGCAGCCATACGGATTTTCGTATTAAACTTAAGTTTCATCAAGTCGTTCGCACTCAAGTCATCAATAAAAAAGTCGCCTACGAGCTTTACGCCCTTTCTTGCTCTCGATTCAAAGAAAACACCCATCCACACATTATCGTTTGTGCCGTTTAATCCTTGCGTCGCCATAAACAGCGAAGGAAAGACATAGCCAGGTTCTAAGCGAGAGCCAAACACTGCCGCTTCATAAAAGCCGACATAAAAGTTATCAACCAACTCGTATTTAAGCGACTGCAATGCGAGCAGTTTCCCCGAATACAAATCTTCTCCGATGTTATCTGTCGCGCCAACGCTTTCTACTAAATGAGCATAGCTAATCTTTTCATAATCGATATTGTAAATCATATTTGCGGCGTGATAGCTTGACGAGTTCAAAGCAATCTCATCGCCGTAAAAATACCCAAAGCCAGCTCGTGAAAGCCCGCCCATGACATACAGTTTATCATTGCCAAATGCGCCGCCTAAGTTCGCATCAAGGAACATATCAAGCGGTCCTACCGAAGAAGCGTCGGTTAAAGAGTCATACGCGGAAAATGTTCCATAAGGAAGCATAGAGCTATCTGAATATACAGAAGTTGCAAAAAGACCGATGTCTAAGCCGACAGAAAGATAATCTCTCAAAAAGATTTTATCACCCTGTATCGCAGGCGCAATGTAGTATTGTTTTTTAGCCTCGGTGTCTTTGTGTATCTCGCCGCTTTCGACATACGCAATTTCGCTTACTCCGTCTTCAGACGAGCTTTCTTCTTCAATCAATTCGGGCGTTTCTGTATTCAAGATTTTTGCCTTACCGCCAATATCAAGAAGCACATGAAGCGTTTGCTCTCCGAAATATTGCTGAAAATACTCTTCTGCAAGCACTAAATCATATTCTTCCGTGCGCACATTTTCCATAACCTCCAGCAAAATCCGCTTTATCGTCGCCATAGGATACGGACGTATTTGCGGCAGGGAAGACGTAAGCCCCTTTAAATCCCAGCGCAGAGCGTCTGTGTAAAACGAAGCGGCAGGGTCGATAGACACTTGAGCAGAGGCGGCAATAGGATTTTTAAGCGCAAAAACCGACAAGAGAGCTAGTGCTACAAATACCTTTGACACGAAGCGAATGTGAGTAAAACGAGAAAAAAAAGTAAGACACAAATACATAAAATTATTTTCCTGTAATGAGTGATGTTATATCAAACTTCATTGAAAAAGCCACTTCAAAGCCGCTTGCATTTTCGCCAGAGTGATGCTCGTTATTTTTTATCGTTACAAACGACGGCTGAAGCGCAAAAGACAAATACGGAGTTGCTTGCAATGAGCCAAAGAGAGAAATGCGGTTCGTGTACTTTGCCACTCCGCTCGGCGTCGCCTCGTCAGCTTCGCTCCACGTCGTCGGGAAGCACCACGCACCTTTTTCTCTAAAGCACTTCTGCGACAAATCTGCTTTTTCGCCCTGCACCATAAACAAATACGTCAATCCGACACTCCATTTACCAGCTTCTTCATAATCGACGCTCAGCTGTGCGCTTATCGTGTCAGGACCAAACGGAGAGCCTACCCATTCATAGAAAACATAATGCGTATCGCCCATATTCTCGCGATAATAGCGCACTAAGCTCCACTCCGCCGCTTCTCTGATATATAAATACGGCTGTGTATAGCAACCGTCCAGCGTAAAATGCAAATAGCCTTCGCCGAAAGGAATATACGATTCCACACCGAGCTGACCGCCCAAGCCGTTTGGCGTTACATCATCTCCGTAGTTGTCAAGCTCGTAGGGTGTTTGATACTGGCTCATCGCAAAAAGACCATACACACGCCAATAGCGCGCAGGAACATAGTTAAATTTCAAGCCGAAATAATCACAGGTATACGCTTCATTCTCTCCATAATCTCGCCACGCCGCATATCCGTGCTGCACTGTAAACGGATTTAAATAGCGAAGCTCTAACGGCGCATACACCGACAAGCCCTCTAAAGCCGTAAACGTGATTTTTTGAAACAAGCGCGCTTCTATTTGGTGCAAATACAAATAATAGCCGCTTGAAGTATCATATTCTGCAAAAGAGTCTTGCGCATTGGAGTGTATTTCGTCGTAATTGCCGAGCTGAATAATGCTTGCACTGTATTTTAGATTGGGCGAATACAAAGAGAGTTTTCCTACGGTTGCTCCTGTAACATTTTCGCTGTAGATAAGTGATTTTGTGCCTGTTCGTCCGACCGATTGCTGAGGGCTGCCCAAAAAGAACGCTACTCCGCAATCGTCATTGAAGCGGTAGCCTGTAGAAATATACGCTGTGTCTGGAAAATTCACATCGAATTGGCTTGCTTCAAGCGGGATATTTGTATAGGTATCGTTCTCTCTCATCGTATTTTTGTTTTGCGACAAATACGCGTCCATATACATACACACAAAGTCGCCCATCGAAAGCATTACAGGCACATCTATCACAGGACTTCGCTCGTAGCGGTCAAACACCCACTCGATTTCATCATTCGTTTTGTAATATCCCTCAAGATTCACCGACGGATACGCTTTGAGAAGCATCAAAGAGCTCTCTAACCCCAAGCCATCTTCTCCAAAGTAGTCAAAAATCCGCGTCCATTGCTTTTTCCCTGCATTGCTCAAAGAATCATAATCGATTTCATTGAGATATGATTTCATCTCGGCGATAGAAATAGGCGTGCTATCAGAAAAATTGACAATACCTGCCTCCATTGCAATCGCAGTCGCCGCATCATACACCCACGAGCCAGACGGACTGAGTTCCTGTGCCGAGCGCGCAAAGAGAGCAGACGGAAAAGAAATAAGGGAAATAAAACACAGAGAAAAAATTTTTTTTCTAAGATTTCGATTCATCATAAAAGCAACCCCTTTAGGTAAGTGCGTAAATCTTACAATATTATCTAAAAATCGGCAAGCATAGAAAAATCAGGGTGTCCATTGCAATTCTAGCTTGAAAAAGAGCGCATATCTTGCTATTCTAAACATACTCATGACAGCCGAAGACAAATCTCTTATATATACACTTTTGAAAAAAACAGCCTCGTTTGAATGTGGATTCACGCCGTCTGTGTTCGCTTCAGACACCCCCTCATTCGCCTCCGATGTCCCCCAAGCACCGCAAACCGTGCAAACAATACAGTTTACGCCGAGCGAACAGGCAAAGCCGAACACTCTTGCTTTTGATTCACGAATGTCCGCCGCGCTCGCCGCTTCTGCCCTTCTTCAGCCACAGGCACAGCCTGTTTCTCCTCAGCCACAGGCAGTTTCTCAAGATGTGCAAACAAATGTGCAACAAGCGCAGGAAGAAACGCTGGAGAGCGTGGCGGCATTGGTGAAGGATTGCAGAAATTGCCGTCTTGCAGAAAAGCGGACGAATACGGTTTTTGGCGAAGGCGTTGCAAAGCCGCTCGTGCTTGTCGTGGGAGAGGGACCGGGGCACGATGAAGATGTTACAGGTCGCCCGTTTGTCGGCGCGGCGGGGCAGCTGTTGGACAAAATGCTTTCAGCGATTTCGCTTTCCCGCGCCACGAATTGCTACATCGCCAACGTGGTCAAATGCCGACCGCCTGCCAACCGCACGCCCGAAGCCGACGAGTGCGCAATTTGCCGAAAATACCTCGATTCCCAGATAAAAATCCTCAAGCCCACGCTGATTTTAGCACTCGGCAACACCGCAATGCAGGCGCTCACGGGCTACAGCGGCATCACCAAATTGCACGGCATTTTCTTTATGGTCAACGGAATCCCCGTTATGCCGACCTATCACCCGAGCGCGCTCCTTCGCGACGTGAGCAAAAAGCGCGATGCGTGGGAAGACCTCAAAGTGTTCCGCCGCCGTCTTGTCGCGTTCGTGGGCGAATACGGTCAAAGACCGTCTTGAAACGGGCAGTCTTAATGATATGTCATTACCGTAAAAAATATGTCATTACCGTACTTGATACGGTAATCTTTTTTCAGAGAGCAAAATGAAATACTACGAAATCGTTTTTAATATTCCCGAAAACACGCCGTTCACTTATTCTGCGGACGACACGACAAAGGGCTTTTCTGCCGAAATCGGAAAGCGGGCGGACGTGAAGTTTGGCGCGCGAAAAATGACGGGATACATCGTGTCTGAAAGCGATGAGCTTCCCAAAAACTGCCCCGTCAGTGCGGAGAAAATCAAGCCGATTCTCAACGTTCCCGACGAAGAGCCGCTGTTGACAGGCGAAATGCTCGACGTGGCAAAATGGGTGTCGAAATATTATCTGTGTTCGCTCGGCGAGGCGATTGCGTGTATGTTGCCGTCGGGAAAACGGGAGGCGAACAGTCTTGGCTTTTCGTTCATCGAAGACGCGGAGACGTTCCGCAAAAAATCGCTTTCCCGTGAGCAAGAAGCGGCGGTATCGGGCATTTTAGAAAGCGACGGATTTCATTATCTTTACGGCAAAACGGGCAGCGGCAAAACCGAAGTTTTTTTGTCGGCAGCGGAAAAACTCCTTGAAAAACAAAAAGGCATTATCTACCTCGTGCCAGAAATCGCCCTTACCTCTCAAGTCGTCAAGGCGGTTGTTCAGCGGTTTGGGCAAACGGTCGCCGTGCTTCATTCGGGGCTTACGCCAAGCCAGCGGCTTTCGGAATGGAAGCGCATTTTGTCAAAAGAAGCCCGCATTGTCATCGGCGCGCGCTCTGCCATTTTTGCGCCTGTGCCAGAACTGGGAATGATTATCATCGACGAAGAGCACGACAGCTCGTATAAATCGGGAAGCACGCCCCGTTATCACGCCCGCCAAGTCGCGATGTACCGCGCGCTCAAAAACAAAATCCCGCTCGTGATGGGAAGCGCAACGCCGAGCGTGGAGGCGTGGCATTTGATGAATCAGGGCAAAATCAAAAAGCACGTTTTGACCCAGAGGCTTGCAGGCGGCGCAATGCCCGAAATCCGCGCGGTGAACCTGTCGCTGCACAAAAAAATGCAGGGCTGTTTGTCGGGCGAACTCGAAAAAGAAATCCGCGCCACACTCGAAGCGAAACGGCAGACGATTTTGTTTTTGAACCGACGCGGCTTCACGCATTTTTTCCGCTGCAATATGTGCGGCTATGAGCAAGTATGCAAAAATTGTTCCGTGCCGCTTACCTATCACAAAAGCGAAAATCGTCTGCGCTGTCATTATTGCGGCTGGTCAATCGAGCCTTTAGCGCAGTGCCCAGAGTGCGGCTCTCTCGACATCGGCTATGTCGGTTTCGGCACGGAATACATCGAAAGCGAAGTGAAAGCGAAGTTTCCGAGCGCGAAAGTTTTGCGAATCGACACGGATTCTATGACGAAAAAAGGCGAGCTGCAAGAAAAACTCGACTCGTTCCGCCGCGGAGAATATGATATTTTGCTCGGCACGCAGATGGTCGCAAAGGGGCTAAACTTCCCGTCGCTGCGCCTTGTCGGTGTCGTCAATGCGGACACGGGATTGCATTTGCCCGACTTCCGCGCCGCCGAAAAGACCTTCAGCCTCATCACGCAGGTCGCAGGTCGTGCGGGGCGATTTTTCCCCGACGGGCTTGTTATCGTGCAGTCGTTCAGCCCAGAGCGTGAGCCGATTTTGCGCGCGTGCGAAAACAATATCGATTTATTTTACAAAGAAGAGCTTGAAATGCGAAAGGTGTTGCTTTTTCCGCCGTTTTCGCGGCTGGTGCGCCTTGTCTTCCGCTCAAGCGATGAGGAAATCGCCGAAAAGACGGCAGAAGAGGCGGCGAGGGCTTTAGAAAATCAGGGATTTGAGATTTTAGGTCCTGCCGAATGTCCGCTGTTCAAGCTCTCGACGAACTACCGCTTTCAGCTCATTTTGCGCGGCGCAAACATCGCCAGAATGCAAGAAGCCGCCCGTCGCCTGCTTTCCACGTTCCGCGCCCCAGCCAAAGTCTATATCGAAATCGACGTAGACCCCGTGAGCCTGCTGTAAGCTATTTGATGAGAAAATACATCACCGAGTTTTTCCGCCTGTAGCACATACCGTGGTCTTTTTCGATGAGCCAATCGGCATAAAGAGCGGCTTTCTCCTCGTCAAATCCCCAGCCCGTCAGATGCGCCTTTATCGCGGTTTTATTCCACGAATGTTTTTGCGCATTCTTGTGAGAATCAAGCCAATCGCTGACTTTTCCCCAATCAGCCGCCGATGAAATCTCTTTAATGCCGTCTTCTCCATTTCCCACAATTTCGCACGGCATTTCTGAAACCAAATCCGCATACAAGCCGCTATAAGTGTACACCGTATACGTTTCGTCGTCCTCTTCATCGTTTATAGTGATGGTGCAGGAAGCGAAAATGAGTGCCGAGAAAACAAGAAAAGGCAACATTGAATTGAATCTAAAAAGTTTTGAGAAAAAAATCTTCATACCCTTGATTATACACGATTATCCGAAAGAAACAACGGGGCGACCGTTTTGCGCAAATAAATTCACGGATTAAAAAGGAACGGGGAGCATTTTGAGCCTTTATAGCACGAAAAACACTTCGCACCGTGTTGGCAGAAACATATTAGCGCGAAAAATGTAAGAAATTTTACTAACCAGACGCTTTATAGCGAAAAAAAAGCTCGCCCAGCGTCGGCAAGCTCTTTATAGTACGATAAAGGCACGAAATTTTGTTGGCAGAGCGTTTTTCGCTCAATAAAGCCTCGCCTTAAACGTGGCGGCGTTTTCCGTCGAAGTTGATTGACCACAGGAAAAGCCCTTGCGGCGGCGCGGTCGGTCCTGCTCTTTTGCGGTCGCGGCTCTTGAGAATTTCCTCAAAATCGTCGCCCGTCAAGCCCATTTTCTCGAAGAACACAAAACTGCCCGTCAGTGAGCGCACCATTTTCCACAAAAACGCGTTCGCCGTAATCTCGAACACGATTTTTTCGCCCTCAGGATAGAACACGGCTTTTTCAATGTAGCGGTTCGTCGAAAGGCTCATATCGCCAGAAGCCGCAAAGGTCGCGCAGTCGGTCTCTCCGTGCAATCGGCGCGCCATATCGTTGAGGCGATTGAGGTCGGGACGGCGGTGCAAAGCCCATACGAACGGCATTTCGCTCGCGAGGGGCGACACACCGCAATGCAGAAAGTAGCGATAGGTGCGGCTCGTCGCGGAAAAGCGCGCAGAAAAATCGTCGCTCACCACTTTCGCCGCCATAATGCGCACGTCGTTCGGCAAAAACGAATTGAGCGCAATCGGGTATTTTTCCGCAGGAATCGAATCGATGGGGCTGAAAAAATTCGCCGCTTGAGCCGCCGCGTGCACTCCAGAATCAGTGCGTCCGCTGCCAGCCAAATCGATGTGCGTTTTGTGGATTTTCTCTAATGCCTTTTCAATTTCGCCCTGCACCGTGCGCATTTCGCCAGTTTTTTGCTCCTGCCGCTGCCAGCCGCAAAAGTTCGTGCCGTCATACGAAATCGTCAACAAGATGTTTCTCATTCGCCCTCTTCTTCCTCGTCGTCGTCAGAGAAGATGTTTTGCGCCGAAAGCTCCTTTGTCAGCTGTTCGTACAAAGCGCGCGCGTGCTCCAAAAGTGCGGAAGGCTTGTTTTTGCTTGATTTTCCCAGTCCGAAAATGCGCGCAATAGAGCGTTTGTATTCGTCGAGCTTTTTGCCGCGCAGAGCCATATCGTCCTTCTGTCCGTACTTGTATTCGAGCAAGCCGCACAGATAGATAATGCCGTCGTAGCCGTAATTTTTGTCGATGTCAGGTCCTAAGTTCGCTATTGTGCCGACGCTTTCCTCGCCCGTCGTTTCTTTGATGAGCGTCTGCTGATAATAAAACAGAGCCTTTCGGTAAAACACCTCCGCGACGTAATCGTAATTGTGGTTCGGCACAAGGCGATTCAAGTCTTTGCACAGCCACGCCAAGCGAATAGAAAGAATAGCGCATTTTGCACTCGGCGTGTATTTTGGGTCAACATGAGTGTAGCACTGCAAGGCTAAATAGTGCATAGCCGCGCCGTCGAATAAAGTGCGCTGATGATTCAAGTCGTAGTGCGGAAAAATAAGCTCAACGGCAGCTTTTCGCTCGGAGCTCGTGTTCAAAAGAGAATCGAGGCTGTTTTTGTCGTCGATGATGTGGAAATCGTCCCAAAAAAGCGCGGTGTGGCAAGATGGGCACGCTCCGATTTTGTAGATAATCGGGAAAATCTCGCCGTAGCGTTCGGTCGGAATAAAGTTGCGGTGCAGTTCGTCGGTCAGCTCTCCTGCGTTCATTCGGCCGCTTCCAGAAAGCATTTCTTCCTTGTCAAACATCTTTTGACACACAGGACACTGAACCTTTTCCTTTGACCAAAACGAAATCGCACCTTTCTTTTTAGGTTCATTTTTCTTCGCTCTAAGCATATTTCCTCCCTCAATCTTCTCTATGCTCTATTACAACAAATGCAAGCGCGCTCATTTTTTCGTGGCTTAACGAAACGTGAACCGCGCACTTGCCAAATGTATTCTCTAAAATCTCTTTTGCCTTGCCTTCGATGTGCATTACAGGCTTTCCGCGCTCGTCGTTCGTGATATACACGCATTTTGTTGAAAACACAAGCCCCGTACCGACCGCCTTTGCAAACGCTTCTTTTGCGGCAAAGCGCGCGGCGTAATGTTCGCACAGCTTTTGCTCTTTCGCCGTTTTGGAAAACAGCATTTCGCTTTCGCTAAAGATGTATCGAAGCATTTTTTCGTCATTGACCCATTTTTTCAATCGGCTCACGTCAACGATGTCGCACCCAATTCCACAAATCATTTTTTTTTCTTCTCACATTATTTTCGCTCTTTCAGTTCGCCTCTTCTGTCGGCTCAACCACTTGTGCACTTTCATCGTCCTGTGCAACATCTTCGCTTTTTGCAGACTCGAAAACAACTTTGACCGTCTTTTTTTCTTTATCGGCAAGTACCGCCCCCGACGGAACAAAAATAGACACAGGCACATCATATTCCCCTGCGCTTAGCACCTTTGAGCAATCAGCCCGCGCGATTATGCGAGAAGACGAGAGCTTTTCGAGAAACAGCAGATTGCCCGAAAGATTTGCGCTCACTGTTTGCGACAGCGATTTTTCGGCAATTTTCACCTCTGGGTGCAATCCGATAAACTGCACGCTAATATTCGTAAACAGCTTCAAATCTTGAACCGCCGTTATGCCGACTCGCACCGATATTGCGTTCGGTTCTTCGATTTTTATCGCCTTATTCAAATTGACCAGCTTTGTTTTTACAGAAAACGTGTCAAAATGGTTGACGACATCAATGTCTTCGGTGATGACGCTTTGCACTTCGCTCACCGCACTTTTCGGCCCTGAAATAAACACGGAATTCGGCACAATGCTGATGTCGTTTTGTATATATCCCCTGTCCACTTCGCCAGAAATGCTCGCCTCTATCGGAACATAGCGATAAGAGAGCTTTTCAAGGCTGACATACACGCTTTCAGGCTCGCTCGTGATTTCAAGCGGTTCAATGAGCTTTATTTCGTCTGGCAAATCAAGATACACGCTCACTTTTTCGCTTCCCTCTTTTGAAAAGCGAGAAATGTCGAGATACGCCTTGATGTCGGCTTTTTTCGCTTCGATTTTAGAGATGTCGTCGGCTTCTGCGCGAACGATGAGCTTTACCGAGTTGATTGCGTTGCCCGTTTCGTCTGTGATGCCCACCGATACAACGCCGCCCTCTTGCTTTACCGACAGCGGCACGATAAACGCCTTTCGCTCGATGTTCGCCGTTTGCCGCAAAAAGAAAAGAAGCAGCGCAATAACAAAGCAGATGACTTTGACGACCCATTTATCAGTGATTTTTTCAAATAATGGCTGTATGTTCATCGGATTTTTCCTTTACTTTTTTGTCGTCTTTATTGAGATTCAAAAGGCTTTCAAGCGTCTTTTTCAGCTCGTTCATACTCAAATCGTAGTGCAGACTTGAATCATAGGCAAGGCTAATCGCGCCCGTTTCCTCCGACACGATTAAAACAACTGCATCACTCACGCTTGCTTGACCGAGTGCCGCGCGATGACGAGTACCGAACGTCTTTTTGATTTCGTAGTTTTCGCTTAACGGCAAAAAGCAGCCCGCCGCATAGATTTTATTTCCTTGAATAATGCACGCCCCGTCGTGTAGCGGCGTGTCGTATTTGAATATCGTAACAAGAAGAGAACTCGAAATATCCGCATTTAAGACCTGCCCGATTCGCTTGATGTCGTCGATTTTGCTGTTGCGAAGCCACACGACGAGCATACCGCGGCGGAGCTTAGAAAGCTCTTCTGCCGCAATCAGCACGGATTCCACAGGAGTGTCTTTGGCGCGGTTGCCGAACGAAAACCACTCGTTTTGACCGAGCTTCAAGAACACTTTGCGAAGTTCTGGCTGAAACACAATCGCGATACTAATAAAAAGCACGTTCGTGATGTGTCCTAAAATCCAGTTGAGCGTATTGAGTTTCATAATGTACGCAATGCCGTAAATCAAGCCCATAATTATCGCCGCGCGAATAATTTGCATACTGTTCGTTTTGGTTATCAGCTCATACGCCTTAAAAAGAATAAACGTCAGAATACCAACGTCAAGAATCGCTATGATTACGCTCATTTTACGCTCCACCCTGCATTTTTCACGGCTTTGAGGATTTTCAGCGAATCCACCGCCTCCGCCACATCGTGAACGCGAATCAGAGAGCATCCATTTAACACCGCCAATAAATCCGCCGCGACCGTGCCGACCATTCGCCCTCTCACGTCCCTTTCGGTGATTTCGCCGATACACGTCTTTCGCGACAATGCCATCAGCACGGGATATTCGCCGCCCAAAAGCTCGCCTGAGTGTGCGATTAAATCAAGATTGGCGCGCACATCTTTGCCGAATCCAATGCCTGCGTCAATGATGATTTTGTCTTTTGCAATGCCGTTTTCGAGCGCAAAGACGACGCGAGTTTTGAGATACTCGTTCACCTCACCGAATGCGTCGGTATACGAAGCATTTTTCTGCATTGATTCAGGCGTGCCGCGCTTGTGCATTAAGATGACGGGGATTTTTTTCTCTGCGACAAAATGCGCCATTTGCTCATCATCTTCGAGCGCAGAAACATCGTTCAAGATGTCCGCCCCTGCATTAAATGCGGCTTCCATTACGGATTTTTTGCGCGTGTCAATGCTGATTGCGATGTCGCTCTTTTCCCGAATCGCCTGCACAATCGGCACAATCGCCTTGATTTCGTCCGCAGCATCAACATACTTCGCGTTCGGTCTTGTCGATTCCGCGCCAATGTCGATGATGTCCGCCCCCTCGTCTATGAGCTTAAACGCCCGCTCAATGCCGCCGCGGCTTTCTTCCCAAAACGAATCCTGCGTTGCATTCACAATTCCCATGACAAATGCGTCATACTTCGTTTCTATCACTCTATCGCGCAAATGCAATGTATGCAATCCACTCATTTTCACCTCTTCAAAAATCCGCTACAAAAGCGAAAGAGCCGCCTCGGTAATATCCTTTGTCGATATATGAGCCAACTCTAAAAGCTCTTCCCGTGTCGCGCTCGGCATATATTCGTCGCCAAAAGCCAATATCTTTTTCGGCTTGTCGATGAACGTCGCAGCGTATTCGCTCACGCCCCCAATTCTTACGCCGTCTTCCGCAAACACAACCGCGTCATAATGCTCGGCAATCGTCGCAAAATATTCGCTGTCAAACGGCTTTATAAATCGCAGTGTGTAAATATCCGCTTTCACGCCTTTCAAAATCAGATTTCTCGCCGCGCTCAACACTTCCCCATACATTCCCCCCGTACACACAAGCAGAGCTTGTCTCTCAAATCGCAGAGCTTGCTTCTCAAAAGGCACGGCTTGATTTTCGTCGGGAATGAGCGACGGCGCAATATCTTCGGCTTTTATTAACACGCCGCGCCCCTCTTCTATGCTCTCCGAAAACGCCGCGCTTTCTATCGGGCAGGAGGCTTTCGGGTAGCGGATAAGCGAGCTTCTCTCGTTTTTTACCGCCCAGTTTAAGCATAGCGACAAATCCTTTGCCGTCGCAGGAGATAAAATCGTCATATTCGGAATCGGGCGCACCAGAGCAATATCGAACACACCTTGATGCGTTTCGCCGTCGCCTGGCACAGCTCCTGCGCGGTCTACGCAAAAAACGACGTGCCGTTTCTGCAACGCGACATCGTGGATAATTTGGTCAATCGAACGCTGCAAGAACGTCGAATAAATCGCCACGACAGGCACAAGTCCGCCCGCCGCAAGCCCGCCTGCGAACGTAACGGCGTGTTCCTCCGCAATTCCCACATCAAAAAAACGCTCAGGATATTTGTGCTGAAACAAGCTCAAGCCCGTGCCTTTCGCCATCGCCGCCGTGATTGCCGCAACATTGCTTCGTTTCGCCGCGATTTCCATCAGCGCATTGCAAAACGCCTCCGTGTAGCTCAAAGCATTGTACTTTTCGACCTTGCCGTCGCTCAACGAAAACGGACCAATGCCGTGGAACGTCGCAGGGTCATTTTCGGCAGGAGAATAGCCGCAGCCCTTTTTCGTGATGACGTGCACGACGACGGGGCGCGGTATGTGCTGCACTTGGCGGAACACTTTTTCCATTCCCGAAATATTATGCCCGTCCAACGGTCCAACGTAATCAAAACCCAAATCAGAAAACAGATTATTTGAAAACAGCAGCCCTTTTAATCCGCGGCGCAGTCTAAAAATGATTTTTTCGAGCAGCGAGCTAAAAATCGGCACTCGTTTTGCGACAACATCGACAAAATGGCGAAATCGCTGATAATGCTTTGTCATCGTGATTTTTGACAGATACTCACTAATCGCGCCTGTGTTTTTGCTAATCGACATTTGATTATCGTTCAAAATCACAATGAGATTGCGGTTCGTCTGTCCTGCATTGCTCAACGCCTCGAACGCCAAGCCCCCCGTGAGCGCGCCATCGCCGAGCACCGCGACGACTTTGCCGCTTTTGCCCAAAATATCCCAGCTCGAAAGCAATCCATACGCCGACGAAATTGACGTTGAAGCGTGTCCTGCGTCAAAAAAATCGTGCTCGCTTTCGGCAATGCGTGTAAAGCCCGAAATGCCGCCTTTTTTTCGGATTGATGTGAATGAATCGTATCTGCCTGTAAGGAGTTTGTGCGTGTAGCTTTGGTGGCTTACGTCCCAAATAATTGCGTCGTGAGGGCTGTCGAAAACGCGATGAAGCGCGATTGTCAATTCCACTGCACCGAGGTTCGAGGCTAAATGACCGCCATTTTTGCCGACCACCTCTAAAATAGTTTTACGAATTTCTTGTGCAAGGATTGGAAGTTGTTTTTTTGAAAGTGCTTTTACATCTTGTGGAGAATGGATATTTTGCAAAATCATTTCGACACCTCACCATTTTTAGAAAATTGTAGAAAACGTATTAAAAAAGGCTAGGTTTTGCCCCAGCCTTCTTGACAAAAGCAGTAAAATTACTTGCTCTTATGTCGATTTCTTCTAAGCTTCTTCTTACGCTTATGTGTCGCTATCTTTGCGCGCTTTCTTTTCTTTCCACAAGGCACGATGAGCACTCCTTAGTAAAATGTACCTCTGATTATCGTCTTTTTTGCATTAAACGTCAAGTAGATATAAAAATATAATCAAAAAAATCGCACACATTCTTTATAATTCTTTCCGTGTCGTCCGCATCAAACAGCTGTGCATTCGGCACGTTCGCCATAAACGTGTACTGCTTTTTTGCATATTTTTTGCTATTGAGCTTTATCTCTTCTTTGATTTCCGCGATTTCGCGCAAAGAAAAATCCTCTCCCCTATATCGCTTTGCAAACTCACTGTATCCAATCGCCTTCATTCCAGCCTCCGCCGCCGTGTGCCCCGCGCGAAGCAAAGCCATCACTTCCTCCGTCAAGCCCGAAGCGAACATCTCTTCCACTCGCGCCTCTATTCGCTCATATAAATCTTTTCGCTCTCTCGTCAAAACAAAAATCTTCGCCTCGTATCTTTCTCTTATCGAGTTGGCTTGCACAAACGAACTTCGCGCCCTTCCCGTCAAATAAAAAACTTCGAGCGCACGACAAATGCGATATGCGTCATTTATGTGGATTTTCTCTGCGCTTTTCTCGTCGATTTTTTTTAGCTCTTCATACAAAGCCCTGTTTCCCTCAATCGCAATCCGCTGCTTGAGTTTTTCCCTCAAAGCAGGGGCAGACGGCGGAGTCGGAGGTAAGCCGAGCAAAAATGAGCGGATATAAAATCCCGTGCCACCCACGACAAGAGGCATTTTTCCCCGATTAAAAATATCCTCTGCCGCTTTGTCTGCCGCGTCAATAAAACGACTTGCATCGAATTGCTCGGCGATGTCGGCAACATCAATCAAATGATGCGGAATAACTGAAAGTGTTTTTGCGTCGGGTTTTGCCGTTCCGATGTCTAGCTGTCGATACACAGCCATCGAATCCGCGCTGATAATCTCTCCCCTGCCTCTCAAATGCAAAAGACTGCTTTCAGCCCCGAACATCGAAGCACACAAAGCAGTCTTTCCGCACGCAGTCGGCGCAAAAATCACGACTAGCGGTATTTTTTTCATTCTCGGCTTACTCTTATTTCACTCGGGAGCTGTAATCTTGTACTGAACTTCGTTTGTAAAAATCTGCCGAGCGGCAACGCTTACCGCCTTGTCGTCGTATTCAGAAAGAATCGGGTCTTTCATCATTGCAAGTTGATAAGCTCTTTTGCCAGCCGCGCACGTCGCCGCATAGACATTGCCTTTAAACTTTACCAATTGTTCAAGTGGAAATATCATCTCGTACCTCTTTTTCTATACTACCAATAAACCCATTTTTTTTCAACTGCCACAGACAGCTTTATAAAGCACAGCCTGCTTTTCAGCCAAAGGCTGTTTTGTCGGACATAAACAGCGCGCTGAATCTTGAGCAGATACCAATTTTTGCATAACAGCGATTTGACTTTTTTGCGGATTTTTTGTTTAATTTATTCACCTTAATGCAAACGACACACGTTTTGAAATGACTTTCAAGTAAATCTGATTACGGCACATTAAGAATTCTTTTTTGGAGGATTTCTTATGCCAAGAAATCAATTTCAGCGAATGGTCTTTGCGCTCATCACTGTGGTCATCACCGTTCACGCCTATGTTTTTTACAGCATTTATGTTGTGAATGGAGAATCTCTGCGCCAAGCGGTCGGCACAACAAGCGTGCTTTCCGCTGTCAAAACAATCGGCGGCATTTATATGTTCGGTCGCGTTATGCCCGTGTGGTCGGTCGTGCTCGTCGAGTTCTGCTGTGCGTACACGATGGAATGTGTGTACGGCAGTCCGCTTTCGTTTCGCCTCGCGTGCAAAAACTTTGACCCCAAAACAACACACCCCGTCCTTTTTGAAACCGCCATCATCTGCGCTACCGTCGGTCTGATGGTTCCCGCAATGAGCCTCATCGCCACGTTCTTGTATTATCCCTACAGCAATGGCTTTCACCTTCACACCGCACTGGTGCAATGGCTTCGGCTGATGTGTTTCAATTTTCCGTTTGCGTTTTTCACCCAGCTGTTTTTTATTCAGCCGTTTGTGCGCACGGTTTTCAAGCTCCTTTTTGCCGCAAAATAACCTTTTGTAACACGCGGATTTTTGCTACAATGCTTTTCAAGAGGATTTTTATGGCAAGTATTTTGATTAAAGACACCACGCGAGAACAGCGCGAGCAGATTGTCCGCGAATCTTTGGGCGATGATTACGATGTGGGCTGCGGCTATGAGGCGACGGGCATAAACTACCAGCTTTATATCGACGGCGTGAAGGAACTGCGCGAACTGAATATGGAAGCAAACTGCGGTTTTGAGGTCGCCCACAGCCAAGGGCTGTCTTGTAATAACTTAAGACTTTGTTGAACAGTCGCAGGCGGTTTTGTAACAGCCTGTGGCTGCGTGTAAAACAAAAACACGGGCGCACATCTCATTTCGCTCCCGTGTTTTTGTTTGCGTTCCCCTGACTACGCCTCGCCTACTCCGTTGTAGAAATCCTGCTTGGCAAAATCCGCGCAATCCTCGTCTAAAAATATTCTCGCTATGAAACAATTTTTTTTGCGGCGGCGTGAATCATCGCTTCCAAAACAGGCAGAAAATCTTGCGGAATCACTTTTAAGTCATCAAGAATTTTTTTGTATTTATCGTAATTTTCCAACTTTTTACAGGGAATATCGAGTTTCTTTTTATACTCCGAACCTTTCACCAAAAACTCAACGCTCGTATCTAGGGCTTCTGCCAATTTCACCGCAATCTCGGCATTAGGAATCACCGCCCGACTGTCAACATACGTGTCGATTGTGCGCTTGCTTATGCCTGTTTTTGCGGCAAGTTCCTTTATAATCATACCTTTATACTCAATTTGCTCTTTCAGATTATCCCTAAACATAAGCCTATGATACCGAAATATTGGGTAAAAAAGATTGACGATACCAATATATCGGTATATAATTTTAATACCGATATTTTGGTAATTCTGCAAAAAAATCTGTTGCGGAAAAACTCCGACAGATTCAGGAGGATTTTATGTCATTTTTCCTAAAGCGATGTTTAGCTTCGATTTTGGCACTGGTTCTGATAACTTTTGTCTTTGTTTCCTGCTCCAACGGCGGCGACGACGATGACACTACCACACAACAGACCACCACCACGACGAACTCGACAAGCAACTCTAGCAGTTCGTCAAGCAGCACGGATAATTCGAGCAACACAAGCACAGACAGCACAACAGGCACAAGCAGTATCGCAGAAAAGCCTCGTTCTGGCTATGACATTGCTATATACCTGAAATCTGTATGTACAGATGATACTTTGAAGTTTTTGCCGTCAAAAACGGCACCCTCTGCAACAACTGCAACATATGAATTGAATAGCGAAATTGGTGCGGTGATGTGGCTTGAGGGTAACACTATTTATTATTACGCTGAAGGATATACAGATTCTAATAAAGGAATTCCATTGAATTCATCTTCTGCTCAAATGTTTGATTTTAACTATGCTTATCGAGATTCTCAATCTCATTGTCCCTTTGAAGAGATAGATATGACAGGCTTTGATACCAGTAATTCGACAAATATGCACAGAATGTTTGCTACTTGTAATGCGCTAAAATCGCTTTCTATTAGCAACTTCGATACATCAAAGGTTTCTATCATGGGAGGTATGTTCAAAGGTTGCAAGGCACTTGAATCACTTGATTTGAGTAGCTTCGATACAAGTAAAGTTACAAGTATGAACGAAATGTTTCAAGACTGTTCTTCACTTGCATCTCTTGATTTAAGCAGTTTCGACTCAAGTAATGTTACAGATATGGACGATATGTTCATTGACTGTAGTGCTCTTACCTCTCTTGATGTAAGCAGTTTCGACACAAGCAACGTTACTGATATGGAAGGTATGTTTGAATTTTGTTCTGCGCTTAAAACAATTTATGCTACGAGTGGTACAGACTGGAGTTCTTCAAGTGCCGATAGCAGTAGTATGTTCTGTGGCTGTACATCGCTTGTAGGCGGAAATGGAACGGTATATGATTCAAGCCACACTGACGCAACTTATGCCAGAGTAGACGGGCTGAACGGGAATCCGGGATACTTCACGGCGAAGCAATAGCGCAAAAAAATGCGGGGAGCAGTTAAGTTGATCCCTGCTTATAGACTGTGTTTATTGAGAAGGGGATTGTGTCCCGTCGTATGCGGCTAAAAGCTCTTGCAAATACGCGCTGTCGGTCATTGCGCGCTTTACGTCCGCGTCCCTGCCCTGTGCATACAGGCTCGACATCAGCGATGTCATCGAACTAATGCCCTCGCTTCGACCGATAGAAATGCCTTCGTTGCGTCCATCAATGCGAGCTTGTTTGAAAATACCTGTCATTGCGGTTCCTCCTTTCTTTTGCGTTTCATAAACAAAGTTTTCCATTTCTGCCGAAATCTCTTCGTCAGAAATCACTTGAAACAAATTGAGTATTTCGTGAATATGCGTGAGCTTCTGCGGCGACCAATTTTCGACTTTCCCCGTCCGCAGAGCCTTCAAATATTGCGCGACGAGGCGGAAATCGCTCTCAAACGCATTTATTTGCTCATCGCTTAGCCACGCCATATCAAACACATTTATCCCGTAATCGTGAAAAAACGGCTTCAACACAGGCGAAACGGCTATCTGCTCGCTCAACTGCTTTCCCTTGAGCCATTTCTTTTCTGTGCCAAAATACAAAACCAGCGTAATGACGGGATACCATTCCGATTTTTTGTTATGCACTTGCTCGCGATACGCCGCGCCGTCGTAGCCGATAACACGAAGCGGCATTGCGTCGTCCTGCACGGTCTGATTTTCAAAGCCGAACATACTCAAATGCACTTCTTGCCCGTTCCAAAACTTTGAAACATCTCTGTCTTGCTCTTTTATGCCGCCGTCCGAGGCTTTGTATTGCGAAAACGTCTGCGCGTCAGTCAAATCATTTTCGTTCACAATGCGCTCGCCATTGCACAAAAGCACATTTATCACGTCTGCAAAGACATCGTTGTAAGACAACAGCGTCTTTTCCGTTATATCAATGCTCCCCATACCGAAAGTATAGCGTGAAAAAATCGGGTTTGCAATAAAAAACCGCAGGCAGAGGATTTCTGAGACTGCGGTTATAACGCTGTAACTGCACAACCCCCTCGCCTGCTAGGAGAGGGGAGTGGGGTGATGTCTTACAAAACAGCCCTCGGCTTACAAAACCGTCTTTGACGGTTAGAACGGGAACTTTCCGCCCATCTTCGCCGCCATTTTCTTGAGGTCGTTGATGTTCATTCCGCCCATTTTGCCCAAGCCGCCGAGATTTCCCAGACCGCCAGAGCCCATACTGCTCGCCATCTGCGCGGGGTCAATACCCATCTGCTGCAACATCTGCGCCTGCATTCCCTTGTTTTTAGAGAGCTTCTTCATCGACAGCTTCATCTTCTCGAACATCTTAATCAGCTTATTCACTTCAGCCACGCTCGTGCCGCTTCCCTTTGCAATGCGCTTGCGGCGGCTCGGACCGATGATAAGGTGATTCGCCCGCTCCTTTTTCGTCATCGAAAGCAAAATCGCTTTTTGTCGCTTCATTCCCGCTTTCTCCAAATCCGCCGCGTTCACCTTGCCCGACAGACCCGGAATCATATCGAGAATCGACTGCATATTGCCCATCTTCTCAATGCCGTTGAATTGGCTCAACAGGTCTTCAAGCGTGAACTCGTTGCGCGCCATTTTCTTTTGCAAATCGGCGGCTTCTTTGAGGTCGACGGTTTCCTGCGCCTTTTCCACGAGAGAAACGATGTCGCCCATACCCAAGATTCGGCTTGCAATGCGTTCAGGGTGGAACGGCTCAAAATCCTCAGTCTTTTCGCCAGTACCGATGAACAAAATCGGCTTGCCCGTAATCGTCTTGAGCGACAACGCCGCACCGCCTCGCGCGTCTGAATCGAACTTCGTAAGGATAACGCCCGATACTTCCAGTTTTTCGTCGAACGTCTTTGCGATGTCCACCGCATTCTGACCCGTCATTGAATCGGCAACAAGGAGCGTTTCCACAGGGTCAACAGCCTTTTTCACGTTGACCAGCTCGCTCATCATTTCTTCGTCAATCTGCAAACGACCAGCCGTATCGATGATAATCGTGTCGAAGCCGTTTTTCTTTGCGTGCGTGATTGCGTTCTTTGCGACTTTCACCGCGTCTTTTGTGTCCGTTTCTTTGTAGACAGGAACGCCGATTTTCTCGCCCAAAACGCTCAACTGCTCGATAGCCGCAGGTCGCACGAGGTCGTCTGCAACGAGAAGAACTCTGCGCCCGTCTTTTTGCAAGCGAGATGCCATTTTGTGCGCCGCCGTCGTCTTTCCAGAACCCTGCAAACCGAGAAGCAAAATAACGCTCTGCGTGTCAGGTCCTTTGAGTTTTAATTCGGTCTTCGTGTCGCCGAGCATCTCCACGATTTTGTCGTAGATGATTTTGACGAATTGCTGTCCCGGGTCAACCGCGCGCAAAACCTTTTCGCCCTTCGCCTCTTCGATAGTGGAATTAACAAAGCGACGCACAACGCGCAGGTTCACGTCCGCTTCGAGCAAAGCCATTTTGATTTGCTCAACGCTTTCTTCTATGTTCTTTTCTGTGATTTTCGATTTTCCGCTGATTGAGCGCAAAATATCCGAAAATGTATTGCTTATTTTCTCTAACATTTCTTTTCTCCCAAGGCACAGCCCGTTTGGTAAAATCGCCCTCCCGTGCAGGATTGTGCAAGGGAGGAGGTGTTTTTATATGTCAAAACTGCCTGTAACAGTCATTAGTTCGTGCAGGAAATCGGTCGGCTTGATTTCTTTGTTCAAAATGCGATACAAGCCATCGGAAATCAAGAGCTTCAAGCCGTGCTTTTCCGCAATTTCGTGGACATATTTGCACGCGACTGCGCCTTCTGGCAAATAACCGATTTCGCCAATGCGCGCAATTAAGTCATCAAGGTCTTTGAACTTGTCGAGAATATCGGTTTTGATGATGTCTTGACCAAAGCGACGATTACGCCCGTATTTTGAGCGGCACGTTACATCGAGGTCGCCCACGCCTGCAATTGACGTGAACGTTTCTGCGTGCGTTGCTCCAAGAGCAAATCCCAAAGTCTGAATCTCGTTCAATCCCGCCGCAAGAAGCAGGCTTTCGGTGTTGTCGCCAAAGCAATCGGAGTTTTCCGCCACCGCGTCCATCGAGCCGTACACGACCGCGATGATGTTCTTTGCCGCCGCGCAAATCTGCACACCGATAACGTCGAGGCTGGAATACACCATCAATCGCGGCACACGGAGCAGTTCTCGGAAGCGAATCGAGTTCTTCGGGTTTTCGCTCGCGGCGATAAGTCCCGTGATTTTGCCCATCGCGACTTCTTCTGCGTGGCTCGGTCCTGCGATATAGACAAGGCTCTTTTCGTAGCTTTTCGGCAATACTTTTTCAATCGTTTCCAAAATCAGCTTTGGACCGTCTTCGCTCGGAATAAAGCCCTTGGTAAGCACGCCGATACACGTCGAGCCGTCCGCAATGCCCTCAACATCGAGAATCTGCTTGATGGTCGATGCCAAATACAATGACGGGCTTGCAAGAATCAAGAACTCTTTTCCCGCAGCCACTTTTTTGATGTCGGTAGACGCTGTTAAGTTCTCAGAGAGTGGGAATCCCGGCAGATACCGCTTGTTTTCGTGAGCGTTATTGATGTCGTCAACAACGTCTTTCTCTAATGCCCAAATCTCGACGGAATGTCCGCCGCGCGCCAATGCTTGTGCAAGCCCGCTTCCCCATGCACCAGCTCCAATTACACCAACTGTTTTTCCACCCATAATTATGCCGCCTTAAAACCAGTTTTCCGCGTTGTCTTCCCAATCGAAGATTTCTTCGTCCTTAAAGAACAAAGAAATTTCGCGAGCGGCTGACTCGTCGCTGTCGGAAGCGTGAATGATATTGTGATTTGTATGCATACAGTAATCGCCGCGGATTGTGCCGGGCTCGGCTTTCGCGGGGCTTGTTGCGCCCACCATTTTGCGCACAATCTGCACGCAGTCGTCGCCCTGCCACACCATCGCCACCACAGGCGCGCTCGTGATGTAGCTCACCAGCGCATTATAAAAATCTTTGCCGTTATGCTCGGCGTAGTGCTTTGATGCAAGTTCTGGAGAAATCTGCATCATTTTTAACGCGACCAGTTTCAAGCCCTTTTTCTCGAAGCGGCTGATAACTTCACCAACAAGTCGGCGGTTCAAAACCCCCGGCTTCAACATTGTAAAACATCTCGTACTCATATATATAGAGTATAGCCGATATACGTTTTTTTTACAATGTGTTGTAACTCTCGTTTTTTCTGCAAATCACGCCGATACTCTTAAACGGCGCAACCGACCGCCTCAGGCGACTTTTCAAAGCGAGTTCCGACAAGTTGGCGGTCTTTCAAAACACGCTGTGCGTGCCTTTCTAGCTCGAGTGGCGAGTAACTGTATAGTGAAAGCTAGTAAAAATGGCT
>CALDID010000211.1 GCA_937901865.1 uncultured Treponema sp.
CTTTAACAATATAGCACTTTATGAAGTATTTGTACAGAACTCACAGCCTTTTTTCCCTCTCTTTTTTCACATAGTCTGCGATGTTCTGTATTGTATGTGCGGTTTGCTTTCTCGCAGAATATCGGCTGCGTCTATCTTCTCATCTATTGCGATGAGAATCCGAATTAAATTCGTTTCTCCTTTTGTGTAATCTCTCTGAATCCGCTTCCGATAACTTCGGGAAAATCGAGCGCACAAAGCAAGTTGATAAAAAAAAATTGCGCTAAAAATCGCCACTGAACACAACGCAGGCTCTTTTTGCGCAATTTCAACTTTTCCTTTATTTTCATCATACCATTTCTGTATAGTACTTATACGAAAGAAGCGTTTATCTAATATACGGTTTTGATTTTCTTAGTAAATCGTAAATGTGTTTTATGTATACATTTATGCTTTTTGCATTCGGCGGAATACGGTCAGCTGTAGAAATGTCCATAAAAACGCCGTCAGAACTTGCCGCTTCATTCATATAATACAAGACTTTCAGCAAGTTTGCTTCTTTTGATGAAAAATCTTTCTGTACTCGCTTTTTACCGATAAAACGACTTCTTGCACACTGGTCAAGAAGATAATAAAATTGCGTCAGCAATCGCCGCTGATAATGCAGATTTTGGTCATTAGATATTTCATTGCCACTTTTTCTGCTACCCTTAAACTTTTTCACAAAACATTCTGTATATTTTTCTTCGATTTTCTCAACATCACAGCTACAATCTTCGTGAAAGAAAAAGATAACGCCCATTACAGCAGCCCCAAAATCATAACCGCAATAGTCAGACAATAGCTGTGTATACATTTGTTCCAATTTGATTTTTTCAGGAACATAAATTGCTACGATTAGAGCGAGTATGGCGACAAAGATAGAAATTATATCTGAAAGTTCCATATTTCTAAATCTCCGAAATGCAAGACATATAATGCTTTATCAGGTCTTTTTTTATGGATTTTTTTGTTGTCGTAATCGTTTTTTTAGAATCCTTTGTTTCACCATTTGTTTCACTAGTAGAAGTTTCTTCATATTCGTTAAAATTTTGGCAGTTAAATGTCTTTGAAGCTTCCTTGAGCATATCTAATTTTTCATAGCGTATAGCAGAATCATCTTTCAAAAGCATTACAAGCAATGTTGTGATTGTTGTTGCTAAAGCACAAATGTATATAATACAGAGAATGTGGTACAAAAATACACGACCATTTCTATTACTAGAAGTATCTATTTTAGCATTTACTACAGTGGTAGCAGGCTTTTTCACAGTTGCAGATTGGCAAGAGTTTTTACTTTGCACAGAAAGTTCTCCCTCTGAAGTTGAAGAGTAAGATGGTGTTACACTAGATGCTTCTGAATACTGATAAAAAACAAAATCCTTTGTATCGAACGCCTTTTTCAATACAATACGTGAGAACCCAAGGATAGCAATTATTACTAAAATAACCACGATTTTGCCACAGCTACATACTATCTTGCACATAAATTGTCCTCCAGAAATCTTTTCTTAGCAAAAATAGCTTTGACTACACACAGAAGTTATATTGCTCCTGCGTGTATACCATTATTCCACCGCTACAGCTCGCTTACTTAGAACACACCACGCGAAAGCCAAGATAGTCGTCATAAAAGGACTCATTATCCCAGTCCCTGTGGCTAACCAAGCATTGGTAATTTCTGCTACCCCAAGCGCCTCCACGGAAATAACGGCGGTTGTCGCCGCAGGAATCCCACACCCACTCCCAGACGTTACCGCTCATATCGTACAAATCATAGCCGTTCGCCTTTTTTTGTGCAATAGGGTGCGTTTTGCTACCGCTGTTTTTAGTATACCAGCCCACTTCGTCAAGATTATTACTTCCTGCATATTCGTAATCCTCTCCACCGTTTGCAGCATACTCCCATTCATCATTTGTCGGAAGCCGAAAGCCGTTAGCTTTTAAATTCTGAGTAATTAAACCTTCTATTCTATAATATTCTTTATGATGAGGTTTATATCCCCAGCTTGCAACATTTGTATTTCCATTTACTGCGTAAACAGGAGTTAAGCCTAATTTTTCGCTCAACTCATTACAGAAATAAATTGCGTCATACCAGCTCACGCTTTCAACAGGTAAATCATCGCCTTTGAACCAACTCGGATTTTCACCCATAACAGCAGTATAAATTTTCTGAGTTACTTCCGTGTTAAGCATTGCAAAGTCTTGATTTGGGATTTCAATCATTTTTGCATTTCCTAAGAACTTAGCAAATGCAATATCTCTTGCAACAAGTTTTTCAGCTTCTGCTCTCTGTTTACCTTTTGCCATATAGACTTCAACAGGATATTTTTTCGGGTCAAATCTTGCTTGCTCTTTTACTTTAATACCTGCAAATTCTCGCAAATCTTGAACTGGTAACATCGTTCTCGGCTGTACTTTGCTCAATGTACTTGTCTGCATAGTCTTGCCGCTCACGGTGTTAATCACGCGGATTTTGTTGAAATTGAACTTGTATTCGCTCGGTTTATCGTCGGCTTCGGCTGTAACAT